>NZ_JBIVZV010000002.1:0-504653 GCF_044759735.1 Streptomyces sp. NPDC100445 | reverse complement strand
GGGTTGGGTTGTTGTGTTTGGGGGGGGGGGGGGGGGGGGGGGGGCGGGGGGGGGGGGGGGGGGGGGCCCCCCCCCGGGGGGGGGCCCCCGGCGGCCGGGGGCGGCTCAGCGGGAGTAACGCATCAGCGCCCGCACCATGTGGCACGTCGTGTCGGACGGCGGACGCATCCCGATCCGCTCCGCCGTGGCGTGGATGGTCTCGTTCCGGGCCTCGCCCGGCTGATGGACGCCCGAGTCGAGCAGGGCTATGGCGAGGCGCATGGCCTTCAGGCGCCGGTTGTGCGCGACGTACCACTCGCGCGGCCGTCCGGCCGGCAGGGGGCGCTTGACCACGGGCTCGTAGGGCGAGTCGAACAGCACGGATCGCTGGGCGGTGGACTGGGTCGGCAACGGCTTCGGCCTCAGGGCGGCAGCGGGCACGGGCATCCTCCTGTCGCGGTCAGGGCGACCGCCGGGGGTCCCGGCGTCCACCCTCGAACACTGCTTCCATTCTACTGCCGGGCACTGACAACCGGGGGTGCATGGACATCGACAAAGCCGCAGGTGACGACGGGAATTGGAGCTCCGTCACGGCAGGTGGCGGTGGGGCTGACGAGGCGCCGCGAATTCGAACAGAGGCGGAGCCGGGTACGGTGTGCCGCATGGAGATCTGGATCAATCCGGCCTGCTCGAAGTGCCGTGCCGCGCTCACCCTGCTGGACGCCGAGAAGGCGGAATACACCGTCCGCCGCTACCTCGAGGACGTGCCCGGCGAGGACGAGATCAGGGCCGTGCTGGAGCGGCTGGGCCTGGAGCCGTGGGACATCACCCGCACCCAGGAGGCGGTCGCCGAGGAACTGGGGATGGGTGGCTGGGCGCGGGACGAGGCGTCACGGGGCCGGTGGATCACGGCCCTCGCCGAGCACCCCCGGCTGATCCAGCGGCCCATCATCACCGCCGACGACGGCACCGCCCTTGTCGGGCGCACCGAGGAGGCCGTACGGGAGGCGGTGTCCCGCGGCAGCGGGAGCTGAACGCTTCTCAACTCCGCTGTGATCCAGGTTACTTGAGTCGGCACCCGGACCACTGAGTCACTTCGTTCGGTATCTCGTACATAGCGGCGTACGCTCCCCTAGCTCTTCAGGAGGCGCGCATGTCGCGCAGGAGAAGTCCCGGTACGAAGAAGAAGATCGCGCTGCTCGTCGGCGCCGCGGCGGTGGCGGGCGGTGGGGCCTTCGCGCTGGCCGGCACGTCCGGCGCCGCGCAGCCACCGCAGGCGAGGACGCTCTCCGCCGGTGACACGACGGTCTGCCAGGGGCTCGCCACCGCTCTCGGCAACAACCAGAAGTTCATCGACGGCCAGAAGGCGAACCCGGACGCGCAGTCCGCGGCCCGGATCGCCAACCGGCAGGCGGTCATCGCCCAGATCAAGGTCCAGCAGAAGGCGTCCGGTTGCACCGTCGGGGAGTCGGCTCAGGACTCCCAGTCGGCGCCGGCCGGGGGTGCCCAACAGGGTGCCGGCCAGCAGGCGGGAGGCGCCGAGCAGGGCGCCGGGCAGCAGGGCGCGGGCCAGCAGGCCGGGGACGCCGGGAAACCGGCGGGAGGTGCCCAGCAGGGTGCCGGCCAGCAGGTGTGCAAGGGGTCCACCGTGACGCTCTCCGGTGAGGGCGGCGCCCCGGCCGCGTCCAGCGGCCAGTTCCCGGCGGGGACGACGCTGAAGGTCACCAACCTGGACAACAACAAGTCGACCACGGTGAAGGTGACGTCCGTCTCCGGCAGTTGCGTGCTGCTGAACAACGCGGCGTTCGAACAGGTCCGCGAGCCGGGCAAGTTCCTCATCCGGCGGGCGGTGATCGAGAAGGTGGGCTGACACCCCGGCCCGGTCGCCGGTGAAGGACGGCGGTGCCGCCTGGAGGACCGCCGCCCGCACCGAAGGGGCGCCCGCCGTCACGGCGGGCGCCCCTCACGCGTTCCACCGCCCCCGGCGGTGGCCGTACCGTCCGGACAGTGAGACGGATTCCCGGACGTCCGAACCGATCATCACGCCTGTGACCAGTGGTTTCGTCCGGTGCCGTGGTCGCGCGCAACGTCAATTTCATGCCAAGGAAGCGTCCAAGCAGTGAGAGGAGACTCCTTCCGGACGTGCGCCTCTGCTTCAATGGGCCCATGGTCGGCTTCCAGAAGATCCCCGCGACGGGTCGTCACGACCTCGAGCCGTTCTGGCCTTCCCGCCAACACCACGACTTCGACCGTGTGTGTTGCCGCGCGATGAACGCGCGGGCCCTCTAAAGCCGTACCCCCGGCCTTCGGCCAGCGCGAAACGACGTACGTCCCCGGCGCGCCCGACCACGAATCGCGGCCGCCGTCCTGCCCGACGAACCTCTCGCGCGAAAGAGCTGACCTCTCATGGCGACCACCCGTTCCCTCTCCACCGCCACCGTCGACTCCCCCGCCCAGAACACCTCCCGGCACCGGCTGCGCGCCGTCGACCGGGACGAGGTGGTGGACGTCGCGGACTTCCTGCCGCCGGGCGCCACCTGGCTGCCCGCGCCGCAGCACACGCTGCCCACCCTGCCCGGCCAGCCGCCGATGGTCGGCTACCTGGTGCTGGTCCCCGCCGACCAGCGGCCCCCGTTCCTGCCGGTCGCGGTCCCGGACCGGCCGACGGCCGAGCGGGACACCGAGCCCGGTGACGAGACCGGGGACAGCGGAGGCACCGAGCCGCTGGTGCGGATCGACGCCGTGCAGCGCACCGCCAGCGTCAACGGTCGCGAACTCGACCTCACCTACCTGGAGTTCGAACTGCTGGCCCACCTGGTGGCGCACCCGCACCGGGTGCACACCCGCGACCAGCTGGTCACCACGGTGTGGGGGTACGGCCACGTCGGTGACGGCCGCACCGTCGACGTCCACATCGCGCGGCTGCGCCGCAAGCTGGGCGCCCAGCACCGGCAGACCATCCAGACGGTGCGCCGCGTCGGCTACAAGTACACCCCGCCGACGGGCCGTTGACCCCAGGGCCTGTTCGTTCGGATCATCCCGGCGTCGCGGGGCCCGGCACGCGCAGGTGGGCTGACAGGCACCGCACTGCATGGCCGGCCTAATCCGAACGAAAGGTCCTGGCTCTGCCCTCGGCAGAGTCCGGTTCCGGTCCGCCCCCGGACGGGGCACTCTCCCGGCATGAGACTTCTGGTGCTGGGCGGTACGGAGTTCGTGGGGCGGGCCGTCGTGGAGGGCGCGCTCGGGCGCGGCTGGGAGGTGACCGTCTTCCACCGGGGACGGCACCGGCCGCCGCCGGGCGCGCGGGTGCTGCACGGTGACCGGACCGCCGCCGGCGGTCTCGCCGCGCTCGCCGCGGCCGGCGGCGGCTGGGACGCCGTGGTCGACACCTGGTCGGGCGCGCCGCGTGCCGTGGACGCGGCGGCCCGGCTGCTGCGCGGCCGGGCCGGGCGGTACGTGTACGTCTCCAGCCGGTCGGTGTACGCCTGGCCCCGGGTGGCCGGCGACGCGGAGGACGCCCCGCTGGTCGAGGGTGCCGCCGCCGGCGCGGAGTCGACGGACTACGCCCGGGACAAGCGGGGCGGTGAACTGGCCGCCGTCGGGGCCTTCGGCGCCGCCGGTTCCCTGCTGGTACGGGCCGGGCTGATCCTCGGTCCGTACGAGAACGTCGGCCGGCTGCCCTGGTGGCTGAACCGGATGGCCCGCGGCGGCCCGGTCCTCGCCCCGGGACCGGGCGGGCTGCCCGTCCAGTACGTCGACGCGCGTGACCTCGCCGACTGGCTGCTGGGCGCCGTGGAGGGGGAGTTGGGCGGACCGTACAACCTGGCCGGTCCGCTCGGCCACACCACGACCGAAGAGCTGCTGCGGGCCTGTGCGCGCGTGACCGGCGCGCGGGCGGAGCTGCGCTGGACCGACCCGGAGGTGATCCTCGGCGCCGGGATCGAGCCGTGGACCGAGCTGCCGGTGTGGGTGCCGCCGGACAGCGAGCTGCACACCGCCGTGTACGGCGCCGACGTGTCGCGGGCGCTGGCGACGGGCCTGGTCTGCCGGCCCGTCGCCGAGACGGTCGCCGACACCTGGCGGTGGATGACGGAGGCCGGCGGCACGGTGCCGCCGCGGCCGGACCGCCCCGCGCCGGGCCTGGACCCGCGGGTGGAGGCCAGGGTGCTGGCGGGCGCCGGGGGTGTACCTGGCACCACCCCCTGACGTGGGGCTCCGCCCCGTGACCGGGCGGGCCGCGCCGGACAGACTGGCGTCATGGAAACGGACACCCACGAGGACGACTTCCGCGGCCGCGCCCGGCAGGCGGTGCTGGCAGCGGTACGGGGACTCGTCCTCGCCCTGGTGATGCTGCCGGTGACGCTGCTGTGCCTCATCCTGACCCTGGTCTCGCTGGAACTCCTGCCGGTCGGCCTCGGGTTCCTGCTGGCGCCCCGGATGCTCGGCGTGCTGAGGGGCTACGCGGACACCCGGCGCCGGCTGGCCGAGGAGTGGTGCGGGGTGCGCATACCGGTGGCGTACCGGCCCGTCCCGGACGGCGCCGGCCCCTGGACGCGCACCCGCACCCTGCTCAGCGACCCGCAGACCTGGCGGGACGTGCGCTGGCTGCTGGTCGACGCGACGGCCGGTTTCTTCACCGCCCTGCTCCCGGCCCTGGTGCTGTTCTTCCCGCTCCAGGGACTGCTGCTGCCGGCGGGACTGTGGCGCGCGTACGTCTCCGGTCCGGCCGACACCTACTGGTACGCCTTCGTGCCGGTCACCGGCGAGGCCACCGCCTTCCTCGCCGCCGCGCTCGGCGCCGCGGTGCTGGTCCTCGCCCACCGGTTCGCCCCCCGGCTGCTCCTCGCCCACTTCCGGCTCACCCGGGCCGTCCTCGGCGGCGACCAGGGGGAACTCGTGGAGCGGGTGCGGGTGCTGACCGAGACCCGGCAGGACGCGGTCGACACCTCGGCCGCCGAACTGCGCCGCATCGAACGGGACCTGCACGACGGCGCCCAGGCCCGGCTGGTCGCGATGGGCATGGACCTGGGCACCATCGAGGCGCTGGTCGACCGGGACCCGGAGCGGGCCAAGGGGCTGCTAGCCCAGGCCCGGCGGAACTCGGCGGAGGCCCTGGAGGAGCTGCGCGACCTGGTGCGCGGCATCCACCCGCCGGTCCTCGCCGAACGGGGACTCGGGGACGCGGTGCGGGCGCTGGCGCTGCGGCTGCCGACGGCCGCGGAGGTGTCGGTGGAGCTGTCCGGCCGGGCGGAGGCGCCGGTGGAGTCGGCCGCCTACTTCGCGGTCGGCGAGGTGCTCACCAACGCGGTCAAGCACTCCGGGGCCGACCGGATCTGGATCGACGTGCACCACGACGGGGGCCGGCTGCGGATCACCGTCACGGACAACGGGCAGGGCGGCGCGGCGGCCGGGCCCGGCTCGGGGCTGGCCGGTGTGGAGCGGCGGCTCGGTACATTCGACGGCGTCCTGGCCGTCAGCAGCCCCGCCGGCGGTCCCACCATGGTGACCATGGAGATCCCGTGCGTGTTGTCCTAGCCGAAGACCTGTTCCTGCTGCGCGACGGACTGGTGCGGATGCTGGAGGCCTACGGCTTCGAGATCGCCGCCGCCGTCGGGTCGGGCCCCGAACTCGCGCGGGCGCTGGCCGAGTCGGCGCCGGACGTGGCGGTGGTGGACGTACGGCTGCCGCCGACGCAGACCGACGAGGGTCTCCAGTGCGCGCTGGCGGCCCGGCGGGAGCGGCCCGGGCTGCCGGTGCTGGTCCTCTCCCAGCACGTCGAGCAGCTGTACGCGCGCGAGCTGCTCGCCGACGGCGACGGCGGCATCGGCTACCTGCTCAAGGACCGCGTGTTCGACACGGACCAGTTCGTGGACGCGGTGCGCCGGGTGGCGGCGGGCGGTACGGCGATGGACCCGCAGGTGATCCAGCAGCTGCTGTCGCGGCGGTCGGCCGGCGACCGGGGGCTGGCCCGGCTCACCCCGCGCGAGCGGGAGGTGCTGGAGCTGATGGCGCAGGGCCGGTCCAACGCGGGCATCGCGGCCCAGCTGGTGGTGACGGAACGGGCCATTGCGAAACACACCTCCAACATCTTCGGCAAACTGGGCCTGGAGGTGTCGGACGATGACAACCGGCGCGTTCTGGCCGTGCTCGCCCACCTGGACCGCGACCGCTGATTCTTTTCGGAACTTCCGCTGGTCAAACGCCTGTTGGGACGCGGATCGCGTGGTGGTCCGGTGAAGAACCGGCGCGAGGGCTGAACACCTCGGCGGCGGCGTGCGTATGGAAGGGCGCCGCTTCACTCCTGTCGGGCGCCTCGATGCTGCCCCGCAAGGAAGTCAGAGGAGTTCCATGGGACGCAACACACGAAAACGCCGTACGCCGCTGGCCACCAAGGCCATAGCCGCATCGGCGGCCCTAGCGCTCGGCGGGGGCGGGCTGATCTGGGCGAATTTCTACGCCTCGGCGCACGAGCCGGACCATCAGACGTGGGGAGGCAACCAGACCAAGGCCGCGACGGCGCAGGTCGCGACCATCTCCTGCCCCGATGTCGGGCAGAAGCTGACCAACGTGCCGAACGCGGCCCGGCAGGGCGTGGCGACGGAGCTGGCCAACCTCGACAAGCAGATCACCGAGGCCTACACCCGGCTCGCCGCCACCCGTAACGCCCAGTCGAGGGACGCGAGCTTCGTGCAGAACGCGATCGTCGGCCCCCTGAAGGAGAAGCGGGCGGCGACGATCGACCGGATCCGGATCGACATCCGGCGGGTCGGCGGCTCCTTCAACGACGCGCTCCGGCAGCTCGCCGCGTGCACGACGCAGGCCGCCAACCAGACCAACGCCGGCGGCCAGCAGAACGGCGGTCAGCAGAACAACAACGGTGGCCAGCAGAACAACACCGGCGGGCAGCAGCAGAACGGCGGCCAGCAGAACACCGGCGGCCAGCAGCAGGGCCAGAACGGCCAGCAGCAGGGCAATGTCGGCGGCCAGGCCGGCAACGGTCCGGCGGCGGCCGACTTCGTCGACATCACCAAGGTGGCGCCGAACGTCCAGGGCAAGCCGCGCCGGAGCGGCAACGCCTCGACCGGCACCTTCACCACGCGCTGCGGGGTGAACGCCAACAAGAACCACAACACCGACAACGTGATCGTGGCGCCCGGCGTGACCAACGGCGCGCACCACCTGCACGACTACGTCGGCAACCAGAAGATCGACGCCTTCGCCAGCAACAACACGTTCCTCCAGGGCGGCACCAGCTGCCAGAACCGGAGCGACCTGTCGTCGTACTACTGGCCGGTCGTACGGGTCCAGGACGGCAGCCAGGACTTCGACCAGAACAAGGACGGCGGCGGCAAGGAAGGCAACGTCGGCAAGATCCTCACCCCGTCCCAGGCCCAGATCAAGTACGTGGGCAGCCCGGCCGCCAAGGTGGTCGCGATGCCGCAGTTCCTGCGGATCATCACCGGTGACGCCAAGACCACCACCAACGGCCTGGCCAACGCCAACGCCCACTGGAGCTGCACCGGCTTCGAGAACAAGGTGCAGCTGACGCAGCAGTACCCGATCTGCCCGCAGGGCAGCAAGGTGGTGCGCACGTTCGCCTTCCAGAGCTGCTGGGACGGCCAGAACACCGACAGCGCCAACCACCGTACGCACGTCGCGTTCCCCGACCCGGCGAGCGGGGTCTGCCCGAACGGCTTCAAGGCCATTCCGCAGCTGACGATGCGGCTGGTGTACGACATCGCCCCGCCCACCGTGCAGAACGGCCAGGTGAAGAACGCCTACGCGGTGGACGGCTTCCCGGAACAGCTGCACAAGGCGGCCACGGACCACGACGACTTCATCAGCATCACGAAGAACGGACTGGCCAACAGGATCGCCAACTGCCTCAACCGGGGCCAGAACTGCTCCTGATCCCTCCGAGGGGCGCATGACAGAAGGCCGGTGACGAGACCCCCTCCCGTCACCGGCCTTCGCCGTGCCCGCGGCGCCGCCGGATCAGCCGCCGTGCGCGTGGTGGTCGGTGCCGGTCTCCAGGTCGCCGCCGAGCGTGCCGCGCAACGCCTTGACCACCCCGTCGTCGCCGACGGCCACCCACTTGCGGCCGACGAGGTAGTGGCCGCCGTAGTCCTTGGCGTCGTTGATCCATTCGCGCTGGCCGCGGTCGGTGGCGAAGGTGGCGAGGATGAACCGCCCGTCGTCGTTGCGGCAGATGGCCTGCCGGATCTCGTCGGCGTCGGTCTGCATGTCCGGCGCGCAGCGCACCTCGGCGGCCAGGTGCTCCAGGCTGCCGGTGGCGGTGGGCGGCACCGCCTCGGTGCGACCGTCCGGGGCGCAGCCCGCCAGCGCCGTCACGGCGGCGGCGCCGAGCAGCAGCCTTGTCAACCTCATCTGTTCCTCCGGGTCCGGTGCGCCGGGCGTGCCCCGGCGTCCACGGATACGGCTCCCGGCTCCCCCGCGCTCAAATCCCTCGCCGCGCCGCGTACTCGTGTGCGAGGGTGGCGCGGTGAACGAGGACTGGGAAGACCGCGTGGCCGCCGCCTGGGCGTCCTTCGCCGATTATCCGCAGGAGCGGGCGGAGGAGTTCCGCGGGGTGATCGAGGGCCTGGTCGCCGAGCTGCCGGCCGAGAGCCCGCTGGGCCCCTTCGAGTCGGCCTGTGCCTGGGACTCGACCGGCCACTCGGACCGGGCGGTGCCGCTGTACCGGCTGGCGCTGGCCCGCGGCCTGTCGGGGTACCGGGGCCGCCGGGCCCGCATCCAGCTGGCGAGTTCGCTGCGCAACACCGGGCAGGCGGCGGAGGGTGTCCGCCTGCTCACGCCCGAACTGGACGCGCCGTCGGACGAGTTGGACGACGCCGTCCGCGCCGTCCTCGCCCTGTGCCTGTCCTCCCTCGGCCGGGACCGCGAGGGGCTCGCCCTGGTGCTCGGCGCCCTGGCCCCGCATCTGCCGCGCTACCAGCGGTCGATGGCGGTCTACGCCCGCGCCCTCACCGCACCGGAGGCGTGAACCACTCGTCCGGCGGTGACCAACCCACGGCTCACTCGTTCTTCCGGACGTGCAGTCACAGGATGTAGCCCCGCGTCACGCACCCGCCACCGCCGCTCCCGTCGGCGCCGAGCAGGCCGAGGCCGCGCTCGTCGAGCACTACCCCCGGCTGGTCCGGCTCGCCTACCTCGTGCTGCCGCCGGGCCCCGGCCGCAGTCGCCGGGTGCTGACCGCACACGCCCTCGCCCAGCGCGCCCTGCCCCGCGGCCGCAAGCGGCCGGCCGTGCTCCCGGCCCAGGCGGCGGGCCGGACGGACGACCCCGGCTACGCCTACCTACGCGGCCGGGTCGTGCGGGCGGCCCTGGAGGCGGCCCGCCCGCGCACGGGCCTGCCCCGGCTCTCCCAGCTGCCGCCGCCGCTGCCCCTGGTGTGGGGCCTGCGGCTGTTCCCGCGCTCGGGCGGCGCGGACGCGCTGGCGCTGGACCAGCGGCTGTCCGCCCTGTCCGCCCCGGCCCGCGCCGCCTACGTGCTGCGCGGCCTGGAGCAGCTGTCCGACCGGGACGTCCGCGAGGTGCTGGAGGCCGCCGGCGTGGACGACCCGGGCGGCGCGCTCGCCTCGGCGAAGAGCGTGCCCGCCGAGCCGGGGCTGCTCGCCTCCCCCGAGTTCGACCCGTGCGCGCTCCAGGCCCGGCCCACCGACCTGGCGCGGCGCCGCCAGCACGCCAGGGCCGCGCTCGCCGCCGCCGCCGCGCTCGCGGTGTGCGGCGTGCTGGTGGCACTGCCGGGCGGCGGCTGGGGCCCGGACGGCGCCGCCGCGCCCGTCTACGCGGAGAACCCGGCCGCCGAGGCCGCCCTGGACCCCGGCAGGCTGACCCGGGTCTCCCCCACCGCCTGGCAGACCTCGGCGCGCACCGACTTCTCGGTGTGGCCGGCGCGCGGTCCGCTCACCGGGGACACGGCCCTGCTGCGCCGCGCGCTCGCGGTCTGGGCCCGCCCCGGGGGGACGGTCCGCATCTCGGCGACGCCGGGCACCGCGACCGGCGGCCCGGCCGGCCCGCCGCAGCTGCTGTACGCGGGCGAGGTCGACACCGCCCGTGTGGTGCTGCTCTACGACGGCCTGCGCGTCGCCCGGTACGCCGAGCCGAGGGACGGCACCCGCGGCGCGGCCCTCGACTTCGCCCGGGTCGACGGCGCGACGGGCGCCGGGGCGAGCGCGCTGGTGCTGGGCCGTGCCGACGGCAACGTCCGCTACCTGACCGCGCCGTGGGTGCGCAAGGCTGCCCAGCGGGACCTGACGAAGCCGCAGGCGCCCGCGAGAGCGCTGGCCATGACCGACGGGGTGACCGCGCCGCTGGCCAGCCCCGCCCTGCGGGCCGGTGCCTGCACCTCGTGGACCGTGCTCCAGCTGACCGCCGGTCCCTCCGGCACCCAGGTGGTCGGCGACCTCGGCGAGCTGGTCCCGGCCCACCTGACGACCGGCCGGCCCGGCGCGCCCGGGGAACTGACCGGCGCCGCACGGCTGCGCACCTGGGCGCCGTTCGCCTGCTCGCTGGCGGCCGAGCGGTCGGCGGGCATCCGGAGCGTCAACGCCTGGGCCTACGCCGAACAGCCGCTGCCCGACGGCAGCGGGGACGGTGCGTGGGTGTGCACCCGGGCGGAGACCTGGCGCGGTGACGGCACCGCCGCGCTGGCCCAGTTCCGTACGCCGGGCGGGGCCACCGGGGCGGTCGTCGCCAAGGCCACGGACGTACCGGCCTGCGGGCCGCGCGATCCCC
The DNA here is from genome assembly GCF_044759735.1 of Streptomyces sp. NPDC100445. NCBI lineage: Bacteria > Bacillati > Actinomycetota > Actinomycetes > Kitasatosporales > Streptomycetaceae > Streptomyces > Streptomyces sp. NPDC100445. The sequence goes on along the minus strand of NZ_JBIVZV010000002.1, from coordinate 493,916 downwards.
ACGTGCTGGCCGGGGTGCTGTGGAAGTCGGCGGGCGGGCACTGGTACCTGCTGGCCGCGGGCGGTCCGGGGACGGCGTCCGTCGCGGCGACGGGCGGGGTGACCGCGTCGGCGCGGGGCCCGCTGCTGGTCGCCGGGGCCACCCGGGGCGCCCAAGCCGAGCTGGCCGGCACACTGGCGGACGGGGAGCGGATCGCCGGACTCCACTGACCGGCGCCGGTGCCCGACGGCCGGACACCGGCGGCCGAATCCGGTCGGTAAGGTGTTCGCATGAGTACCGGGGTTCGCCGCAGGATGGGCGTCGAGGAGCGGCGGCAGCAGCTGATCGGTGTCGCCCTCGACCTCTTCAGCCGGCGTTCGCCCGACGAGGTCTCCATCGACGAGATAGCGACGGCCGCCGGCATCTCGCGGCCGCTCGTCTACCACTACTTCCCCGGCAAACTCAGCCTGTACGAGGCGGCGTTGAAGCGGGCCGCGGAGGACCTCGCGAGCCGTTTCGACGAGCCCCGCGAGGGTCCGCTCGGCGCGCGGCTGCTGCGGGTGATGCGCCGCTACTTCGACTTCGTGGAAGAGCACGGACCCGGTTTCTCGGCGCTGATGCGCGGCGGGCCTGCCGTGCCCGCGGACGGCGTCGGCTCCCGGGAGCACACCTCGGCGACCAACGCGCTCATCGACTCCGTACGGCAGGCCGCGTACGACCAGATGCTGTCGCACCTGGGGGTGACCGAGGCGTCCGCGCGGCTGGAGCTGGTCGTGCGCTCCTGGATCTCGCTGGCCGAGTCGACGGCGCTGCTGTGGCTGGACGGCCGCCGTATCCCGCGGACCGAACTGGAGCGGCAGCTCGTGCACGACTTCGCCGCGCTGGCCGCCGTCTGCGCCGCCCACGACCCGGACACGGCGACGCTGATGCGCACGATGATGCGGGACGAGCCGGCCGACGGCCCCTTCGCGGAGCTGGCCGGCCGGCTCGTGTCGCTGGCGTCCTGAAGGACGCTCAGCCGTCGTACTTGCGGTACGAGGCGTCGAGGTCGCGGACCTCGGCGGAGGCGTGCACGGTGACCGCCGTCCCCGCCACGTGCTCCCGCAGGAGTTCCAGGACCGCCTCGGTGAGCTTCGCCTTGGTCTCCTCGGCGCGGCCGGCGAGGAGCCCGATCGTCACGTGCACGACGGCGTGCCCGCGCGCTTCGGGATCCTCGTACCCGAACACCGTGTAGGCGCCGGGCCGGAACTGCGTCTTGCAGGCCTCCGGCTCGGCCGCCGCGATCTCCACGGTCGCCCGGTGCAGCGCCCGCGCGAAACCCGCGCGGTCGAAGGCGTCCCCGACGGTGTCGGAGTAGTCGATGGTGATCTGCGGCATGCGCGCTCCTGTCCTGTGGCTACGGCCTCACCCTAGGCCCTCTCGTTCGGATCATGCCGGGCTCACGGGCCCGATCCGAACGAAGGACCCTGGCTCCCGGTCCGGGTGAACACCGCCACGGTCCGCGCCGGGACGGTGAAGGTGCCCGGGCCGGCCGCGTAGGAGGCGGTCCTCACCACCGGGTCGGCGCCGGCCGCCTGCACCGGGTGCAGCCGGTAGTGCTCGCCGGCGAGGGCGCCGACGGTCTGCTTCTGTTCGTGCGGGGTGGCGTTGAGGACCACGACCAGGTCGCCGAGGCGCATGGTGATCACGCCGGGCGTCTCGTCCTTGCCGGACAGCGGGAAGGAGAGGTGCCGCTGGACCTGGGCGGCGGTGGCGAGGGAGAAGGCCTTCTCGGTGGTACGGATCTTCAGCAGGTCCCGGTAGGCGGCGGAGGCCCCGGTGATCTGCGGGCAGCCCACCTCGACGCTTCCCAGCAGCGGCCTGGCGTAGTCCCACTTGGACTTGTTGCCGGCGGCCGGGGGAAGGCCGCGGCCGAAGCCGTTGCCGTCGGCGCAGTTCCAGTGGATGGCGTTGAACCAGTCCCCGCTGTCGAAGGAGTCGCGGTCCAGGGACTTGGAGCGCAGCAGGTCGGTGCCGGCCTGGGAGAGGGACGGTCCCTGGGAGAGGGTGGCCGTGGCCATCGCCAGGACCTGCATCCGGGCCCGGTCCGCCGGGCTCGTCGAGGCGGGCAGCTTGTAGGCCAGCGCGTCGAAGAGCGACTCGTTGTCGTGGGCGTCCGCGTAGGCGACGGCGTCGCCGGGTGCCGCCGCGTATCCGGCGGGTGAGCCGTTGTAGTCGACGCCGGCCCCGGTGACCTCCTTGCCGTCGGTGTCGGTGAAGGTGAACGACTTCAGGCTGCCGGTGAGACCGATCTTGATCAGGTCCTGGTAGTGCAGCAGCCGGGCCTTCTGCTCCTCCTGGGAGCCGTTGGCGGTGGAGGAGTTGGGGTCGGTGTAGAGCCCGGAGGCGAAGCCCTGGACGCCGGGGTCGGCGTCGAAGGGGCTGCCGCCGCGCACGGCGTCACGGGCGCGGTCGGAGAAGGTGGCGATGCCGGTGCCGGCCATGTTCTTCTGCGTGGCCTGCACGAACCGGGCGTCGTCGGCGACCTCGCCGAAGTTCCAGCCCTCGCCGTAGAGGATGATCTTCTTTCCGTCGACGCCGTCCTTCTGCGGCGTCAGCGCGTCCAGGGCCTTGCGGACGGCGAGGATGTTGGCCTTGGGGTGGTGGCCCATGAGGTCGAAGCGGAACCCGTCGACCTTGTACTGCCTGGCCCAGGTGACGACCGAGTCCACGACCAGCTTGCCCATCATGGCGTTCTCGGGCGCGGTGTTGGCGCAGCAGGTGCTGTTGGCGACCGAGCCGTCGGCCAGCAGCCGCTGGTAGTAGCCGGGCACGATCCGGTCCAGGACGGAGGTGTCCGCCTGGCCGCTCGCCGCGGTGTGGTTGTAGACGACGTCCATGACGACCCGCAGGCCGTCCTGGTTGAGCGCCTGCACCATGCGGCGGAACTGGACGGTGCGGGCGGTGCCGTCCGGGTCGGTGGCGTACGACCCCTCGGGCACGGTGTAGTGGTACGGGTCGTACCCCCAGTTGTAGGCGTCCTTCGCGGCGGTCTTCGCGACGCACGCCTGCTGCTGGTCGGAGTCGGCCGGGTAGGACGCCAGGTCGCAGTCCGGGACGGCCTGGTCGGCTTTCTTCTCGGGGATCGTGGCGATGTCGAACGCGGGCAGCAGGTGCACGTAGGACGTGCCGGCCGCGGCCAGCGCCTTCAGGTGCCGGGAGCCGTCGCTGTCCTTGTCGGTGAAGGCCAGGTAGGTGCCCGGGTGCCGGGCGGTGGGGTCCCCGACGGAGAAGTCCCGGATGTGCAGTTCCTGGATCTGCGCGTCCCGCAGCGGTACGGCCCGGGGCTTGCGCAGCGCCGACCAGCCGGCCGGTGCCAGGGACCTGTCGGCCAGGTCCACGACGAGGCTGCGCCCGGAGTCCGCGGTCAGGGCGACCGAGTACGGGTCGGTGACCTTGTTGGTGACCAGCTTGCGGACGCTGGGCGCCCACACCCGCACGACGTACCGGTAGGGCTTGCCCTTCCAGGAGGCGGGGCCGGTGACGGACCAGACGCCGGTGGCGTCGTCGCGGCGCATGGACTTCACCGAGCCGTCCAGTTCCAGCGCGACGGAGCGTGCGGTCGGCGCCCAGACGGAGAGGGTCGGCCGGCCGTGGTGGAAGACGGGACCCAGCCGGGCCTTGGTGGCGCCCGGGTAGAGGTCGTCCAGCACGCCGGCGGTCTGCACGCCGGTCGCGGCGAGGACGGCGCCGTTGGCGGCCCGCTGCGAGGCGACGAGCTGGCCGGTGAGCGCCTCGCGCACCCGGTCCCGGTCGCGCGGGTCCACGGACCAGGCGGTGTAGCCCGACAGGTGCGGGAACCGCGCCTTCTGGGCGTCGGTGAGCGTGGTCCTGGTCAGTCGCAGCCAGCGTTCGTCGTCGCTGGTCAGCGTCGCGTCCTTGACGGTGATCGAGCCGTCGCGGGAATACAGCAGCTGGGTGGAGGCGGCGCCGTCGGCGCCGTTCCAGACGAGGGTGTCCCGGTCGATCCAGACGGCCTTGGAGGTGGTCAGGTCGAGGGCGGCGGCGTTGCCCGCGGGCTGCGGCAGCAGGTACTTCTCCTCGCCGTTCACCAGCCACGCCTCGTGGCCGTCGGCGGTGAGGTCCAGGGACCGGTCGGTGGCGAGTTCCTTCTCGTCGCCCTTGTGGATGATGTAGCTGAGGCTGCCGGCGCCCTCGGTGAGGGGCACCTCGAAGACCGCGCCATAGGCGTCAGTCTTCACCGGCTCCAGGGGTTTCGACCAGTCGGTGGGGTGCGCGGCGCCCGTCCAGACGTGCAGTCCCCAGCCGGCGTAGTTCCCGTCGGCGCGGTGGTAGTGCAGGACGGCCTTGGTGGCGTCCGGGGCCGGTAGGTCGGGCCGTTCGGTGCGGACGTCCGCCTTGCCCTGCTCGATCCAGACCTCGCCCGTCCTGGTGACGTCGATCGACCGGTCGGCGGAGACGTCCTTGTCGCCGTCCTTGTCGATGACCAGGAAGCTGACGTTCGAGGCGCCCGGGCGGAGCTTGACGTAGGCGAAGGCGCCGTAGGCGTCCCGGCCGGTGAAGGGGTGGCTGGCCGGCCAGTTCGTGGCCTCGCCGTCGGCGAGGTCGCCCCAGGCGTACAGGCCCCAGTCGGCGTAGTCGCCGTCGGTGCGCCTGTAGTGGACGACCGCGTAGTCCCGGGAGGTGGCCGTGGGGACCTCGGGCGCGGGCGGGGTGCCCGTGGTGCTGCTCGTGGTGGCGCTCGCGGTGTGCCCGGCCGCGTCGACGACGACGGCCTTGTAGCCGAGGGCGGTGCCGGCGGGCAGGTCCGCGCCGAGGGTCTGGGTGACCTGGTAGGGGGCGTGGTCGGCGGAGCCGAGGACGCGCCAGGGGCCGTCGCCGGTCCGGGCGGCGAAGACGACCCGGTCGAGGGCGCCGCCGCCGGTGCCGGCGCTGACCGTGACGGTGCCGGTGGCGCCGGCGGCCGGGGCCTTCAGGGTGATCGTGGGCGCGGTGGTGGGGGCGGCGAGGCGGCCGGACGCCTTGTAGACGACGGCGGAGCCGGCCGGGACGGTGACGGTGACCTCGCGGTCGGCGCCGGAGGTCACGGAGCCGCCGGCCCCGTGGATGCCCCGGTAGGTCATGCGGGGGGAGCCGGTCGGGAAGGTGGCCGTCTTCGCCGTGCCGGCGTTGTTGAGGGCGACGACGTACTCCTGGCCGGTGCGGGCGTCCGTCCGGGTGAAGGCGTAGACACCGGGGCCGTCGGCCGCGTACCGCTCGGTCTGCACGCCGTCCGTCAGGGCCGGGTTGGCCTTGCGGAGCCTGGCGAGGTCGGCGATCTGCCGGTAGAGCGGGGCGGAGGTGTCGTAGGAGGCGCCGGCGTGGGTGCGGTCGGTGCCGATCTCGTCGTCGTCCAGGTAGTCGGCGACCTTGGAGGCGAACATGGTCTGGCGGGCGTCCTTGTCTCCGCCGGAGCCGGTGAAGCCCTGCTCGTCGCCGTAGTAGACGACCGGGTTGCCGCGGCTGAGGAACATCAGCTCGTTGGCGAGTTCGTCCTTCTTCAGGATCTCGGCGTCGGTCGCCTCGGGGTTGTCCTGCTTCAGGAAGTACCCGAAGCGGCCCATGTCGTGGTTGCCGAGGAAGGTGACCTGTTCGTAGGCGTTGGCCTTGTCGGTCGTGTACCGGTAGTCGTCACCGAAGACGCCGGCGAGCCGCCGGGCGCTGCCGCCCTGGGAGGCGTAGGCGCGGGCCGCGTCCTGGAAGGGGAAGTCGAGGGTGGCGTCGAGGCGGCCCTGGGTGACGTACGGGGAGGTGACGGAGGTGTCGGCGGAGTAGACCTCGCCGAACATGAAGAAGTTCTTCCGGCCGTGCGCGGCGGCGTACCGGTCGAGCGCGGTCGCCCACTGGGTCCAGAAGGGCAGGTCCACGTGTTTGACGGTGTCGATCCGGAACCCGTCGACGGCGAAGTCCCGCACCCACCGCTCGTAGATGCGCTCCATGCCGTGGACGACCTCGGGGCGCTCGGTCCACAGGTCGTCCAGACCGGCGAAGTCGCCGTAGGTGGCCGACTCGCCGGCGTAGGTGGAGTCGCCCCGGTTGTGGTACATCGTCGGGTCGTTCAGCCAGGCGGGGACCTTGTCCCGGGCGGTGACGCGGGGGGTGCGCGGGAAGGAGTCGGCGTCGACGGCGGGGAAGCCCTTGCCGCCTGCCGCGCGGTCGGCGTCGTCGAAGGGCCTGCCGTCCTCGGTCAGGTACGGGAAGGCGCCCTTGGAGAGGTAGCCGTAGGACTTCTCCTCGTTGTCCACGAGGTCGGCGGTGTGGTTGGTGATGACGTCGAAGAAGACCTTCATGCCCTTGGCGTGGGCCTTGGAGATGAGCTTCTTCAGGTCCTGGTCGGTGCCGAAGTGCGGGTCGACCTGGGTGAAGTCGGTGATCCAGTAGCCGTGGTAGCCGGCGGAGGCGTCGGCGCCGGTGCCCTGCACGGGGCGGTTCTTGAAGATGGGGGCCATCCAGATGGCGGTGGTGCCCAGGCCCTTGATGTAGTCGAGCTTGTCCGTCAGGCCCTTGAGGTCACCGCCCTGGTAGAAGCCCTTGTCGGTGGGGTCGTAGCCGGTGCTGAGGCGGGAACCGGTCAGTCCGCCGCGGTCGTTGGAGGTGTCACCGTCGGCGAAGCGGTCCGGCATGACGAAGTAGAACTGCTCGCGGGTGTCGTCGTGCCGGGCGGGCTGGGCGGCGAGTCGCGCGTCCGAGGGGGGCGCGGGCGGGGCGGCGGCGCGGGCGGCCAGTGGCTGGACCAGGGCCGCGGCCAGGGCGACGACGGTGACCGCCGCCGCCCTCGCGTGACGCGGGGTACGGCGCCCGCGGGGCGCCGGCCATCTCGGTATCACAGGCGGTAACTCCTTGCGGTTGCGGCTCTTCGGGGGGCGACCCCGACGCCGGCGGCGCGCCGCGCCGCCGGGCGTCCGCGCGACCGTACCGCCGGCGAAAAGGTTTCAGCAAGAGTCTTGAAACCACGAGAAAGAGGTTTCAGGGACCGGGGGGTGACGGGTCAGCAGCCCGTTCTGCCGGCGTAGAGCGCCAGGGCGGTGTCCGGGGCCAGGGTGGCGGTGAACTGCCCGCCGGAGCCGACGGTCACCGTGGTGTTGTGCTGCACGTCGCAGTACGTGCCGGGCGCGAGGGAGGTCTGGTAGGTGCGGGTCAGCGAGGAGGTCTCGTGGTTGATCGCCACGTACCCCTTGGTGCCGCGTCCGAAGGCGATGGCGTTGTTGCCGTCGTCCCACCAGTTGGTGACCGCCTGGCCGCGGGTGGCGTTGCGGAAGGCCACCATGGACCTGATCTCCGGCCAGGCGTGCTGGCACTTCCAGCCGTCCTGCCAGCAGGCGTTCACCTTGCCCCCGTTGGGCGGCCCGGCGTCGGCGTCGGTCCACTCGTAGCCGGAGTTGATGTCGGGGGCGCCGTAGGGCCAGGCGAGCATGAAGACGTTGGCCAGGGTGTAGCGGGCGCCGGCCTTGTAGTTCAGGGTGCTGCCGTTGCGTTCGGTGTCGTGGTTGTCCACGAAGACGCCCGCCACGGAGCTGTTGAGGTAGCCCCAGCCCTCGCCGTAGTTGCTCAGGTAGGCCAGTTTCTCGCTGGTGAAGACGCGCTTGAGGTCGTAGGCGTAGCGGAACTCCTGGACGTCGCCGTTGCCGGTGTACTCAGTGGGCTGGACGGCTTCGCCGGCGCCGTAGATCACCTCCTGCTTCCAGTAGACGCCGGGGTTGGTGAGGCGGCTCTTGATGTTGGCCAGGTCGGCGCTGTCGATGTGCTTGGCCGCGTCGATGCGGAAGCCGTCGACGCCGAGGGAGAGCAGGTCGTTCAGGTAGCCCGCGATCGTCTTGCGGACGTACTCCTCGCCGGTGTCCAGGTCGGCCAGGCCGACGAGTTCGCAGTGCTGGACGTTCCAGCGGTCGGCGTAGTTCGAGACCGGGGAGGTGCAGTCGTCGAAGTCGTAGGAGGAGTACAGCCCGGGGTAGGCGTACTTCGTGTACGACGTGCCGCCGGTGCCGGTGCCGCTGCCGGCGGACATGTGGTTGATGACCGTGTCGGTGACGACCTTGACGCCCGCCGCGTGGCAGGTGTTCACCATGTTCTGGAAGGACGCCCGGTCGCCGAGGCGGCCGGCGATTCTGTAGGAGACGGGCTGGTACGACGTCCACCACTGCGGGCCCTGTATGTGCTCGGCGGGCGGGGAGACCTGGACGTAGCCGTATCCGGCGGGGCCGAGGGTGGTGGTGCACTCCTTGGCGACCGAGGCGAAGTTCCACTCGAAGAGGACGGCGGTGACGTCCTTGGTGCCGGGCGGGGAGGCCTCGGCATTCGTCGAGTTCATGCCAACCGTGAGGGCGGCGGCGAGGGCGAGCCCCGCGGGGAGGATCCTGCGTGCCATGTGGGGTTCCTTCGACGGTGAAGGTTCTTGCTGCAATGTTTCGAAAACTTGCGGTGACGCAGATGTTAAAGGCCCGCTGCCGGAAAGGCAGCGGGCCGTCATGAAGTTGATGCAAGAACTTTCGGACGGTCCGTCAGACCGCGGCGGCCGACCACCACACGGTCGTGTCCGCGGGCACCTCGACCTCCTCGCCGGCCTGCGTGACCTCCCCGCTGCCGAGCAGCACGCGGCCGTGGGCCGGGACCCGTACCGGCGCTCCCGTGGTGTTCGCGACGCACCCGAAGTCGCCGCGCCGGAAGGCCAGGACGCCCTCGGGCGCCGCCAGCCACTCCACCGCGTCGCCCGCGCCGAGGTCCGGGCGGGTCCGGCGCAGCCGCAGCGCGGTGCGGTACAGCTCAAGAGTGGAGCCGGGCGCGCCGGTCTGCGCCTGCACGCTCAGGGCGCCCCAGCCCGCCGGCTGCGGGAGCCAGCTGCCGCCGTCGCCGAAGCCGTACGACGACCCCTCGCGGGTCCACGGGATCGGCACCCGGCAGCCGTCGCGGAAGCCGTCCTGGCCGGCACCGCGGAAGTACGCCGGGTCCTGGCGCACCTCGTCCGGCAGGTCGACGACGTCCGGGAGGCCCAGTTCCTCGCCCTGGTAGACGTAGGCCGAGCCCGGCAGGGCCAGCATCAGCAGGGTCGCCGCCCGGGCCCGCCGGAGCCCCAGCTCGCGGTCGCCGGCGGTGCGGATCTGGGTGCCGAGGCCGGGTGGGTTGGCGAAGCGGGTGGCGTGCCGGGTGACGTCGTGGTTGGACAGCACCCAGGTCGCGGGCGCGCCGACCGGACGCATGGCCTCCAGGGTGCGGTCGATGACCCCGCGCAGTTCCTCCGCGTCCCACGCCGTGCCCAGGTACTGGAAGTTGAAGGCCTGGTGCAGTTCGTCGGGGCGGACGTAGTGCGCGGTGCGCTCCACGGTCGGGGTCCACGCCTCGGCGACGAAGATCCGCTCACCCGCGTACTCGTCGAGGATGCCGCGCCACTGGCGGTAGATGTCGTGCACGCCGTCCTGGTCGAAGAACGGCATGACATCGTTGCCCAGCAGTTTCAGCTGTTCGTGGGAGCCCAGGTCGGGCAGGCCCTCCGCCTTGACCAGGCCGTGCGCGACGTCGATGCGGAAGCCGTCGACGCCCATGTCCAGCCAGAAGCGCAGGATGGAGCGGAACTCGTCCCCGACGGCCGGGTGGTTCCAGTTGAAGTCGGGCTGCTCGGGGGCGAAGAGGTGCAGGTACCACTCGCCCGGGGTGCCGTCCGGCTCGGTCACCCGGGTCCAGGCCGGACCGCCGAAGATGGACTCCCAGTCGTTGGGCGGCAGTTCGCCGCCGGCACCCTTGCCGGGCCGGAAGTGGTAGCGCTCCCGCAGCGGCGAGCCGGGGCCCTCGGCGAGAGCGCGCTTGAACCACTCGTGCTGGTCGGAGGAGTGGTTGGGGACCAGGTCCACGATGATCCGCAGCCCCAGTCCGTGCGCGTCGCGGATGAGCGCGTCGGCATCGAGGAGGGTGCCGAACATGGGGTCCACGGCACGGTAGTCGGCGACGTCGTAGCCGGCGTCGGCCTGCGGGGAGGCGTAGAAGGGGCTCAGCCACACGGCGTCGACGCCGAGGTCGCGCAGGTACGGCAGGCGGGAGCGTACGCCTTCCAGGTCGCCCATGCCGTCGCCGTTGCTGTCGGCGAAGCTGCGCGGGTAGACCTGGTAGATGACCGCGTCCCGCCACCAGTCGCGGCGGTCGGCGACGGTGCCGGCGAGGTGGCGGGCCGGTGCGGCGGAGTGCTGCTGGCTCATGGCGTCCTTGATACGTGACAGGGGCATGGTGGGCGTGGGGTACGGCGGCGGACGGGGAGCACGGGGCGGGCCGCGGGGCCGGCGGGGCTGGTCGCCCCCCGCCCGGACGGCGGGGGGGAGGCCACCGCGGCCCGCCGGCCCGCGCGGCCGGGCCGCGCGGGAGTCGCTCCCCGGCGGGCGTCAGCCCTTGGTGCCGCCGGCGGTGAGGCCGGTGACGAGGTTCTTCTGCACGAGGTAGAAGAACGCGGTCACGGGTATCGCGATCAGCACCGCGGTGGCGGCCATGTAGTTCCACTGGGCGTCGTGCTGGCTGACGAAGGTCTGGAGGCCGACGGCGAAGGTGTACTTGGAGTCGTCCAGCAGGAAGGTGGTCGCGAAGGCGACCTCGCCGACGGCGGTGATGAAGTTGTAGAACGCGGCGACGGCCAGGCCCGGGCGGGCCAGCGGCAGGATCAGCCGGAAGAACGTGCCGAACGGGGTGAGCCCGTCCACCCGACCGGCCTCGTCGATCTCGAAGGGGATGGTGTCGAAGTACCCCTTGAGCAGCCACGCGCTGTACGGCACGGCGGTGGTGCAGTTGACGATGATCAGCGACCAGTAGCTGTCGATGAGGCCCAGCTCGCCGAAGATCTCGTACATCGGCACGATCAGGATGGCGATCGGGAAGGCCTGCGTGAGCAGCAGCACCCACATCAGCTGCTTGTAGCCGGGGAAGCGCATGCGGGAGACCGCGTAGCCGGTGGTCGCGGCGACGAAGACACCGATGACGGTGGTGCCGAGGGCCACGATCATCGTCGACTTGAACCAGTCGAAGAAGGCGGTGTGCTCCAGCACGAAGCGGTAGTTGCCGAGGGTCAGTTTGTTCGCGATCTTGCCCGGGTGCAGGTAGTCGTCCTTGTCCGGGCCGAGGGACAGGTAGAACAGCCAGGCCACCGGGGCCAGGGCGATCAGGCTCGCCACGGTGAGCCCGCCGTGCAGCAGGGCGGTGCCGAGCGGGCCGCGCTCCCCGCGCCGGCGGGTGCGGTCCCGGGGCGCGGCGGCGGGGGCCGGTGCGGCCACGGTCTTTTCCAGGATCGGGGTGCTCATGGCGGCGGCTCCTGCGGCGTCAGACGGCGAGCTGGTCATTGCGCTTCAGCCAGCGGAAGTAGAAGGAGGTGAAGACGGTCAGGATCGACAGCAGCAGCACGCCGTACGCGGCGGACTGGGCGAAGTCGCGCGGCTGCTGGCCGAAGCCGAGGTAGTAGGCCCAGGTGACGAGGATCTGGGCGTCGGGCGCGCCGGTCGGGCCGAACAGCAGGAAGATGATCGCGAACTGGTTGAACGTCCAGATGACGCCGAGCAGCACGACGGTGGAGCTGACCGAGCGCAGGCCGGGCAGGGTGACGTGCCGGAAGCGCTGCCAGGCGGTGGCACCGTCCATCTCCGCGGCCTCGTAGAGGGTGGAGTCGATGGACTGGAGCCCGCCGAGCAGGGAGAGCATCATGAACGGCACGCCGCACCAGGTGTTGACCATGATGGCGGCGAACCGCTGCCAGAAGGTGTCCTCCAGCCACTGCGGCTGCGGCAGGTGCAGGGCGCCGAGGAACTGGTTGAGCGCGCCGGAGTCGGCGAGCATGATCCGCCAGGAGAAGACGGTCACGAAGGTCGGCACGGCCCAGGGCAGCACGAGCAGCAGCCGGTAGACGGTGCGGCCGCGCAGCTTCTGGTCGAGCATGAGCGCGAGGCCCAGGCCGAGCGCGTAGTGCAGGACGACGCAGGCGGCGGTCCAGAAGACGGTCCACAGGAAGTGCGACCAGAACCGGTCGTAGGCCGTCGGACCGAACAGGATGTCCTTGTAGTTGTCCAGGCCGATGAACCGGTAGGTGGCGGCGATGTGGTTGACGCCGATGGTGCGGGCCGAGTTGAGGCTGTTGGCGTCGGTGAGGGTGAGGTAGACACCGCGCAGCAGCGGGTAGGCGACGATGCCGCCGAGTACGGCGACGACCGGGGCGATCATCGCGTAGGCGTACCAGTGCTTCTGGTAGCCGTTCCTGATGCGCCGGCCCAGCCCGGGCCGAGGCGCGCGGTCACCGCGGCGCTTGCCGGTCGCGCGGTCGATGGCGACTGTCATGGTTCGACACCTTCAAGAGTTCCGGGGTTGGGCCGGGCACAGGGCGGTGGCCGCCGGATCCTTCCCCTCCTGACGAGAGGATCCGGCGGCCACCGGGGGCTCACTTGCTGAAGTCGGGCACCAGCTTGGCGATGGCCAGCTCGGCGTCGGCCAGGCCCTTGTCCAGGGACTCCCGGCCGCCGGCGATCTTGGGCAGCTCGGTGTCCAGCGGACCCCACAGGGAGCTGTACTCGGGCAGCGCCGGGCGCGGCTGCGCGGCGGCGAGGACGCCCTGGTAGCCGGCGATGCCGGGGTCGGCCTTGACCTGGGCGGTGTAGGCGTCGGAGCGGGTCGGCAGGGTGGAGTTCTTCAGGGCGACGGCCGCCTGGGACTTGGCCGAGGTCATGAACTGGACGAACTTCAGGGCCGCCGCCTGGTGGGCCTTGTCCGAGCCGGCGTAGACCGAGAGGTTGTGGCCGCCGGTCGGGGCGCCCGCCTTGCCGGAGGAGCCGGCCGGGACGGTGGCGATGCCGAGGTTGGACTTGTCCTGGAAGGCCGAGCCCTTGTAGAAGTTCGTGATCTCCCAGGGGCCCTGGATGATCGCGGCGACCTTGCCGTTGACGAACGCGTCCTGGATGTGGGCGTAGGCGTCGGCGGTGGTGTCGGCCTTGTGCAGGCCCTTGCCGGAGAACGTGCTCAGCCAGGTGCCGTAGGCCTTCTTGGCGGCGGCGGAGTCGACGGTGATCTTCTTGGCGGCGACGTCGACGGTGTCGGTGCCCTCGCCGTAGAGGAAGCTCTGCGCGTAGTAGGCCTGGGTGGAGCCCCAGTACCCGTCGACCTTGGTCTTGGCCTGGACCTTGGCGGCGTCGGACTTCAGCTCGTCCCAGGTCTTGGGCGGCGCGGTGATGCCGGCCTTCTTGAACAGCGCCTTGTTGTAGACCAGCGCCAGGGTGTCGGTGACCAGCGGGACGCCGTAGGTCTTGCCCTGGTACTGGGCCTGCTTGATCAGGCTGGACTGGAACTTCGCCCGGTCGGCGAGGGCCTCGGTGCCGTCCAGCGGCAGGAAGAAGCCCTTCTTGGCGAAGGCGGGGGTCCAGCCGACCTCGGAGCGCAGCACGTCGGGGGCGCCCTTGGAACCGGCGGCGGTGTCGAACTTGTTCTGCGCCTGGTCGAAGGGGACGTCGACGTAGTTGACCTTGATGTCCTTGTGGGCGCTCTCGAACTGCTGGACCAGGGCCTTGTACGTCGGCGCCTCGTTGGTCGCGTTGGAGGTGTCCCACCAGGTGATGGTCACGGGGCCGTCCGACTTGCCGCCGTCGCTGTCGTCCCCGCCGCACGCCGTCGCCGTGAGGGCGAGGGACGCCACCAGCGCGGAGGCCGCTATGCCACGCCGCATGAGTTCTCCTTGAGGGTTGAGCCCGAGTGGTGCAGGAGGCGGTACCGTCCGCCGGCCCTGCGACTTGCCGACTGCGCCGTTGCCACGGCCGGGCGACAGGGAACGTAACAGCGATGTAAGCGTTGCGAAAGACCTTGCAGAAAAAAAGTGCAAGGAGACAGGATGGTTACCACCCCGTGATCGGGTCTCGACCGCGGCGCGACCCAACGGGGGCATGGCTGAGCGGCGAGGACGACTCCTGTGCAAGACTCTGCAAGCTCTTGCCACCATGTAACCGAGGGAGCGCGATGAGGCAGCAACCCACGGCAGGCCCCCCGGCCGCCCGCGCCCGGCGTCCGGCCGGTGTGCAAGGGGACATACGACCGGTACAGTCCAGTGGCGTGACCACACGGCTTGCCGATATCGCTACGCAGGCGGGGGTGAGCGAAGCGACCGTCAGCCGGGTCCTGAACGGGAAGCCGGGCGTCGCCGCCGCCACCCGCCAGTCCGTGCTGGCCGCGCTGGACGTGCTCGGCTACGAGCGCCCGGTGCGGCTGCGCCAGCGCAGTGAGGGCCTGGTGGGCCTGATCACCCCGGAGCTGGAGAACCCGATATTCCCGGCCCTGGCGCAGGTCATCGGCCAGGCGCTGACCCGCCAGGGGTACACCCCGGTGCTCGCCACCCAGACCCCGGGCGGGTCCACGGAGGACGAGCTGACCGAGATGCTCGTGGACCGCGGCGTCGCCGGGATCATCTACGTCTCCGGGCTGCACGCGGACACCACCGCCGACATGCAGCGCTACGACCGGCTGCGCGCGCAGGGCGTGCCGTACGTGCTGGTGGACGGGTTCTCGCCGAAGGTGCAGGCGCCGTTCATCTCCCCCGACGACCGGGCGGCGATGGCGCTGGCGGTGACGCACCTGGTGTCGCTGGGGCACACCCGGATCGGGCTGGCCCTCGGGCCGAAGCGGTTCGTGCCGGTGCAGCGCAAGATCGAGGGCTTCGTGCGGACCGTGCAGGAGCAGCTGGGCATTCCCGCGCAGACCGTGGAGACGGAGCTGGTCCAGCACTCGCTGTACACCCTGGAGGGCGGTCAGGCGGCCGCGACGGCGCTGATCGAGCGGGGCTGCACGGCGGTGGTCTGCGCCAGCGACATGATGGCTCTGGGGGCGATACGGGCGGCGCGGCAGCGCGGCCTGGAGGTGCCCCGGGACGTGTCGGTGGTCGGCTTCGACGACTCCCCGCTGATCGCCTTCACCGACCCGCCGCTGACGACCGTGCGCAAGCCGGTCCCGGCGATGGGCCAGGCCGCGGTGCGCACGCTGCTGGAGGAGATCGGCGGGACGCCGGCGCCGCACAGCGAGTTCGTCTTCATGCCGGAGCTGGTGGTGCGCGGGTCCACCGCCTCCGCCCCGCACACCCTGCGTACGCCGTAGAAGGTGCGCCGCGGATCCGCCCGGGGGATGATCGGGCGGGGAAACCTTTTCTGGCAGACTCTGTGTCCATGGGTGACTCGACCGTGACAGAGCCGGAAGGTCGCGAGCAGGTGGCCGTTCCGCGGGTCGTCACGGGCGAGGCCGGACGGGGTCCGCTGGGCCGGCTGCGGCGTCCGCGACGGCCGCGGCTGTGGTTCGAGGTCCTTCTGGTCGCGGTGAGTTACTGGACGTACTCGCTGATCCGCAACGCCGTGCCGGAGCAGCGGGCCGAGGCGCTGCGCAACGCGCGCTGGATCTGGCGCGTCGAGCACGATCTGGGCGTCGCCGTCGAGCAGTCGGTGAACCACGCCGCCAACTCGGTGACTTGGCTGATCGTCGGGATGAACTACTACTACGCCACGCTGCACTTCGTCTTCACGATCGGCGTCCTGGTGTGGCTGTACCGGTGGCATCCCGGGCGGTACGCGGCGACCCGGCTGGCGCTGTTCGCGACGACCGGCGTGGCCCTGGTGGGGTACTACCTGTTCCCGCTGGCGCCGCCCCGGCTGATGGGCGGCGGGCGCTTCGTCGACACCGTGCTGACGCACCACACCTGGGGCTCGATGGCGTCCGGCGACCTCAAGCACATGTCGAACCAGTACGCGGCGATGCCGTCGATGCACATCGGCTGGTCCCTGTGGTGCGGGCTGACCGTCTTCGCGCTGGCCTCGGTGCCGTGGGTCCGGGTGCTGGGGCTGGTGTACCCGGCGGCGACCCTGCTGGTGATCGTGGCCACCGCCAACCACTTCTGGCTGGACGCGGTGGGCGGCGTGGTCTGCCTGTGCTTCGGCTTCGCGGTGGCCCGCCTCTGGTACGGCCACCTGCCCCATGCCCTGCCGCGGCGGGTGGCGGTGCCCGCGGGCGAGCCGGTGCCCGCCGTCCGGTCCGCGTGACCGTACGGCACCGCGCCCCGCGCCGGCCCGGGGCGCGGGCGCCGGGTCAGTCCGCGTAGAACAGCTCCTCCACGACCGTGCGCGCCCGGCGGGCGGTACGCCGGTAGGCGTCCAGCATGTCCCCGGCGTGCCCGGCGCCGTGCCCCAGGTAGCGGCCGACGGCGGCCAGCTCGCGGGGCTCGGTGGGGAAGGTGTCCCCGGCCCGGCCGCGGACCAGCATGACCGCGTTGCGTACCCGGGTGGCCAGCACCCAGGCCTCGTCCAGGATCTCCGCCTCCGCCGCCGGCAGCAGCCCGGCGTCACGGGCGGCGGCCAGGGCCTCGCGGGTGCGGGTGGTGCGCAGGCCCGGCTCGTGGTGGGCGTGGCGCAGCTGGAGCAGCTGGACGGTCCACTCGACGTCGGACAGGCCGCCGGGGCCCAGCTTGGTGTGCAGCTTGGGGTCGGCGCCCCGGGGCAGCCGTTCGGACTCCATGCGCGCCTTCAGCCGGCGGATCTCGCGGACCGCGTCCTCGCCGAGGCCCCGGGCCGGGTAGCGCAGCGGGTCGACGAGGGCGGTGAAGCGCCGGCCCAGCTCCTCGTCCCCGGCGACCGGCTCGGCCCGCAGCAGCGCCTGCGACTCCCAGACCAGGGACCAGCGGCGGTAGTACGCCTCGTACGACTTCAGGGTGCGCACCAGCGGGCCCGACTTGCCCTCGGGGCGCAGGCCGGCGTCGATGAGCAGCGGCGGGTCGGCGCTGGGCAGCTGGAGCAGGCGGCGCATCTCGGCGACGATCCGGTTGGCGGCGGCGGACGCCTCCTGCTCGTCCGCGCCCTCATGGGGTTCGTGCACGAACAGGACGTCCGCGTCGGAGCCGTAGCCCAGCTCGTGCCCGCCGAAGCGGCCCATCCCGATGATCGCGAACCGGGTGGGCAGCGCGTCGCCCCAGCCCTCGCGGACGACCGCGCGCAGGGTGCCGGCGAGGGTGGCCGCGGTGAGGTCGGAGACGGCCGCGCCGACCCGGTCGACGAGGGCGCCCTGGTCGGTCTCGGGGGCGTTGGCCTCGGTGCCGTAGGAACCGACGATGTCGGCGGCGGCGGTGCGGAACAGCTCGCGGCGGCGGACGCCACGGGCCGCGGTGACGCCCTGCCCGGCGTCGGCCGCGCGGCCCACCGCGGCCATGATCTCCTGTTCCAGCGGGACGCGGTCCCGGGGCGCGAGGCCGCCGGAGTCGCCGTCGCCGAGCAGGGCGACCGCCTCGGGGGCGCGCATCAGCAGGTCGGGGGCGAGCCGGCCGGCCGACAGGACGCGGGCCAGGTTCTCGGCCGCCGCGCCCTCGTCGCGCAGCAGACGCAGGTACCAGGGGGTCTTGCCGAGCGCGTCGGAGACCTTGCGGAAGTTGAGCAGGCCGGCGTCGGGATCCGCGGAGTCGGCGAACCAGCCGAGCATGACCGGGAGCAGGGTGCGCTGGATGGCCGCCTTGCGGGTCACCCCGGAGGACAGGGCCTCCAGGTGGCGCATGGCGGCGGCCGGGTCGGCGTAGCCGAGGGCAACCAGCCGGGCGCGGGCCGCCTCGGGGCTCAGCCGGGTCTCGCCGGGTGCCAGCTGGGCCACCGCGTCCAGCAGCGGGCGGTAGAACAACTTCTCGTGCAGCCTTCGTACGACGCCGGTGTGGCGCCGCCACTCGCGGTTCAGCCCGGTCACCGGGTCGGTGCGCAGGCCCAGGGAGCGGCCGAGGCGGCGCTGGTCGGCCTCCGCCTCGGGGACGAGGTGGGTGCGGCGCAGGCGGTACAGCTGGATGCGGTGCTCCATCGAGCGCAGGAAGCGGTACGCCTCGTCGAGGCGGGCGGCGTCCTCCCGGCCGACGTAGCCGCCGCCGGCGAGGGCCTGGAGGGCGTCCAGGGTGGTGCCGCTGCGCAGGGTGGGGTCGGTGCGGCCGTGCACGAGCTGGAGGAGCTGCACGGCGAACTCGACGTCGCGCAGGCCGCCCGGGCCGAGTTTCAGTTCGCGGTCGACCTCGGCCACGGGGATGTTCTCCACCACGCGGCGGCGCATCCGCTGCACGTCCGCCACGAAGTTCTCGCGGTCGGCCGCCTGCCACACCAGGGGGTGCAGCGCGTCCAGGTAGGCCCGGCCGAGGTCGGGGTCGCCGGCCACCGGGCGGGCCTTGAGGAGCGCCTGGAACTCCCAGGTCTTCGCCCAGCGCTGGTAGTAGGCGAGGTGGCTGCTGAGGGTGCGCACGAGGGGGCCGTTGCGGCCCTCGGGGCGGAGGTTGGCGTCGACCGGCCAGATGGAGCCCTCGACGGTCGTCTCGGAGCAGATCCGCATGAGGTGCGAGGCGAGCGCGGTGGCGGACCGGAGCGCCTTGGGCTCGGGGGTGCCTTCGGCCGCCTCGGCGACGAAGATGACGTCCACGTCGGAGACGTAGTTCAGCTCGTGGCCGCCGCACTTGCCCATGGCGATGACCGCGAGGCGGCAGGCGGCGGCGTCCTCGGGGGCGGCGCGCCGGGCCATGTCCAGGGCGGCGCGAAGGGTGGCGGTGGCCAGGTCGGCGAGTTCCGCGGCGGTCTCGGCGACGTCGGTGGTGCCGCAGACGTCGCGGGCGGCGATGGAGAGCAGGCAGCGGCGGTAGGCGACGCGGAGGGTGACCGGGTCGGTCGCCTCGGCCAGACCGCGTTCGAACTCCGCGAGGCCGGGGTGCAGGTCCTGCGGCTCGTAGGTGACCAGGACCTGCCAGTCGGTGGGGTGGCGGGCCAGGTGGTCGGCGAGGGCGGCGGAGGCGCCGAGGACGCCGAGGAGGCGGTCGCGCAGGGGCTTCGCCGCGATGACGGTGTCCAGCAGGGAGCGCCGGGCGCCGGGGTCGTCCTGCGCCTCCAGCAGGCGGACCAGGCCGTCCAGGGCGAGGTCGGGGTCGGCGGTGGCGCCGAGGGCCTCCAGGAGCACCGGGTCGTCGCGGACGGGGCCGAGTTCGGGGCCGTCCAGGAGGCGCTCGGCGGCGGAGGGGTCGGTGAAGCCGTGCCGCAGCAGACGGGTGAAGGTGCTGCTCCTGCGCCCCGGCGTCATCTCCGTGGTCTCCCCTCGGGATCTTCGGTCGTCCTGGCCAGAGCCTAACGGCAGCCCGCCGAGGCAGCTCCGCCCACGGCCCAGCGGGGCGGGGCCGGGTTTCCCCGCCGCGGGCGGGACGTACACCGGGGCGGCCCGGCAGGTCCCGCACGGCTCGGGGAGGCGGTTCGCGGACCACCTCGAAGATCGGCCCCGGGGCCGCCCGGCCGCGCTCACCTCCGGACGGACCGGACGCCGCGCCGGCCCGGACGCCGGGGACCGTGGTGGATGCGTTTCTCGCCGGGCATCGGACACCGGGCGTGCCGCGTGCCCCGCGGGTGGGCGGGTCCGGGGGATGCGGTTCGCGGGCGTACAGCGGGGACATCAGCGGCCGTGGGGACCACCTCGAGGAACGAACCCGGCGCCGCCCGGCCGCTGCTCGCCTCCGGACAGGCAGGCGCCGGGGCCCGTCCTTCGCGGCGGGGCCGCGTCTCCTCGTCGGGTGTCCGGCGCGGGGCGTGCCGCGTGCCCCGAGGCCCCGGCGGGTCCCGCACGGTCCGGGGAGGCGAGACGCGGGCGCAGTGCGGAGTCCATGACGGCGGCGGCCGGTTCGACTGCCGGCGGGAGCAGTGGCCGGGGGGGACCACCTCGACAGCCGGAACCGGCGCCGCCCGGCCGGTGCTCGGTGCTCGCCTCCGGACGGACCGGGGTTCCGGCGGTCGCCCGGGCGCCGGAGGCTCGTCGTGCGGGGCGGGGCCGCGTTCCTGGCCCTGCCGCCCCCGGCCGGGTCAGGCGGTGACCCGGCCGGCGGGGTGGCGCTGGTGGGGGAACGCCGTCGTCAGCAGGTCGTGCATGGCCCCGGCCGCCCTCGGTGCCGCGTCGCCGCAGCAGTTGTTGAAGAGAAGGTGCACCTCCTCGGCGTGCCGGGACAGGTCCCGGACGCGGGGCAGCCATTCGGTCAGTTCGGCGGGTGTGTAGGTGTGGCGGAAGCGCTCCTCCTTGGTGCCCGTGCCCCACAGGGGACTGCGGCCGTGGAAGCGGACGACGGCGAGCCGGGGGGTGGTCACGACGGCCGGGCTCATGCCCTCGACGGTGTCGGTGGCCACGGCGGTGGCGTCGATGTCCGCGAGGAAGGCGGCCGTACGGCCGGTGCGCCACCAGGCGGGGTCGCGGAACTCGGCGGCGAACGGCCAGTCGCGGGCGCGTTCGCGCGCGGCGCGCACGAACCGCTCGGCCGGGGCGCCGGGGGTGAGGGACGGCGGGAACTGGAAGAGGAGGGTGCCCAGGCGGCCGGCGTCGCGCAGGGGGGTGAGCGCCTCGGCGTAGCGGGTCCAGACCTCGGCGCGCAGGGCCTCGTCGCGGGGGTGGCCGCGCAGGTCCGGGGGGAGCGCGGCGGGGCGGGTGGGGTGGCCGGTGAGGAGGGAGAAGGCCTTGACGTCGAAGCGGAAGCCGGGGGGCGTGCGTTCGGCCCACTGGGCGGTGGTGCGCGCGGCCGGCAGGGCGTAGTACGGGGAGTCGACCTCGACGACGGGGAAGCGGGTCGCGTAGTGGCGCAGGCGTTTCTCGGCGTCGCGGTGGCCCGGTGGGTACCAACCGCTGGTGAGCAGTGCCGGGTCCGTCCAACCGCAGGTACCGATGAGGATGTCCGCCATGGGGCGCGGGTACCCGGCGTTCATCGGGTCTTCACCCACGGGGACGGCTCGCGTGGGCCACCGGAATATTGGCGTGCGCATGCTCTGAACGCGCACCGCCAACCGCCCACCCACACTCGGAGGTCGATGTGTCCGGCAGTTCCGTGTACCGCCGTGCCCGTACCGTCGTCGCGGCCACGTCCGCCCTCGCCGCGGCCGCGTTCGGGCTGTGGACCGGGCTCGGCAGCGGGTCCGCGCACGCCGCGGCCACCGTGCCCAGCCCGGACCACGTCGTCGTCGTGGTCTTCGAGAACCACGCCTACAGCCAGGTCATCGGTTCCTCCAGCGCGCCGTACCTCAACTCGCTGAAGACCGGCGGCGCGAACCTCACCCAGTCGTACGCCGAGACCCACCCGAGCCAGCCCAACTACTTCGCGCTGTTCTCCGGTTCGACCCAGGGCGTCACCGACGACAGCTGCTACACGCCGGGCTTCTCCTCCGCGCCCAACCTGGCGTCCGAGCTGATCGCCGCCGGGCGCAGCTGGGCCAGCTACAACGAGACCCTGCCGAGCCAGGGTTCGACCACGTGCAGCAGCGGCAACTACGCGCGCAAGCACAACCCCTGGTTCGGTTTCAGCAACGTGCCGGTGTCGTCCGCGAAGACGTTCGCACAGTTCCCCGCGGACTACTCGACGCTGCCCAAGGTGTCCTTCGTCGTGCCGAACCTGTGCAGCGACATGCACGACTGCTCGGTGTCCACCGGCGACACCTGGCTGAAGAACAACCTGGGCGCGTACGCGACCTGGGCCAGGACCCACAACAGCCTGCTCGTCGTCACCTTCGACGAGGACAACCGGCTCAGCGGCAACCGCATCCCGACCGTGCTCTACGGACAGCCCGTGACCCCCGGCTCCAGCTCCGCGGTCACCTACGACCACTACGACCTGCTGCGCACCCTGGAGGACACCCAGGGCCTGACCACGCACGCCGGCAACGCGGCCGGCGCCGAGGACATCACCGGCGTCTGGGCGTCCTGACGTGTACGTAGCGGACAGTCGCGCGTCCGCGCCCGCCCACGGCACCGCCCGGCCCACCGCCGGGCGGCGCCGTGCCGCGGTCGCGCCGACGGTGGTCGCGCTGGGGACGGTCAGCCTGGTCACCGACGTGTCGTCGGAGATGGTGACGGCGGTGCTGCCGCTGTACCTGGTCACCGGACTCGGCCTGTCGCCCCTGGGATTCGGGCTGCTCGACGGCGTCTACAACGGCTTCTCGGCGCTCGTCCGCCTCGTCGGCGGGCACCTCGCCGACCGGGGCGGCGGACGGCACAAGTGGGTCGCCGGACTCGGGTACGGCATCTCGGCCCTGTGCAAGCCGCTGCTGCTGGTCGCGCACTCGCTGACCCCCATCGGGGCCGTGCTCGCCGCCGACCGCACCGGCAAGGGGCTGCGCACGGCCCCGCGCGACGCGCTGATCTCGCTGTCGAGCACGCCTCAGACGCGCGGGCGGGCCTTCGGCGTGCACCGCGCGATGGACACCGCCGGTGCCCTGCTCGGACCGCTGGCGGCGTTCCTCATCCTGCGGGCCACCGTGGACGGGTACGACGCGGTGTTCGCCGTCAGCGGCTGCGTGGCCGCGCTCGGCCTGCTGGTGCTGGTGCTGTTCGTACCGGGCGGCCGGCGCACGGCGCCCCCCGGTGAGCGGCCCACCCTGCGGGCCGCCGTCGCGCTGCTGCGCCACCGCGACCTGCGCCGGATCACCGTGTGCGCGCTGCTGCTGGGCCTCGCGACGGTCAGCGACTCCTTCGTCTACCTGCTGCTGCGGCGCCGTCTCGGGGTGCCCGACCGCTGGTTCGCGCTGCTGCCGCTGGGTACGGCCGCCGCGTTCCTGCTGCTCGCCGTGGTGTTCGGCCGGCTCGCGGACCGGGTGGGCGGCTGGACGGTGTTCCTGGCCGGGCACGGGGCCCTGCTCCTCGCCTACGCCCTGCTGCTGACCTCCTGGCACGGCATCGGGCTGCCGTACCTCGTCCTCGCCCTGCACGGCGCCTTCTACGCGGCCACCGACGGGGTGCTGATGGCCGCCGCCTCCGGGAGCGTCCCGGAGCGGCTGCGCTCCTCCGGTCTCGCCGTCGTCCAGACCGGGCAGGCGCTGACCCGGTTCGCCTGCTCGCTGCTGTTCGGGGCGGCCTGGACGGCGTGGGGCGACCGGGCGGCGCTGGCGGGCGCGGCGGTGGCACTGGCCGGGTGCGCCGCGTTCTCCCTGACCCTGCGCCCGGCGAGGACGGTGACCGCGTGACCGTACGCTCACGTGTCCTCGTCCTCGTCGCGGCCGTCGCCGTGCTGGCGGCGGTCGGGCTGGCCGCCGTGCTGCACGCCTCCGCGCGCGCCGAACGCCGTGACCACACGCGGGCGGGCGGTCCGCGCGTCACCCCGGGGACGGTGACGCTGAGCGGGCCCGGACGCCTCGTCTTCCGCAACATGGCGTGGGGACCGCACCGCGACGAGCTGACCGCCGTCCCGGCCGCCGAGCCGGGCGGACCGCGCACCGCCGCCGGCCTCAAGTGCCTCCGCTTCCACGCCGCCGCGGGCACCGGCGTGTGCCTCCAGGCGGTGCACGGGCCGGTCTCGGACACCTACCGCGCGCTGGTCCTGGACGCCCGGCTGCACATCGTGGACCGCTACGACGTGCCCGGCATACCCTCGCGCGCCCGGACCTCCCCCACCGGGCACTTCGTGTCCTGGACGGCGTTCGTGGGCGGTGACTCGTACGCCGGGACGGACTTCTCCACGCGCGCCGCGATCGTGGACACCCGCACGGGGAGGCTGATCCCGTCGTTGGAGTCCTTCCGGATCGTCCGGGACGGGCGGACCTACCGGGCGGCCGACGCCAACTTCTGGGGCGTGACCTTCGCGGCCGACGACCGCACGTTCTACGCCACCCTGGCCACCGGGGGGCACACCTACCTGGTCCGCGGCGACCTGCGCGACCGCACGGTCACCACCCTGCACGGCAACGTGGAGTGCCCGTCGCTGTCCCCGGACGGCACCCGGATCGCGTACAAGAAGCGGGTGCCCGGGCTGCCCGCGGACGCGCCCTGGCGGCTGTACGTCCTGGACCTGCGCACGATGCGGGAGACCCCGCTCGCCGAACCGCGCAGCGTGGACGACCAGGCGCTGTGGCGGGACACGCGCACCCTGGTGTACGCCCTGCCCGGGGACTACGGCGCCGACCTGTACGAGGTCCCGGCGGACGGGTCGGGACGGCCCCGGCGGATCGCCGCGTCCGCGGTGTCACCGGCGTACCTCGGATAGCCGCGCCCCGGGTCAACACGCCGGCCGCCCTTTCCGCCATCACGGTGTCTTCCCGACCCGGGCTCCCGCGCTCGCGGCGCGCCGCCCCCGAGACTGCCCGGGGTGGCGGCCGGTGGGCTGCCGGGAGAGACGAGGGCACGGATGTCCGACAACAAGATCCTGGTCGCGGTGGCCGAGCATCCGCGTGCCGAGGGCGCCGCGGCGGAACAGCTGCGCAAGATCCGGGACGCGGTGGAGGCGGGCGGCTTCGGGGTGCGCTGGGCGGTCACCGCCGAGGACGCGGAGGCGGTCCTGCGCACCGAGGCGGGACTGGCGGCGGCCCTGGTCGCCTGGGACCTGCCCGGCGACGGCACGCGGCCGCGGATCACCGGCGACGGCCCCGGGGCCGCGCTCGCCACCCCGCCCGTGCTGGACGGCACCACCCACCCGGGCGCGGAAGCGGCCACGGGCGGGGCGGCAGTGCTCCGCCGGATCGGGCGGCGGTTCCGGGACCTGCCGGTGTTCCTGGTCATGTCCGACGAGGGCGTGCAGGACCTGCCGCTGTGGGTGTCGGAGACGGTCGTCGGCTACGTGTGGCCGCTGGAGGACACCCCCGGGTTCATCGCCGGACGGATCACCACCGCCGCCCGCGCCTACCGGGAGGAGGTGCTGCCGCCGTTCTTTCGGGCGCTGCGCCGCTTCGACGACGCCCACGAGTACTCGTGGCACACCCCCGCCCACTCCGGCGGCGTCGCCTTCCTGAAGTCGCCCGCCGGACGCGCCTTCCACGACTACTTCGGCGAACGGCTGCTGCGCAGCGACCTGTCGATCTCCGTGGAGCAGCTCGGCTCGCTGTTCGAGCACACCGGCCCCATCGGCGACGCCGAACGCAACGCGGCCCGCGTCTTCGGCTCGGAGCTGACCTACTTCGTGCTGCACGGCGACTCCACCTGCAACCGGCTGGTGGGCCACTTCAGCGTCACCCGTGACGAACTGGCCCTGGTGGACCGCAACTGCCACAAGTCGGTGCTCCAGGGGCTGGTCGTCTCCGGTGCCCGGCCGGTCTACCTCATCCCCACCCGCAACGGCTACGGCCTCGCCGGCCCGCTGCCCCCGGCCGAGCTGGCCGCGGACTCCATCGCCGCCCGCATCGCCGCCCACCCGCTCGCCGAGGGCGCCGTCTCCCGGGACGCCCAGTACGCGGTGTTCACCAACTCCACCTACGACGGCCTCAGTTACGCGGCCGTCCCGGCGGCGCGGGCGCTGTCGGCCAGCACACCCCGGGTGCACTTCGACGAGGCGTGGTTCGCGTACGCCCGTTTCCACCCGCTGTACGCGGGCCGGTACGGCATGTCGGTGGACGCCGAGACCTTCCCCGGCCCGGACCGGCCGACGGTCTTCGCGACCCAGTCCACGCACAAGCTGCTGGCCGCGCTGTCGCAGTCCGCGATGGTGCACGTGCGGCCGGCGCCCCGGGCCCCGGTGGAGCACGACCGCTTCAACGAGGCCCTGATGATGCACGGCACCACCTCCCCCCTCTACCCGATGATCGCCTCGCTGGACGTGGCGACCGCGATGATGGACGGGCCGCAGGGCGAGTGGCTGATCGACGAGGCGCTCACGGAGGCGGTCCGCTTCCGGCAGGAGATGGTCCGGCTGCGCCGGCGGGTGGAGAGCGCCGGGGACCGGCCGCCGTGGTTCTTCGGCGTGTGGCAGCCGGAGGAGGTCACCGACCCGGCGACGGGCGAACGGCTCGCCTTCGACGCGGCCCCGCCGGAGCTGCTGCGCACCGAGCAGTCGTGCTGGCTGCTGGAGCCGGACGCCGCGTGGCACGGGTTCCCGGGGCTGAGCGAGGGCCACTGCATGCTGGACCCGGTGAAGGTCACGCTGACCTGTCCCGGCATCACCGCGACCGGTGAGATGGCCGACGAGGGCATCCCGGCGCGCGTCCTGACCGCGTACCTGGCCACCCGGAACATCGTGGTGGAGAAGACCGACAGCTACACCACCCTGGTGCTGTTCTCCATGGGCATCACCAAGGGCAAGTGGGGCACGCTGCTGGACGCCCTGATGGACTTCAAGGCCCTGTACGACGGTGCCGCCCCGCTGGACCGGGTGCTGCCCGAGGCGGTCGCCGCGCACCCCCGCCGCTACTCCGGGATGACCCTGCCCCAGCTGTGCCGCGAGATGCACGAAGAGCTGCGCTCGGCCCGCCTGGTGGAGCTGCTGGACACCGCGTTCCAGCAGCTGCCCGAGCCGGTGTTCCCGCCGCACCACTGCTACCAGCGGCTGGTGCGGGGCGGCACGGAGCGGGTGCGGATCGCCGACGCGGCGGGCCGGGTGGCGGCGGCGATGGTCACGGTGACCCCGCCCGGCATCCCCGTCCTGATGCCCGGCGAGTCCACCGGCACGTCCGACGGTCCCCTCCTGCGCTACCTCACCGCCCTGGAGACCTTCGACCGCCGCTTCCCGGGCTTCCGCAGCGAGACCCACGGCGTGACGATCGACGAGGACACCGGCGACTACGAGATCGAGTGCCTCCGCAGGGACTGACCCGCCGAAGTCCCCCCGGAACGACCACCTCGGCCGGCTCCGGGGGGACTTCCGCGTTCCCCTAGGGTCTACGTGTTCGGCCGCTACGAGCATCGGGGAACCACGTCATGACCTGTTCCAGCCTTCGAGCGGCCCGGTTCGCCGGGTGTTCCGTCCTGTTGGCGGCGTTCCTGCTCACCTCGTGCACGACGTCCGGCAGCGGCGGGGACAAGGCGGGTGCCTCACGGTCGCCCACACCGAGTTCGGCCCGGACGGCGACCGAGCACTCGGAGAAGGAACTCGGCAAGCAGGCCCGGGCGGCTCTCGCCGCCGTCCGCGGCGGAACACCGGTCGAGTCCGGCGCGGAGCGCGTGACCGACGGCATCCACAGCGAACCGACGCTGAGCAAAGGCAAGACGTACCGGATCAGCCTCGCGTGTGCCGGTAAGGGGAACGCGCGGCTGACGTTCGTGCCCGCGGACGCCGGCAGCGGGACCACGGTGCCGTGCGACAAGTCGGTGGTCCAACAGCGGATCACCGCGGACAGGCCCGTCCGCGTCGACGTGGACGGCACCCGGGGATCGACCGGCGTGATCGCCTGGCAGATCAACGCCGTGTGATCCGCCCCCCGTGAACGTGTGGCCGGCCGCTCCGAGCGGCCGGCCACACGCACGTCCGGGGCTCGTGAGGCCCCGACCTTCGCCTACAGCACCGGCAGGTTCTTGCGGAGCTCGAAGGCCGTCACCTCGGAGCGGTACTCCTCCCATTCCGACTTCTTGTTGCGGAGGAAGAAGTCGAAGACGTGTTCGCCGAGGGTCTCGGCGACGAGGTCGCTGCTCTCCATGAGGGTCAGGGCCTCGCCGAGGTTCTGCGGGAGGGGTTCGATGCCCATCGCGCGGCGCTCGGCGTTGGAGAGGGCCCAGACGTCGTCCTCGGCGCCCGGCGGGAGTTCGTAGCCCTCCTCGATGCCCTTCAGGCCGGCGGCGAGCAGTACCGCGTACGCCAGGTACGGGTTGGAGCCGGAGTCGATGGAGCGGACCTCCACGCGGGCGGAGCCGGTCTTGCCGGGCTTGTACATGGGGACACGGACGAGGGCGCTGCGGTTGTTGTGGCCCCAGCAGATGTACGAGGGGGCCTCGCCGCCGGCGCCGGCGGTGCGCTCGGAGCCGCCCCAGATGCGCTTGTAGGAGTTGACCCACTGGTTGGTGACGGCGGAGATCTCCGCCGCGTGCCGCAGCAGGCCCGCGATGAAGGAGCGGCCGACCTTGGAGAGCTGGTACTCGGAGCCGGACTCGTAGAAGGCGTTGCGGTCGCCCTCGAAGAGGGAGAGGTGCGTGTGCATGCCGGAGCCGGGGTGCTCGGAGAACGGCTTGGGCATGAAGGTCGCCTGGACCCCCTGCTCCAGCGCGACCTGCTTCATGACCAGGCGGAACGTCATGATGTTGTCGGCCGTGGAGAGGGCGTCGGCGTAGCGGAGGTCGATCTCCTGCTGGCCGGGGGCTCCCTCGTGGTGGGAGAACTCCACGGAGATGCCCATGGACTCCAGCATGGTGATCGCCTGGCGGCGGAAGTCCATGCCGACGTTGGTGGGCGTGTGGTCGAAGTAGCCGGAGTTGTCGGCGGGGGTGGGGCGGGAGCCGTCGAGCGGGCGGTCCTTCAGCAGGAAGAACTCGATCTCCGGGTGGGTGTAGAAGGTGAAGCCCAGGTCGGAGGTGCGGGCGAGGGCGCGCTTGAGGACGTAGCGCGGGTCGGCGAAGGACGGGGAGCCGTCCGGCATGAGGATGTCGCAGAACATGCGCGCCGTGCCGGGGGTCTCCGCGCGCCAGGGCAGGACCTGGAAGGTGGACGGGTCCGGCTTGGCGATCATGTCGGACTCGTAGACCCGGGCGAAGCCCTCGATGGCGGAGCCGTCGAAGCCGATGCCCTCGTCGAAGGCCTGTTCCAGCTCGGCGGGGGCCACGGCGACGGACTTGAGGAAGCCCAGCACGTCCGTGAACCACAGGCGTACGAACCGGATGTCGCGCTCCTCCAACGTCCGGAGCACGAACTCCTGCTGCTTGTCCATCTTCCGCTTCCCCATCCTTGCTGGTCAGGCCGCCTGTCTCCCGTAGCACGGGAGGCGGTCGGGCACCTGAGCATCCCACCACAACACCATTTCACGCGCGTTGCGGACCTTGATCGCCCGAGCGTCCTGGGTGTGAACGCCTCTCCTACGGCAGGTGTACCGCTCTGCCGCCCATCTTGCCTGCTCGGGCCGTCATCCGTAATGGCCGGTCCGGCGTGCGGCGACCGGTCCGGCGGCGGTGGGCCTCCGGCGGGGGTGTCCGGTCCGTTCCGGTGGTGAGCGACACCACGCCCGTTTAATTTGCATCCAATATGCAAGTTTACCTAGCGTGCCGGTCGGCCGAGTCGTATCCCCCGAGGAGCCCCGATGCTGACCGAGCAGTCCGCAGCCACCGTCCGCGCCACCCTCCCCGCCGTCGGCGCGGGGCTCGGCGAGATCACCGAGCGCTTCTACGGCCGCCTGTTCGCCGCCCGGCCCGAGCTGCTGCGGGACCTGTTCAACCGCGGCAACCAGGCCTCCGGGACCCAGCAGCGGGCCCTCGCCGGTTCGATCGCCGCGTTCGCCTCCCACCTGCTGGACCACCCGGACCGGCGGCCGGACGCGATGCTCGCGCGGATCGCGCACAAGCACGCCTCCCTCGGGATCACCGAGGAGCAGTACGAGGTCGTGCACGAGCATCTGTTCGCCGCCATCGCCGAGGTGCTCGGCGACGCCGTCACGCCCGCGGTGGCCGCCGCCTGGGACGAGGTGTACTGGCTGATGGCGCACGCGCTCGTCGCCGTCGAGAAGCGGCTGTACGAGGAGAGCGGCGGCCCGGGTTTCCGGGAGTTCGAGGTCGTGGAGCGGATCACGGAGACCGCGGACGCCGTCACCTTCCGGCTGCGGCCGGCCGACG
The DNA here is from genome assembly GCF_044759735.1 of Streptomyces sp. NPDC100445. Classification (NCBI taxonomy): domain Bacteria; kingdom Bacillati; phylum Actinomycetota; class Actinomycetes; order Kitasatosporales; family Streptomycetaceae; genus Streptomyces; species Streptomyces sp. NPDC100445. Next base: position 464,453 of record NZ_JBIVZV010000002.1, on the reverse strand, counting down.
GGGGCCCGGTGGCCGCCTTCCGCGCCGGGCAGTACGTGTCCGTCCGCGTCGCCCTGGCCGACGGGGCCCGGCAGATACGGCAGTACAGCCTGTCCGGGGCGCCCGGTGAGACGGTGCGGCAGATCACGGTCAAGCGGGTGCGCGGCGGCGCGGCGCCCGACGGCGAGGTCTCGCACCACCTCCACACCCGCGTGCACCCCGGTGACCTGCTGGAGCTGTCCGAACCGTTCGGCGACCTGGTCCTGGCCGGTGGCCCGGACACGCCGCTGCTGCTCGCCTCGGCGGGTATCGGTGTGACCCCGATGGCCGCGATGCTGGCCGACCTCGCCGCCTCCGGCCACCGCGGCCCGGTCACCGTCGTGCACGGCGACCGCTCCCCCGCCGACCACGCCCTGCGCGCCGACCAGAGGGCGTACGCCGACGCGCTGCCGGACGCGTCCGTGCACCTCTTCTACGAGCGGGACGCCGCACCGGGCGAGCGGACCGGCCTGGTCGACCTGGCCGGCATCGCCGTGCCGCCCGGCACACACGCGTACCTGTGCGGCCCGCTGCCCTTCCTGCGCGCGGTCCGCGCCCAGCTGATCGGGCGGGGCGTGGCTCCGGCGGACGTGCACTACGAGGTGTTCGGCCCCGACCTGTGGCTGGCCCAGGACTGAGCGGCGGCACCCGGGGGCGGGGGCCGGGAGCGGTCAGGCCGGTCCGGGCCCCTGGGAGATGCCCAGCAGCAGCGCGCCCGTCGGCTCGGCGGCGATCTCGGCGACCGTGACCGGGTCCAGGCTGGCGAAGAAGGCCTCCTGGGCGCGGCGCAGGGCACCGCGCAGGCGGCAGCCGCCGCGCAGCGGGCAGGGGGTCGTCCCGTCGCAGTCGACCACGTCGCCGTCGCCCTCGAAGGCGCGCACCACCGCGCCGACCGACGCGGTCCGCCCCCGCTCGGTCAGAGCGATGCCGCCGCCCCGGCCGCGGCGGGCGTCGACGAGGCCGAGGTGCTGGAGTTCGGCGACGACCTTCGTGGCGTGCGTGTAGGGCACGTCCATGTCCGCGGCGACCTGGCGGGTGGTGGGGGTGGTGCCGGCGGTGACCGCGAGTCGCATCAGGACGCGCAGCGCCAGGTCGGTGGAGCGCAGGAGCCGCATACCGCGAGGGTAGGCAACGCGCATCCCCGCTTCAAATCAGCCGGTTCCCGCGTCCGCCCTACGTGATCGCGGGGCCCGCGCACTACGATCAGCGGGCCCCACCTTCCACGTCTCGCTTTCGCAGAAGGACACGCCTCATGGGTTCCGGCAAGAACAGCAGCACCGCGGCGCGCAAGGCGCGTATAGAGGAGATGCGGCGCGCGGACCGGGTGCGCGAGCGCCGCAACCGGGCACTGACCGTCGCCGCGAGCGTGGTCGTCGTCGCCGGTCTCGCCGTCGGCGGTGTGGTCCTCGTGCACAAGCAGTCCGGCGACAAGGACACGGCCGCGAGCGGTGACGCCAAGGGTTCCGGCGACTCCGGGCACTTCACCACCGGCAAGGACGGGGTGCGGACCTGGTCGGGCAAGCTGTCCCGGACCCACGTGACGACGAAGGTGTCGTACCCGATGCACCCGCCGGTCGGCGGCAACCACAACCCGGTGTGGCTGAACTGCAACGGCGACGTGTACACCAAGCCCGTGCAGGACGAGAACGCCGTGCACGCGCTGGAGCACGGCGCGGTCTGGGTGACGTACACGGGCAAGGCGGCGAAGGCGGACGTCGAGGCGCTGGCGGCGAAGGTTAAGAAGACGCCGTACTCGCTGATGAGCCCGTACGAGAACCAGGGCGCCCCGCTGCTGCTGTCGGCGTGGGGCCACCAGGTGGCGGTGAAGAGCGCGAAGGACCCGGAGGTCGACAAGTTCTTCGCCGCCTACGTGCAGGGCAGCCAGACGCCCGAGCCGGGTGCCTCGTGCACCGGCGGGGTCATGAAGTGAGGCGGCGGCGGGCCGGCTGGATCGCGGGGGCCGCGGCGGCGGTGCTCGTCGCGGCCGGCGGGATCACCTACGCGGTCGCCGGAGAGTCGGGCGGGGCGGGTACGGGGGTGCCGGGCGCGGAGTCGGCCGACGCCGGGTTCGCCCGGGACATGGCCGTCCACCACCAGCAGGCGGTGGAGATGTCGTACATCGTGCGGGACCGCACGAAGAACGCCGAGGTCCGGCGGCTCGCCTACGACATCGCGCAGACCCAGGCCAACCAGCGCGGCATGCTGCTGGGTTGGCTGGACCTGTGGGAGCTGCCGAAGGTGTCCGCCGAGCCGCCCATGACGTGGATGGGCATGGGGGACATGCCCGCCGGCCGGGACGGCGCGCTGATGCCGGGCATGGCGACCGACACCGACCTGAGGAAGCTCGGGACGCTGAGCGGAAAGCGGGCCGAGGTCTTCTACCTCCAGCTGATGACGGAGCATCACAAGGGCGGTGTCCACATGGCCGAGGGGTGTGTCGCCAGGTGCACCGTGGGCGTGGAGAAGCGGCTCGCGCGGGGCATGGTGGAGGCCCAGCAGTCCGAGATCCAGCTGATGGCCGGCATGCTCGAGGCGCGGGGCGCGCAAGCCCCTTCGTAACACCACCGTAAGGACGAAAGGCTCAAAGCGCCCTTGTGGGCGACTCCTTGAGCTTCTCTTGACTTTTACGTTCCCCTGACATGAACGGTTCATCGCAAGAGTGACCCCCATCGTGTGATCCCTTCGCCGGCCGACACCGCCGCGGGCCGGCGCGCGGAACCACGACGTACCGACCACTACATGCATGCGAAACGCATCGCAGGGGGTTCTATGAGATCCAACCGTGCCACCATGCGCGCCGGTGTGAGCATGGCAGCGACACTGCCCATGATCGCCGGTGCGCTGGCGCTCGGCATACCCGCGGCGCACGCCGCGGGCTCCCCGGCCCGCGACACGCTGAAGGGCACCAAGCCCGCGTGGGCCACGGCCAAGGCGGACAAGGGCGCGACCTCCGACAGCGCCCAGGTCAAGGCCCGGGTCTACCTGGCCGGCCGGGACGCGGCGGGCCTCGCGGCCTACGCCAAGCAGGTGTCCGACCCCGCCTCGCCGCTGTACGGCAAGTACCTCGGCGCCAAGAAGGCGCAGGCCCGCTTCGGGGCCACCAAGGCCCAGGTGGCCGCGGTCACGTCCTGGCTGAAGTCGGCCGGTCTGACCGTCACCGGGGTCACCGCGCACTACGTCGCCGTCTCCGGTGACGTGGCCGCCGCCGAGAAGGCGTTCGGCACCCAGCTGCACAACTTCGCCAAGGGGGCCAAGACCTACCGCGCCCCCGCGGTGACCGCGTCGGTGCCGGCCGGCCTGAAGGGCGCCGTCCTCACCGTCACCGGTCTGGACAACGCCCCGCACAAGGCGAACCACGAGGACCAGCTGCCGCCGCCGGACGCCGTGTTCAAGAACTCCGGGCCGTTCTCCTCGTACTACGGCTCGAAGACCGCGAGCACGCTGCCGGACGCCTACGGCCACAAGATTCCGTACGCGGTCAAGGGCTACACCGGCAAGCAGCTGCGCGCCGCGTACGGCGCCGGCGCGTACACCGGCAAGCACGTCCGCATCGCCATCACGGACGCGTACGCCTCGCCCACCATCGCCTTCGACGCGGGCAGTTACGCGAAGAAGCACGGTGACGCGGCCTGGAAGACCGGCCAGCTGCACCAGTCGCTGCCGGCGAACTACACCAGGACCGAGGAGTGCGGGGCGGCCGGCTGGTACGGCGAGGAGACCCTCGACGTCGAGGCCGTGCACGCGGTCGCGCCGGCCGCCGACGTCACCTACGTGGGCGCCGCGTCCTGCTACGACGAGGACCTGCTCGACTCGCTCGACAAGGTCGTCGACAACCACCTGGCCGACATCGTCTCCAACTCGTGGGGCGACATCGAGGCCAACCAGACGCCGGACCTCGCCGCCGCGTACGACCAGGTCTTCCAGCTGGGCGCGGTGCAGGGCATCGGCTTCTACTTCTCCTCGGGCGACGACGGCGACCAGGCCGCCAAGAGCGGTGCCAAGCAGGTCGACACCCCCGCCAACTCGGCGTGGGTGACGGCGGTCGGCGGCACCTCGCTCGCGGTCGGCAAGGGCGACGCCTACCAGTGGGAGACCGGCTGGGGCACCCAGAAGGCGGCGCTGTCGGCCGACGGCAAGAGCTGGACCAACTTCCCCGGCGCGTTCACCTCGGGCGCGGGCGGCGGCACCAGCAAGACCGTCGCCGAGCCGTACTACCAGAAGGGCGTCGTCCCGGACTCGCTCGCCAAGGCCAACAACGCCTCCGGCAACCGCGTCGTCCCGGACATCGCGGCCATCGCCGACCCCAACACCGGTTTCCTGGTCGGCCAGACCCAGTCCTTCCCCGACGGCACCCAGCAGTACAGCGAGTACCGCATCGGCGGCACCTCGCTCGCCGCTCCGGTCATCGCGGCGGTCCAGGCCCTGGCCCAGGAGGCGCGCGGCGGCAAGGCGATCGGTTTCGCCAACCCGACGATCTACGCCAAGTACGGCAAGAAGGGCGTCTTCCACGACGTCACGGACAACCCGACCGGCTCCGGCCTGGCGGTCGTCCGCGTGGACTTCGCCAACGGCCTCGACAAGTCGGGCGGCCTGCTGTACTCGGTCCGCAGCCTCGGCAAGGACAGCTCGCTGTCCGCGGTCAAGGGCTACGACGACGTGACGGGCGTCGGCTCACCGGCGGACGGCTACGTGAAGTCGTACGGCAAGCACTGACGCTCCGCTGAACGGCAGGGGGCGTGTGGTCCGCGTGGACCGCACGCCCCTTCGCGTTTGCCCCTACGCCGACTTCAGGGAAGCGATGAACGGCGCCCAGGCGGTGGCGGGGAGGAGGAGAGTGGGTCCGCCATGGACTTTGGAGTCGCGTACGGGCACGAAGTTGGGGACGTTGGAGGCGACTTCGACGCAGTCTCCGCCGGTTCCGTTGCTGTAACTGCTCTTCAGCCAGAGCGCGTCACTCAAGTCGATCCGGGCGATGGCCATTTCGATAGTCCCCTGCCGCAGCTTTGATCAGGTCAAGGGACGCCACCGGTGACAGCGCGGCGGCCCTCAGCCGATCGTACGACCTTCGGTACGCCCTCACGAGAGCCGGATCGTCGATGGTGTCACCGCTGTGCAGCGCCTCCGTATAAAACAACGGCGGGGCATCAGCGAACGTCATGATCTTCGCCGAGCCGGTCATGAACGGGTGGGCTCCACAGTTCCGCGGCAGAACCTGCGAAGTGATCCGGCGGCGTTCAGCCAACTCCACGATGCGCTCCAACTGCTCAGCCATGCCTTCGGGTGGCAGTACCGAGTCGGTGATCAGCGATTCGTGCAGGATCACCCAGTACTCCGGTGTGTCGTGGTCTGCCTCGAAGAGATCGGCGCGTGCCATTCGGGCACTGACTCTCTCCTCCACCGCGTCATCGAGGCACGTCGGAACAGCCGCCAGGACAACGACTCGCGCGTAGGCCGGAGTTTGCAGCAACCCCGGGAAGAGCATCGGGCACCACTCCTCAATGGTCGTCGCGTGTCTCTCCGCCTCCAATACCTTCTCGAAGTACGCGGCATGCCCGCCCCTCCGTGCCTTCCGCACATCCTCGCAACGCCGCTCGAAGAAACCGTCCGTCCCCAGTACCCGGTCCGCGTGCCGGGCCAGCTCGACCGGCATCCTCCGTTCCCCGTGCTCGATGTCGCTGAGGTACGTCTTGCCGTAGAAGCTGCCTTCGAGGAACGTCTCCAACGACATTCCCGCCGCCTCCCTCTTCCACCGCAACTCCTTGCCGTAGAAGGTCGGGACGCTGACCGAGCCGTCGATGTCCTTGCCGCGAGCCACCACTCACCCTCCTCCGCTGCCCTGGTCGCGAACGCGAAACCTCTTTCACCGTAGCGAGCCGGACGACACTCTGTGAGGTGTTCGTCACAGACCGCACAGAAGGTCATCCACCCCCATGCCCGACCGCTCCCCCACCGCCTACGACGTCACCCTCTGCGTCGAGGAACTCCGCACGGCACTCGCCCTGCACGACATCACGCTGCCCTCCCTCCGCGTCGACCTGCCGAGCTTCGCGGGTGGCTACGAGCCGCCCGCCGGGCTCGTCGTGCTCGGCAGCTGCAACACGGCCACCGCCCGTGCCCTCGCCGCCGCGCTGCGGAAGACGGCGGCCGGGTGATGGCGCCGCTGGAACTGCGTCTGCTCGCCACACCGAAGGCCGCGCCGGAACTGCGCCACCACCTGAGGGAGCACGACTTCGACGTCCGGCTGTGCGCCACGGAGTTGCTGACGAACGTCATCGACCACCTGGGCGAGGGCACGCCGGTGACCGTACGGGTCAGGGCCGCGGCTCACCGCCGTACCCGGGTCGAGGTCACCGATCCGGACCCGCACGCGCTGCCGGTGGTCCTGTCCGCCGCCGGCACGGCGGAGTCCGGCCGCGGCCTGGCCCTGGTCGCCCGGCTCGCCGCCTGCTGGGGAGTGGTCCGGGAGGCGGACCGCAAGACGGTCTGGTGCGAGCTGCCCGAACCGGAACAGCGGGCTGGAACAGGCGAGTGAGAGGCGTTGCCGTGCGTTGGAGTCGAATCACATGACTGAACCCGAATGCGACCTACATCGCCCGCACGGCCGGCCCGGCGTGGACGTACACGTGGAGCCCTTCACTGTGCGGATCCGCCCTCGGTCGTCCGCCGTCACAACAGCGCCTCACAGGCACCGGAGCATGGTGCACGTGAAGGGACTCCGGACCTGAGCCACCCGCGTGCGAGCGCGCCCCGGAGCCGTTTCATTGCCTGAAGCTCCTGTTCTGCGAGGTGCGTCGAACTGTCGCATATTGGCAGGTGATGACCTTTTCCAGGGACGAGGTGGCACCCTGTGGCGCCGCCGCCCCGGCATACCGACTTCGCTCAGCGGCCGGCCGTGTCGGCGCCTTTCCGTGTCGCCCCCGGGATCCACGGCCGTCACCCTCGCAACGCCCTCGGAAGTGACGCGCCCAGCGGCGCACCAAGGAGGCTCTATGTCGTCCCAGGACCCGACAGTGCTCGACTGCCCCTTCGACTTCGCCGACGCGCTCGAGTTCGACCCCTCGCTGGCCTCGCTGGCGGGGCGCGGCCCGGTCAGCCGCATCCGGCTGCCCTACGGCGAGGCCGAGGCCTGGCTGGTGACCAGCTTCGCCGGTGTGCGGCAGGTGACGTGCGATCCCCGGTTCAGCCGGGCGGCGATCATCGGGCGGGACTATCCGCGGATGACGCCGGAGCCGATCGTGTCACCGGAATCGATCAACGTGACCGATCCGCCGTACGTGACCCGGTTGCGGCAGGCGGCGGCGCAGGCGTTCACCCGGGAGCGGGTGGCGGCGATGCGGCCGGCCGTGGACGAGGTCGTGGCCAAGCTGCTGTCGGCGGTGGCCGAGGAGGGGCCGCCCGCGGACCTGGTGACGCGCCTGTCGGTCCCGCTGCCCCACCTGACGATCTGCGAGCTGCTGGCCGTACCGGAGGCCGACCGCGAGCGGCTGCGGACGTACACGATGCGGCTGCTGGTCACCTCACCGGACGCCCGCGAGGACGCGGCCGACGCCAAGGCCGCCCTGCGGGAGTACTTCGCCGGGCTGATCCCGGCCCGGCGGGAGGCACCGGGCGAGGACCTGCTCAGCGCGATGATCACCGCGCCGCTGCCGCCGGGCGAGGAGCCGCTGGGCGACGACGAGTTGGCGGTCATGGCGGTGACGCTCATCCTCAGCGGCAACGACACCGCGACCTGCCAGATCAGCAACATCGTCTACCTGCTGCTGACCCGGTTCGAGGACCGTGCCGCGCTGGTGTGCGACTCCGACCGGTTCCCCGGCGCGCTGGAGGAACTGCTGCGGTTCATCCCCTTCCGCAAGGGCGTGGGCATTCCGCGGATCGCGCTGGAGGACGCGGAGGTCGAGGGCACCGCGATCGGTGCCGGCGACTACGTGCACGTGTCCTACCTGGCGGCCAACCGCGACCCGGCCGTCTTCCCCGATCCGCACCGGCTGGACCTGGAACGGCCGGTGCGTCCGCACATGACGTTCGGGTGGGGCGGGCACCACTGCCTGGCCGCGCCGCTCGCGCGGGCCGAGCTGGAGAGCGCGGTGACCGCTCTGCTGACCCGTTTCCCGCAGCTGCGCCTCGCCGTGCCGCCCGAGGACATCGAGTGGGACACCGGGACCATCCGCCGCTTCCCGGTGCGGCTGCCGGTCACCTGGTAGCCGCGGGGCGGGCTCGGCGGCCGGAGCGGCGGCCGAGGAGCACGAAGAGGAGGAGGCCGGCGGCGGACAGCAGTACGCCGCCGGCCAGGAACGGCACCGGCGCGTACTCGTCGGTGCAGGTCTGCGCGGTGGCCGTGGTGGCGCACACGGTGCCGGGGCCGCCGCGGTTGGAGTAGGCGAGGTAGAGGAGCGGCAGGGCCAGGCCGGTGAGGCTCCCCGCGACGGCGGTCCCAGGTCCCCGGCGGAGCAGGAACACGGCGGCCGCCACGGCCAGGACGATCAGGATCACGCCGAACGACAGCAGGGCGGCCAGTCCCAGGGCGAAGGCCCCGCCGACGGCCAGCCAGGCCAGGAACCAGCCCCACCGCACATCCGGCCGGTCCTCGGCCGCCACCGTCGTCCGTCGCACCGTGCCTCCTGTCGAGGGGCGAGCCTGCGCGCGCCTCCGGCACGGCGCCGGTGGCCGGTCCAGCGTACCGCCGGGCCGCGGGACGGGTCAGTGGTGCAACGCCCCTGATTCCTCCGGCAGGTGGGAGGTGACGACCCGGCCCGTCGACGGGGTCGCCCGGCGGCGGTCCACCGCGTGGGCGACGCCCGCGACCCCCAGGCCCAGGACGGCCAGGGCCGCCCCCGTCAGCGCCGGGGAGGTCGTGCCGAGGCCGGCCGCGAGGGCCAGGCCGCCGATCCAGGCGCCGCCGGCGTTGGCCAGGTTGAAGGCGGCCTGGTTGGCAGAGGAGGCGAGGGAGGGGGCCGCCGAGGCCTTCTCCATGACCATCAGCTGGAGCGGGGAGCCGGTGACGAACGCCGCCGCGCCGAGCAGTGTCACGGCGAGGGCCGCGCTCCACTCCGCGCGCATCAGCAGCGGGAACAGGCCCAGCACGACGGCCAGGGAGGCCAGGCCGCCGAAGAGGGTGCCGCGCAGGCAGTGGTCGGCGAGCCGGCCGCCGAGGAGGTTGCCGGCGGTGGCGCCGACGCCGAAGAGGGCGAGCAGCACGGTGACGTTCGTCTCGGCGAAGCCGGCGGTGTCCGTCAGCATCGGGGTGACGTAGCTGTAGGCGGCGAACAGCGCGCCGAAGCCGGCGACCGTGGTGCCGAGGGCCAGCCACACCGGCAGCGACCTCAGGGCCGCCAGTTCGCCGCGCAGGCCGGCCGACGGCGCCGCGTGCGTGCCGTCGCGCGGGATCAGCAGGGCGAGGGACGCGATGGCGACCAGGCCGATCGCGCTCACGCCGAGGAAGGTGGCCCGCCAGCCGAGGTGCTGGCCCATGAGGGTGGCGGCGGGGACACCCGCGACGTTGGCGACGGTCAGGCCGAGGAACATCAGGGAGACCGAGCGGGCCTTGCGCTCCGGCGGGACCATTCCGGTGGCGACGACCGCGCCGACGCCGAAGAACGCGCCGTGCGGCAGGCCGCTGAGGAAGCGGGCGGCGAGCAGGGAGCCGTTGCCGGGGGCGAACGCGGAGAGCGCGTTGCCGGCGACGAACAGGGCCATCAGCGCGATGAGGACCGTGCGCCGGGACATCCGGGCCGTGAGCGCGGCCAGCAGCGGGGCGCCGATGACGACGCCCAGCGCGTACGCCGAGACCAGGTGCCCGGCGCTCGGGATGGAGATGCCCAGGTCGTCCGCGACGTCGGGCAGCAGGCCCATCATCACGAACTCGGTGGTGCCGATGCCGAAGGCTCCGACGGCCAGGGCGAGCAGGGCCAGGGGCATGGGGGACCTTTCGAGGAGCGTGGTGCCGTACGGGTGCGAGTCTCGCAGTATGTTCCCGTCCGGAACAAATACGCTCGGTTCCGGTATTCCCCCGGTCCCCCGGGGTTACGACGGGGTGTCGAGCTTCACACGCGCGGCCACCGGCAGATGGTCGCTGTTCGTGCGGGGCAGCGTCCAGGAACTGAGCGGCCGCACGCCCTTGACCATGATCTGGTCGATCCGCGCCATCGGGAACGACGCCGGCCAGCTGAACCCGAAGCCGCTGCCGGCCGCGCCCTGCGTGGAGCGCAGCTGGGAGGTGACGGCGTTGAGCGAACGGTCGTTCATCGTGCCGTTCAGGTCGCCGAGCAGCACCACGCGGTGCAGCGTCTCGTCGGCGATGGCCTCGCCGAGCGCGTCGGCGCTCTTGTCGCGCTGCCGGGCGGTGAACCCGGCCTGCATCTTCACCCGCACCGAGGGCAGGTGGGCGACGTACACCGCGACCGGGCCCTTCGGCGTGGTGACCGTGGCGCGCATCGCCCGCTTCCAGCCGAGCTTGATGTCGACGGCCTCCACTCCGGCCATCGGGTACCTGCTCCACAGGCCGACCGTGCCGACCACCGCGTGGTACTTGTACGTCGCCGCGAGCGCCTTCTCGTAGACGGGGACGGCGGAGGCGGGCAGCTCCTCCAGGGCCAGCACGTCCGCGCCCGAGGCGGCCACGTCGCGGGCGGTCGCGGCCGGGTCGGGGTTGTCGGCGTTCACGTTGTGGGTGGCCACCGTCAGGTCGCCGCCGCCGCCCGACCGGTCGGTGAGCAGTCCGCCGAACAGGTTCAGCCACACGACCGCCGGGAGCAGCACGGCGACGAGCGCGGTCGCCGACCGGCGCAGCAGGGCGAGGACCAGCAGCACCGGGACGGCCAGGCCCAGCCAGGGCAGGAAGGTCTCGGTGAGACTGCCGAGGTTGCCCACCCGGTTGGGGATGCGGGAGTGCACCAGCATCACCAGGCCGAGGAGCAGGGCCAGCGCGGCGAGCACGAGGCCACGGCGCCAGATGCCCGGATCGTCCCGCCAGCCGGCGGCCAGGCGGTGCGCGAGGCGCCGAAGCCGGGTTCCCGGTCGCTCGGGCCCCGAGCCGCCGCCGTCCGTCTCCGTCATGTACGCCTGCTGCGCCATACCGCCTGCCTCACTGCCTGCCGTGCACACCGTTCGTCCCCCGTTCACTTCCGACCCTAGGGGATGATCGGTCCCGTTCCCGCCGTCGCGTGACGGCCTTACGGAAGAGGACGACGAGCGGTGCGGGGCGGAGAGTTCCGTTTAGTCCCCGTCCGGGCGGGGTCTGTGACGGAACCCGCACATCGGCGTGACTAGGCTGTCGAGCTGACGGGCCGTAGGCCGGCCAGGACGGTGTCGACGATCTGCGCCGCGAGCCCCTCGGGGAGGTCGCCCTCCGGGCGCATCACGGCGCGCACCAGCATGGGGCCGACGAACATGTCGTTGGCCAGTTCCAGGTCGACGTCGGCGCGCAGTTCGCCGTTCTCCTGCCCGCGGCGCAGCACCTCCAGGCCGAGGACGCGGCGGGGCTCTATGACACTGGCGTGGTAGGCGGCCCAGATCCGCGGGCTGCTCTTCATCTGCGCGTACACGTTGTGCAGGATCGCCGAGGAGCGGCTGGCCAGGCCGCGCCGGCGCAGCGACTCCAGCAGCACCACGAGGTCGTCGCGCAGGGAGGTGCCGGGGAGTTCGGGGTCGGGGGGCTCGGCGGCGCGGACGACGTCGACGAACAACTCCTCCTTGCCGCTCCAGCGGCGGTAGATGGTGGCCTTGCCGACCCCGGCCGTGCGCGCGACGCGCTCGATGGACAGCTCGGCGAGGGGCACGCCCTCCTCCAGGAGCTTCATCACGCCTTCCAGGATGGCGTGTTCCACGGCTTCGCTGCGCGGCCGGCCCCGCACGGGTCCCTCCGGCCGCGGCCGGCTGTCGGCAAGGCTCACGTCGTACCGTCCTCTCACTGACTGCGGGAATTCTCCCGCAACGGCCCCCCTCCCCCGTGGATGTCGCGCCGGACCGTCAGTCCTTGGCGCCGACCAGTTCCGCTTCCTTGTCCTTCGGCTGCCCGGCCTGCGGCCTGCCCGGCAGGAACAGCGCCACCACCACGGCACCGACCAGCGCGACGCCCGTACCGCACAGGGCGGTGATGTGCATGGCGTGCAGGAAGGCGTCGTCGGCGGGGGTGACCAGGGCCTGGCCCCGCGGGCCCAGCTTCTCGGCGATACCGAGGGTGGCCTCGATGGACTCCCCCGCGGTGTCGCGCAGGGCCGGCGGCAGCGCGCCGAGCTTGCCCTCGATGCCGTTGCGGTAGGAGGTGGCGAGCACCGAGCCGAGGACGGCGATGCCGAGGGCGCCGCCGACCTGGCGGAAGGTGTTGCTGAGCGCGGAGGCCGAGCCCGCCTTCTCGCGCGGCAGGGCCTGCATGATGACGACCGAGGTGGGCGTCATGATGTGCGCCATGCCGGTGCCCATCAGGAAGAAGACGACCTCCAACAGCCAGATGGGCGTGTCGGCCTCGAAGCCGGCGAACGCGGCCAGCGTCGCCGCGATCAGCAGCAGACCGGCGGTGGTGGTGGCCTTGTTGCCGAACCGGTCGACCACCAGCCGGGCGCGCGGCGCGAAGATCAGCTGGGCGACGGCGAGCGGCAGCATCAGCACGCCCGACTCCAGCGGGGAGTAGCCTCGCACGCTCTGGGTGTAGAAGACGCCGAAGAACGTGACGCCCATCAGCGCGAAGAAGACCAGCGCGATGGCGCTCATGGCGGCCGAGAAGGCCTTGTTGCGGAAGTAGCTGACGTCCAGCGACGGGTGGTCGCTGCGCTTCTCGAAGACGATGAACCCGGCGAGCACGACGAGGCCGGCGATGATGGTCGCCAGTACCTTCGGGTCGGTGAAGTCGGCCAGCTCGCCGCCCTTGATGATGCCGTAGACCAGCAGGACCAGGCCGACGACGGACAGCACCACGCCGACGGGGTCGAGGCGGCCGGGGCTCGGGTCGCGGGAGTCGGGCACCAGCCAGATCATCAGCACGAGCGCGAGGATCACGATCGGCACGTTGACGAAGAAGACCGAGCCCCACCAGAAGTGGTCCAGGAGCGCGCCGCCGGTGATCGGGCCGATCGCGATGGCGAGGCCGACGCCGCCGGCCCAGATGCCGATGGCCTTGGGCTGCTCCTCGCGCTCGAAGACGTTCATGAGCACGGCGAGGGTGGCGGGCATGACGAAGGCGGCGCCGACGGCCATCAGCGCGCGGTAGGCGATCAGCTGGGCCGGGGAGCCGGACTCGGCGGCGAGGGCCGAGCCGATGCCGAAGACGGCGATGCCGCCGAGGAGCACCTTCTTGCGGCCGATCCGGTCGCCGATGAGGCCGGAGGTGAACAGCAGGCCGGCGAAGACGAGGGTGTAGGAGTTGATCGCCCACTCGATCTGGCCCTGGGTGGCACCGAGGCCGGTGGGCGCGGGAGTGGCGATGGTCTTGATGGCGACGTTCAGGATCGAGTTGTCGAGCACCACGATGAGCAGGCTCAGCATCAACACGCCCAGGATCGCCCAGCGGCGCCGGTGCACCGCCTCCGGTATCCGGGGGGCAGGGACGGGACTTGTCATGGGTACGAGCCTAGGGGCATTTCGATACGGAACCGTTCCGTATCTTATTTTCTTTACCAAGGCCTTAATCACGGAACCCCCCTCTGGCCGTGTCCGGCACGAGGTGCCACCATGGAGGCGATCCGGGGACGCCGTCAGGGCGCCTCGAGATGACTGAAGGAGCCGTTGCCATGACGCAGCTCTCGGCTGCCCAGAACAAGCCCTCCGACGGCAGCAAGGCGCTGTACGGGGGGAAGGGCACCCGCCGCATCACCGTCCGCGACATCGCCCTCGCCAAGGAGCGGGGCGAGAAGTGGCCCATGCTCACCGCCTACGACGCGATGACCGCGTCCGTCTTCGACGAGGCCGGCATCCCGGTGATCCTCGTCGGCGACTCGGCGGGCAACTGTCACCTCGGCTACGAGACCACCGTGCCCGTCACCCTAGACGAGATGACCATGCTCTCGGCGGCCGTCGTCCGCGGTACGACCCGCTCCCTGATCGTCGGCGACCTGCCGTTCGGCTCCTACCAGGAGGGCCCGGTGCAGGCGCTGCGCTCGGCGACCCGGCTGGTGAAGGAGGCCGGGGTCGGCGCGGTCAAGCTGGAGGGCGGCGAGCGCTCGCACGAGCAGATCCGCCTGCTGGTGGAGTCCGGCATCCCGGTCATGGCCCACATCGGCCTGACGCCGCAGTCCGTCAACGCGATGGGCTACCGCGTGCAGGGACGCGGCGAGGAGGCGGCGCAGCAGCTGCTGCGGGACGCGAAGGCCGTGCAGGACGCGGGCGCCTTCGCGGTCGTGCTGGAGCTGGTACCGGCGGAGCTGGCGGCCGAGGTCACCCGGGTGCTGCACGTGCCGACCGTGGGCATCGGGGCCGGCCCGGAGACCGACGCGCAGGTGCTCGTCTGGACCGACATGCTGGGCCTGACCTCCGGCCGGGTGCCGAAGTTCGTGAAGAAGTACGCCGACCTGCGCGCGGTCATGACCGGCGCGGCCAAGGCGTTCGCGGAGGACGTCGTCGGCGGGACGTTCCCGCTGGACGAGCACTCCGTCCACTAGACCACCGCGGCAACACCCCGGGCGGCCCGCCGATCTTCCCCCGTCGGCGGGCCGCCCCTCTTTTCCCTTCCGACGGACCTCCGACACGGCCGACAGGACACCGACAGACCGCCGACGGGACACCGACAGCCGCCGGGCGGTCGTTGTAGGTGTCCTGTCGGCCGTTTGTCGGTGGGGGCTGGCACTGTCGTCCCCATGACACGCATCGACGACAACCCCGCCGGCGTGGCCCACGCCGTGACCGTACGGGGACTGGTCAAGCACTACGGCGAGACCAAAGCGCTGGACGGTGTCGACCTGGACGTGCGCGAGGGCACCGTGATGGGTGTGCTCGGACCGAACGGCGCCGGCAAGACCACCCTCGTACGCATCCTGTCCACCCTGATCACCCCCGACGCCGGACGGGCCGTCGTGGCCGGCTACGACGTCGTCCGCCAGCCCCGGCAGCTGCGCCGGGTCATAGGCCTCACCGGCCAGTACGCCTCGGTGGACGAGAAGCTCCCCGGCTGGGAGAACCTCTACCTGATCGGCCGGCTGCTCGACCTGTCCCGCAAGGACGCCCGCACCCGCGCCGACGAACTGCTGGAGCGGTTCTCGCTGACGGAGGCGGCCCGGCGTCCGGCGAGCACGTACTCCGGCGGCATGCGGCGCCGGCTCGACCTCGCCGCGTCCATGATCGGCCGCCCGGCCGTGCTGTACCTGGACGAGCCGACCACCGGCCTCGACCCCCGCACCCGCAACGAGGTCTGGGACGAGGTGAAGGCGATGGTCGGCGAGGGCGTCACCGTGCTGCTCACCACCCAGTACATGGAGGAGGCCGAGCAGCTCGCCTCCGAGCTGACCGTCGTGGACCGCGGCCGGGTCATCGCGGGCGGCGGCATCGAGGAGCTGAAGGCCCGGGTCGGCGGACGCACCCTGCGGGTCCGCCCGCTGGACCCGCTCCAGCTGCGGCCCCTCGCCGTCATGCTGGACGAGCTGGGCATCACCGGCCTCGCGTCCACCACCGTGGACCACCGGACCGGCACCCTGCTGGTGCCCATCCTCAGCGACGAGCAGCTGACCGCGGTGGTCGGCGCCGTCACCGCGCGCGGCATCACGATCTCCGCCATCACCACCGAACTGCCCAGCCTGGACGAGGTGTTCCTGAACCTCACCGGCCACCGCGCCAGTGCCCCGCAGGACGCCGTACCCGCCGACGACCGCAAGGAGGTCGCCGTATGAGCGCCGCCACCCTCGCGCCGGCCGCGCCGCCGGCCGACACGCCCATCTCGCTCCGCGCCCACCTGCGCCACACCGGCGCGCTGATCCGCCGCAACCTGCTGTGGATCCGGCAGGACCCGGAGTCGATGTTCGACGCCATCCTGTTCCCGGTCGTCTTCACGCTGCTGTTCGTGTACGTCTTCGGCGGTTCCATCGGCCAGTCGCTGGGCGGCGGTCAGGACCGCTACGTCCAGTACGTGGTGCCCGGACTCATGGCCATGATGGGCATGAACATGGCCCAGGGCGTCGGCACCGGCTTCAACCAGGACTTCAACTCCGGTGTCATGGACCGCTTCCGCTCACTGCCCATCGGCCGCGGCTCGGTGCTCTTCGCGAAGATCGCGGTGGAGCTGATGCGGATGCTGTTCGCCACGGCGGTGCTGATGGTCGTCGCCGTCCTGGTGGGCTACGACATCAAGGACTGGACCGGCCTGCTCGCCTCCGTGGCGCTGTCCGCCCTGTTCGGCTCCGCGCTGATGTGGGTGTTCCTCACCCTCGGCGTGATGATGAAGAGCGCGCAGTCCGTGCAGGCCATGGGCTTCCTGGTGCTGATGCCCTTGCAGTTCGGCTCGTCGATCTTCGCGCCGACCGCCTCCATGCCGGGCTGGCTCCAGTCGTTCACCGACTACAACCCGCTGTCCGCGCTGGCCGACACCGCCCGCGGCCTCATGGAGGGCGGCCCGGTCGCCCACCCCCTGTGGGTGACGCTGATCTGGTCGGTGGGGCTCACCGCGGTCATGGCACCGGTCGCGATCCACAAGTTCCGTACGAAGAGCTGACCCCCATCACGCTCACACCAGGGCGGTGGCCTCCGCGAGGGAGAGGCCACCGCCCTCGGCGTACGCGGCCTCGAACCCGGCTCCGCACGCCTCGCGGACCCGGGCCTCGGTCATGTCGTACGCCCGCCGCTCCAGCCGGGAGGCGACATGGCCGGGCGGCAGCTGCGCCCGCGCCACGGCGAGGCAGCGGGCCGCGTCCGAGGCGCGGCCGGCCACGCCGGTGCCCGCGAGGACCGTCGCGGCGACGGTCAGGGACAGGGACTGCTGGTGCGGGGCGATGGCCCGGGACAACGGGTCCGCGGCGAGCCGCAGGGCCCGGCGGACCTGGACGAGGGCCTCCTCGGTGTGCCCGTCCAGGGCGTTCAGCCAGGCCTGCTGGCTGACGATCATGGCGTCGAACACGACGAAGTGCGCGACCGGCAGCTCCTCGCGCAGCAACCGCAGCTGTTCGCGGCCCTCGGCGGTGCGGCCGGTCAGGCCGAGCCAGGCGGCGAGGTACAGCCGGGCGGCGGGCATCGCCTCGTGCAGGGTGCCGTCCTGGCTGTCGATGACCTCCCGGAGCAGCCGCTCGCCGTTCGCGGCGTCGCCCGACTCCAGGAGCACGCCGCCCAGCCGGGAGCGCAGCACGGCCATCTGGGCGCGGGCGCCGAGGCGTTCGGCGTACTCGATGGCCGTGCGGTAGTCGGCGGCGGCCTCCCGGTAGGCGCCCTTGCGTTCGAGGGCCTCGCCGCGGGCCGACAGGGCCTCGGTGGTGCCCCAGGCGTCGCCGAGGCGGCGGAAGATCTCCAGCGACTCGTCGGCGTCGCGGGTGGCGTCACCGGCCCAGGCGGTGCGGTTGGCGAGGAGTCCCGCGCGCATCTGGAGCGCGCCGGCCAGCTCCCACTCGTAGCCCGGGGTCTCCCGGCAGGTCCGCACGCAGGCGTCGACGATGGTGTGCAGCCGCTCCGCGCGGCCGGTCAGCAGCTCGGCGAAGAACCACAGCATCCCGGGGGCCCGGCACACCTGCGGCAGGCCGGGCTCGTAGGCCTTCGTGACCGCGCGCAGCTTCGCCTGCGCCTCGGGCGTCTGCCAGCTGTCGAGCTCGGTGTCCATGCAGGCCAGGTGGGCGAGGTGGACACCGCGCCGGGCCTCGGCGAGGTCCTCGCCGGTGTAGGGGGGCGGACCGTCGGTACAGCGCCGCCACACCGGGCGGGCGCGCGGCACCGGTTCGGCGAACGGGTCCGGGCCGAGCGCCATGACCTCCTGGCACCAGGTGCGGGTCTCGATGCGCTGGTCGCGCATCTGCCAGAACCAGACCAGGGACAGCACCAGGCACAGCCCCTCCTGCTCGTCGCCCAGGGCGACCGCCGAGCGCAGGGCCGTGCGCAGGTTCTCGTACTCCAGTTCCAGTCGGTCGATGGCCGCGCGCTGTTCCGGCCCGCGCAGCAACGGGTCGGTGGTGCGGGCGAGTTCGCGGTAGTACGTCAGGTGGGCGCGGCCGGCCTCGGTACGGCGGCCGGCCTCCGCGAGCCGTTCGGCGGCGTACTCGGCGACGGTCTCCAGCAGCCGGTAGCGCATGCCGCCACCGGATGACGGGGCGGCCACCACGAGGGACTTGTCGACCAGGGAGCCCAGGGCGTCCAGCGCGACGGGCCCGCACACCGCCTCGGCGGCGGCCAGGTCGCAGCCGCCGGCGAACACCGACAGCCGGGCCAGCACGTCCCGTTCGTCCGCGTCGAGCAGCTCCCAGGACCAGTCCACGACGGCGCGCAGGGTCTGCTGGCGGGGCAGCACGGTGCGGCTGCCGGAGGTGAGCAGCCGGAAGCGGTCGTCCAGCCGGTCCGCTATCTGGCGGGGGGTGAGCATGCGCAGCCGGGCGGCGGCCAGCTCGATGGCGAGGGGCAGCCCGTCCAGCCGGCGGCAGATCTCGGCGCACGCCTCGGGGTCGTCCCCGGCGCGGAAGCCGGGGCGGGCCGCCGCGCCGCGCTCGGCGAGCAGCCGCAGCGCGACCGGCTCGGGCAGCGGTTCCACCGGGTGCAGCAACTCCCCCGGCACGCCGAGGGGTTCGCGGCTGGTGGCGAGAACGGTCAGCTCGGGGCAGCGGGCCAGCAGCCGTTCGGTCAGCCGCGCGGCGGCGTCGACGACGTGCTCGCAGTTGTCCAGGACGATCAGCATCCGGCGCCGGGCGCAGTGCTCCACGAGCCGTTCCAGCGGGTCGCCGTGCCGGTCGGCGACCGCCCGCATGGTCTCCACGCCGGCGCCGTGCAGCACGGTCTCACGGGCGCCGATCGCGGTGAGCACGGCCTGCGGCACGGCCTCCGGGTCGTCCACCGGGGCGAGTTCGGCGAGCCAGACCCCGTCCCGGACGGTGTGCCGGACCGCCGCCGCGGCCTCCTGGGAGAGCCGGGTCTTGCCGGCGCCGCCCGGTCCGAACAGGGTGACCAGGCGGTGGGCGCCGAGGTGGGCGCCGAGGGCCGCGAGGTCGGCCTCCCGGCCGACGAAGGAGGTCAGCCGGGCCGGCAGGTTGCCCGGGCCCGGCGCGGGCCGCGGGTCCACCTGCTCGTCCTCCAGCAACTCGGCGTGCAGTGCGCGCAGTTCGGGCCCGGGGTCGGAACCGAGCCGGTCCGCGAGGAGCCGCCGGACGTCCTCGTAGGCGGCGAGTGCCCGGGCCGGGCGGCCGGTGTCGCGCAGCGCGCGCACCCGCAGCGCCTGGAGCGGCTCGTCCAGCGGGTGCGCGTCGCACAGGGCGGTCAGCTCGGGCAGCGACTGCTCGGCCCGGCCGAGGGTGAGGGCGGCGGTGTGCCGGGCGCGCAGGGCGTCGAGGCGCCGGGTGTCCCAGCGAGCCGCCTCGGCGGCGCGGTCGGGCAGGTCGGCGAGGGCCGGGCCGCGCCACAGGGCGAGGGCGTCGTCGAGGACGGCGGCGGCCTTGGCGGGGTCGCCGTCGGCGAGCGCGCGCAGCCCGTCGCCGGTCAGCCGGTCGAAGCGGGTGACGTCGACGTCGTCGGCCGCGGCGGTGAGCCGGTAGCCGCCGTCGGCGGAGGCCACGGCGCCGGCACCGAGGGCCCGCCGCAGCCGGCCGACGAGCGCCTGGAGCGCGCCGGCGGTGTCGGCGGGCGGATCGTCGCCCCAGACCTCGTCCACCAGCACGGTCATGGGCACGGTCCGGCCCGCCCGGAGCGCGAGCACGCTCAGCAGGGCACGCAGCCGCGCCCCGCCGACCGGGACGGGCGTACCGTCGGGGCGGAGGGCCTGGGTGGTGCCGAGCAGCCGATAACGCACGGACCCATTGTCCCCGCGGCGATCAGTGGCGGTCACCGGGTTCCTCCGGCGTGGTGCCGGACTCCTCGGCAGGGATGTCGCGGACCCCGGTGACGTCCAGCGTGACCAGGGCGCCCTGGGTGCGCCGGATGCGGTGGGGGCCCGGTCCCCGGCCCGGTTCCTCGCTCCGGAACCACTTCGGGCAGGCGGTGACGGGCTCCAGGGTCCACGCGCCGGGGACCGCTTCCATCTGGTACGGGGACGGCAGCAGCAGCGCCCCCTCGGACTCCGCGTCCGGGTCCGGCGCGCGGTCGAGCCGCTCCGCCGCGCGCGGGTCGGTGAGGACGACGTGCTCCTGGTGCACCAGCTCGATGGCGTGGACGCGGCCGAGAGTCTCCTGCCCGACGTCCGCGTGGTTCTCCACCCGGGCCCCGGCGCCGTACCCGGGGTCCTCGCCGCGCTCCCCGTCGCCGTGGACGGCCAGCGGCCAGGCCACCTCGTCCCCGACCGCGAACGGCGTGCCGCAGCACTCCATCTGCCAGTCCTCGTAGAACACCCTCGTAAGCGCCATTCCCCCACCTTCCAGGAACCGGACCGCGGGGGCGAGACGTTTTCCCCACGGGGCCGTGGCCGGTACGGTCGCCTGACCGACCGTCCCCGCACTCCAGGAGCGCGCCCATGACCACCGTCACCACCCGCCACGGCGAGCGCAGGGTCAGTCCCGTGTTCGTCGGGATCCTGGCCGTGACGGCGGTGACCGGCTGGGCGACCTGGACCGGGTTCGCCGCGCAGCCCGGCGTGGCGGTGTTCCTGTTCGTGACCGCCGCCTGGATCGTCTCCCTGTGCCTGCACGAGTACGCGCACGCCCGCACCGCCCTGCACAGCGGGGACATCACGGTCGGCGCGAAGGGCTACCTCACGCTCAACCCGCTGAAGTACACGCACGCGCTGCTCAGCATCGTGCTGCCCGTGGTGTTCGTGATCATGGGCGGGATCGGACTGCCGGGCGGCGCCGTGTTCATCGAGCGGGACCGGATCAAGGGGCGCTGGCGGCACAGCCTGATCTCGGCGGCCGGGCCGCTGACCAACGTGCTGTTCGCGGCCGTGTGCACGGCCCCGTTCTGGCTGCACGCCCTGGACGGCGTGCCCGGCGTGTTCCGGAACGCGCTGGCGTTCCTGGCGCTGCTCCAGGTGACCGCGGCGATCCTGAACTTCCTGCCGGTGCCGGGTCTGGACGGCTACGGCGTCATCGAGCCGTGGCTGTCCTACGGGGTCAAGCGGCAGGTCGAGCCGTTCGCGCCGTTCGGGCTGCTCTTCGTCTTCGCGGTGCTGTGGCTGCCGTCGGTCAACGGTGTGTTCTTCGACGTGGTCGACACGGTCCTGCGCGGCCTGGGCGTGGACGACTTCTCCCGGTACTGCGGCGAGTCGGTCTACCGCTTCTGGGAGGACAGCCCGGAGATCTGCTCGCTCAGCTCGTGACGGACGGGCCGTCGCCCCCGGCGGGCCGGCCGCGCTTCACGTAGTACCACGTCATGTTGGACGTCACACCGGCCAGCAGCACCCAGACGACACCCAGCCAGCTGCCCTGGACGAACGAGACGACCGCCGCGACCACGGCGAGGACGCAGACGACGAGGGGGTAGAGGGCGATGCGGGGCATGGGGCTCGGCTCCTTGCGGGGGACACTGCTTCGACGACCAGTGTCCCCCATGGCCCGCCCGGTCTCACACGTCGGTGACGCGGAGCCCGGCGTGCGCCTTGTAGCGGCGGTTGACGGAGATCAGGTTCGCGACCAGCGACTCGACCTGGTGGGCGTTGCGCAGCCGGCCGGCGAAGACACCGCGCATGCCGGGGATGCGCCCGGCCAGCGCCTGGACGATCTCCACGTCGGCGCGCTCCTCGCCGAGGACCATCACGTCGGTGTCGATCCGCTCGACCCCGGGGTCCTGGAGCAGGACGGCCGAGAGGTGGTGGAAGGCGGCGGTGACCCGGGAGTCCGGCAGCAGGGCGGCGGCCTGCTCGGCGGCGCTGCCCTCCTCGGGCTTGAGGGCGTAGGCGCCCTTCTTGTCGAAGCCGAGCGGGTTGACGCAGTCCACGACGAGCTTGCCGGCGAGTTCCTCGCGCAGCCCCTTCAGGGTGTCGCCGTGGCCGTCCCACGGCACGGCCACGATCACGATGTCGCTGCGGCGCGCGGTCTCGGCGTTGTCCGCGCCCTCGACGCCGTCGCCGAGCTCCGCGGCGGCGGCCTCGGCGCGGTCGGCGGACCGGGAGCCGATGATCACCTTCTGGCCGGCCCGGGCGAGCCGGTGGGCCAGGCCCTTGCCCTGCGGTCCGGTGCCGCCGAGCACGCCGACGACGTACCCGGAGACGTCGGGCAGGTCCCAGGGGTCCTTGGCGGGGGCCTTCTGTGCGCTGTCGGTAGAGGTCATGGCCCGACTCTACGTCCGTGCCCGGGCCCGCACCGGGTCAGGTCAGCCGCCGCACGGGGACCCGGCGGAAGGTGATCGTCTCGTAGGCGCCGAAGTCACCGGTCTCGTACAGGAGCCCGACCGTCCGCGGGTCGACGCGGACCAGGTCGGAGTAGGCGGCGGGCAGCCCGTCGACGGTGAACGCCGTGCGCCAGGTGGTGCCGCCGTCGGTGGATGCGCGCAACGTCATCAGGGCGCGGGCGGCCGGGTCGGCGGGGCCGGAGTAGAGCAGCAGGTCGGGGTCGCGGAGCTGGAGGACGGAGGCCTGGCAGACCGGCGCGGTCAGCCCGGCCTGCGGGCGGAACGGCTTGACCAGGGTGCGGCCGCCGTCCACGGAGTGGGCGTCGGCGCGGTTGCCGGGCGAGGGCGAGTCGTTGCGGGTGTTGAGGTAGACGCGGCCGTCGGGGAGTTCGGCGGCGGTGGTCTCGTTGGCGTTGACGTAGCCGTCGGTGTTCTCGTCCACGTAGCCGAGGTACCAGCTCGCGCCGCGGTCGTCGCTGAGCAGGCAGTGCCCGCTGTTGTACCGGGGCTCGGCGCCGGTGTCGGTGCCGGTGGGCGGCACGGTGTGGTTGGCGGGGACGAGGACGCGGCCGCCGCTCAGCTGGAGGCCGTGCCCGGGGGTGGTGGCGTACCAGCGCCAGCCCGGCTTCTTCACCCGCGCGGTGATCTCCGTCGGCGCGGACCAGGTGAGGCCGTCGTCGTCGCTGTGCCGCACCCACACGCGGCGCCCGTCGCTGTCCTTGACCTGTCCGCGCAGGATCGCGGCCTCGGTGGCCCCGGCCGCCGCGCGGACGTGCACGAGCAGGACGCGGCCGGTGTCGAGGACGACGGGGGCGGGGTTCCCGGCGAGGTCGCGGCCGTTGCCCGCCGCGACGGTGAGCGGCCCCCAGGTCCGGCCGCCGTCCGTGGACCGCCTCAGCACGATGTCGATGTCGCCGTGGTCGGCCGGGGAGTTCACCCGGCCCTCGCAGAACGCGAGCAGGGTGCCGGCCCGGGTGGCGACGACGGCCGGGATGCGGAAGGCGGCGTACCCGTCGTGGCCCGCGCGGAAGGGGACGGTCGCGTCGGTCATGGGCGGCTCCTCGCTCCTGGCGGCACGGACCCCCTCCCCTTCCCCGGTCGGGCGAATTCCGGGTGAACTCCGTGTCACGAACGGCCGGTTACGGCAGGATGCGGCCGCATGGACGCCGTACGGGTCGCGCTGCTGCGGGACGTGCTCGCCGGGACCGAGTGGCTGGGCGCCACCCGCCGCTTCGCGGGGGTGCTGCGCGGATCGGTGGTCGCGCGCGGGGGCGGGCTGCTGCTGGTGGGCGCCCCGGCGTACGAGCCGTGGCACCTGGCCGCGCACCTGGTGGACGAGGCCGCCTGGTCGGGCACGCCGGAGCTGGCCCCCACCCTCGTACGGCACCGGGTGCGCCCCGGCGATCCCGCACACCTGGCCGTCGGACCGGGCCGGATCACCGCGGCGCGGCGCGGTGACACCCTGCTGGTCGTGGCGCCCGAGGAGCCCGCGCCGCTGCTGGAGCGGGTGCACGACGCCCGGCGGGCCGGGGTGACGGTGCTGGCGCTGGGCGCGGGCGGCGGCGAGCTGGCCGCGATGGCGCACGACACGCTGGCGGTGCCGGAGGGGGCGGAACTGGACCTGGACAGCGTCCAGCACCTGGTCAGCGCGGCGGCCGGCGAGAACCCGACCGGCGACCGCCCACGGTCCCGCCGCCACCTGCGGGACCGCCTGTCCAGACTGGCAGAGACCCTGACAGCACCACCGCCGGCCCCTTGGTGAACGGGGGCGGACCGGGTCGGTGGGCCTCCCCCGGGCTGACAGACCCCCGGGGCCGACCGACCCCGTCCCGGTCGGGTCGCCCAGGAGGTCAGTTCAAGGGGGCCGGGCGACTCCGGTGGTCGGTCGCCTCCCGGGTGTCAGTCGCCCCGGGGATCAGTCCAGGGGGTCGGCCGAACCACTGGGTGAGTCAGCCCAGAAGGTCACGTGACCCCGGTGGCCAGGCGACCCAGGGGGTCAGCCGCCCCGAGGAGCCAGGCGGCCCCGGGGGCAGTCCAGAGGGGCGGGCGGCCCGGCGGGCCAGTCGACCCAAGGGGCACCGGGAGCCAGGGGGACAGTCGGCTCCGGTGATCAGTCGAGTTCAAGCGGTCAGGGGCCCGGAGATCAGTCAGCCCAGGAGGTCGCACATCTCCCCCGGGGAGGTCCGTCGCCCAGGGGGCGGTCAGCCCAGGGGGTTGGGCGGCCCGGGAAGTCAGTCGAGCCCGGTGGTCCGACGGCCCCGGGGACAGGCGGCCCCGAGAGAGGCGGGCTCGGGGGCAGTCGGCCTGGGGTCAGTCGGTCCCGGGGTCCGTGTCGGTCGCCTTGTCGTGCCAGCGTGGGTCGTTCTCCCACTGGAGGTTGCGCTCGCGCGCGGCCTCCATCGCGTGGCCGGCCTCCTGGGCGGACGCGTAGGGACCGAAGCGGTCCTTGCCCGGGCAGTCCGGGCCCTCCTCGACCTTCTGGTGCTCCAGGCAGTAGTACCACTCGCCCGGCTTGCCGGCGGTGCGCTTCTTGAACAGGGCCATCGACAGCTCCTCTCGCCACCGTCATGTTCCCCCATGTCGGCTCGATAGACTCGCCGGTATGTCTGGCCAGTCGCTGCTCGTACCAGGGGAGCTGTCCCCCATCCGTCCGGTCCCCGGAAACATCCGCCGCCCCGAGTACGTCGGCAAGCCCGCGCCGGCGCCGTACACGGGCCCGGAGGTGCAGACGCCGGAGACCGTCGAGGCCATGCGGACCGCCGGCCGGATCGCCGCCCGGGCGATGGCGGAGGCCGCGAAGATCATCGCGCCGGGGGTGACCACCGACCGGCTCGACAAGGTCGCCCACGAGTACATGTGCGACCACGGGGCCTACCCGTCCACGCTGGGCTACCGCGGTTTCCCCAAGTCGCTGTGCACCTCGGTCAACGAGGTCATCTGTCACGGCATCCCGGACTCGACGGTCCTCAAGGACGGCGACATCGTCAACCTCGACGTGACGGCGTACATCGGCGGGGTGCACGGCGACAACAACGCCACCTACCTCGTCGGTGACGTGGACGAGGAGTCGCGGCTGCTGGTGGAGCGGACGCGGGAGTCCCTGGAGCGCGCGATCAAGGCCGTCCGGCCGGGCCGGCAGATCAACATCATCGGCCGGGTCATCGAGTCGTACGCCAAGCGCTTCGGCTACGGCGTCGTCCGGGACTTCACCGGACACGGCATCAGCTCCGCCTTCCACTCCGGTCTGATCGTCCCGCACTACGACAGCCCGCACGCGACGACGGTGATGCGGCCCGGGATGACCTTCACCATCGAGCCGATGCTGACCCTCGGGACGCACGAGTACGACATGTGGGACGACGGCTGGACGGTCGTGACGAAGGACCGCAGGCGGACCGCGCAGTTCGAGCACACGCTCGTGGTGACGGAGACCGGCGCGGACATCCTGACCCTGCCTTAGCGCCGCACCGACGGGCCGGGACGGGACGGGGCGGACGACCGGGTCCCCCGCCGCGTGCGGGAGGGGACCCGGGTCGGCTCAGCGCAGGTAGTCCCTACAGTGGGCACCGGACCAGGACGCGTGGTTGTAGAGCGAGTTGAGTTCGCCCGCGTACGGGCTGCACACGGCGTCGTCGTCGTCCCGGGTGTCGTTGCCGTAGGCGCTGGCCGACGTGGCGCCGGCGGCGGCCAGGGCGACGGCGACGGCAGCCGTGGCCAGGACTGATCTGATGCGCATGGTGCTCCTCTCGGAGGGGCTGAGTGGTCACGCCCAGAGGTCCCCGTTCGTCATCGTGCGCACACGCGGATCCACTCGAACGGGGGCGGGTACGGCCACCCGGACGCGCGGCTCGTCAGCGTTCGAGGTGCACCCGGCCGCCGATCTCGGTCCAGCCGTGCGGCTGCGGCGCGGTGAGGAGCTGCGAACCGGCGCCCTGGGCGATGTTCAGGGCCCGGCCCAGCAGGTCGGTGAGCAGCAGCGCGGCGGCGCCCGTCGCCTCGTCCTCCGCGGGGTCGTCCTCCACCCCCTCCTCGACTCCCGGGAAGCCCCGGGCGCGCACCCGGCCGGCCGCCTCGTCCTCCCAGGCCCAGGCGTAGAGCCCGGCCCCCGGTGGCGCCTGCGGGGCGAGCGCGTCGACCTCGGCGGCGCCGGCGCACCGGCGCAGGGTGTGCGGCGGGGCCCACTCGGCGCGGGCCTCGATCCAGCTGAACTCGCCGTCCAGCCGGGCCCCGACCACCCCGGCGGGCGTGACCAGTTCCGGCACGTCGAGCAGCCAGGCGGCGCCGACGCAGGCGTGCACGGCGAAGGGCCGGCGCCGGGCGGGGGTGTAGAGGTCGATCACCCCGCGCTCGGGATCGTCCACGAACACGGTGGTGGAGAAGCCGAGCTTGGCGGCGAGGGCCTGCCGCTCGTCGCGCTCCGGCGTGCGCGAGCCGTCCCGGACGACACCCAGCTCCTTGCCGTAGCCGCCGTACGGCCCGCAGAAGACCCGGAGTACGTCGTATGCAGTCACCGGGAGATTAGATCACCGTGTCCGGGCGGACCACGTCCCCGGCCCGGCCCTCGCTTGACCGTCGGTTGACCGGCTGGTGGCAGGGTGTTGGGGCCCTCGGGAGCGGGACATGAAGGTGATCTTCCGGTGAGAGGTGAATCACGACCCGCACGGTTCTGGGTCAGGTAAGCCTCATGTAAGTTAGGGCAGCCTCACCAATTAGATCCGCTGGGAGCCCGCATGCGAGCCGTCCGACTGACCGTCACCGCCGCCGCCACCGCGGCCGCCCTGACCGCCCTCTCGGCCTGCACCGCGAAGAGCGACGCCAAGGACGGGGACGCCATCCGGGTCACGGCCGCCGACTCCACCTGCGAGACCTCCGCCAAGTCCGTCCCGGCCGGCCAGGTGACGCTGAAGATCGAGAACAAGGGCTCCCAGGCCACCGAGGTCGAGATCCTCTTCCCGGACGACCGCATCGTCTCCGAGAAGGAGAACATCGGACCGGGCACCCGCTACACGCTCACCGCCGAGGTGAAGGCCGGATCGTACGAGGTCGCCTGCCGGCCGGGCATGAAGGGCCACGGCGTCCGGCAGAAGCTCACCGTCACCGGTGGCGGCGGCAGCGCGCGGCGCGACCCCAAGCTGGACACGGCGGTCGCCGAGTACCGGCGCTACGCCCAGGACCAGGCCGACCAGACGCTGCCGAAGGCCGAGGCCTTCGTGAAGGCCGTCAAGGCCGGCGACCTGGACGCCGCCAAGAAGGCCTACGCCCTGTCCCGCCTCGGCTGGGAGCGCACCGAACCGGTCGCCGAGTCCTTCGGCGACATCGACCCGAAGGTCGACGTCCGCGAGGACGGCCTGGAGGCCGGCCAGAAGTGGACCGGCTGGCACCGGCTGGAGAAGGCCCTCTGGCACGACAAGAAGATCGGTGCCGAGGAGAAGGCCCTCGCCGGCCGCCTGCTGACGGACCTCGAGGACTGGCGGCAGCGGGTCGGCAAGGCCGAGATCACCCCGACGTCCATGGCCAACGGCGCCAAGGAGCTGCTGGACGAGGTCGCCACCGGCAAGGTCACCGGCGAGGAGGACCGCTACGCCCACACCGACCTCGTCGACTTCAAGGGCAACGTCGAGGGCGCCCAGAAGGCGTACGAGCTGCTGAAGCCGGTCGCCGCGCACAACGACCCGGCGCTCACCGGTGAACTGGACAAGCAGTTCAAGACCCTCGACGCGCTGCTGGACACCTACCGCAAGGATCCGGCGCAGAAGACGGGGTACGACTTCATCTCCTACGACAAGGTCACCAAGGACCGCCGCAAGGAGCTGTCGGACGCGGTCAACGCGCTCGCCGAGCCGCTGTCCAAGCTCGCCGCCGCGGTCGTGAAGTAAGCAGAGGGGCAGGGCGATGACCGAGACCCAGGGGAGCACTCCGTCGCGTCGCGCGCTGATCGGCTGGGGCGGGGCCGGGCTCGCGCTCGGTGCCGCCGCGGCCGGCGGCACCGTGGCGATGACCAGGGCGGGCGAGGACGTGGACCCGGTGGCCGCCGAGACCGGCGGAGCCGTGGAGTTCCACGGCGTCCACCAGGCCGGCATCGCCACCCCGGTGCAGGACCGGCTGCACTTCGCCGCGTTCGACGTGAAGACCGACGACCGCGACGCGTTCGTGCAGATGCTGAAGGACTGGACGGCGGCGGCCCGGCGGATGACCGCGGGCAAGGCGGTCGGCGAGGGCGCCTACGGCGGGCTCGCCGAGGCCCCGCCGGACGACACCGGTGAGGCGCTCGGGCTCAAGCCGTCCCGGCTGACGCTGACCATCGGGTTCGGGCCCTCCCTCTTCGACCGGTTCGGGCTGAAGGACCGGCGCCCCGAGGCCCTGGCCGACCTGCCCGCCTTCCCCGGCGACAACCTCGACCGGTCCCGCACCGGCGGCGACCTGTGCGTCCAGGCCTGCGCCGACGACCCGCAGGTCGCCGTGCACGCCATCCGCAACCTCGCCCGCATCGGCTTCGGCAAGGTCGCCATCCGCTGGTCGCAGCTGGGCTTCGGCAAGACCTCCTCGACCACCCCGGGCGCGCAGACCCCCCGCAATCTGATGGGCTTCAAGGACGGCACCCGCAACATCGCGGGCACCGAGACCGACCGGCTGAAGAAGTTCGTGTGGGTCGGCGACGGCGACGGGGACGCGCGCACGGACTGGATGACCGGCGGCTCCTACCTGGTCGCCCGGCGCATCCGCATGAACATCGAGACCTGGGACCGCAGTTCCCTCCAGGAGCAGGAGGACGTGTTCGGCCGGGACAAGCGCGAGGGCGCCCCCGTCGGCAAGGCCCACGAGCACGACGCGCCGTTCCTGAAGGCGATGAAACCCGACGCGCACGTGCGGCTCGCCCACCCCGACTCCAACAACGGGGTCACCATCCTGCGCCGGGGCTACTCCTTCACCGACGGCACCGACGGCCTCGGCCGCCTCGACGCCGGCCTGTTCTTCCTCGCCTACCAGCGGGACGTGCGCAAGGGCTTCATCCCGCTCCAGCGCAAACTGTCGGCGCACGACGCGCTCAACGAGTACATCCAGCACGTGGGTTCGGCGGTCTTCGCGGTGCCCCCCGGCGTCCGGGACTCGGGCGACTGGTGGGGCCGCACGCTGTTCTCGAAGGAGGCGTAGCCCGTGTTCTCCAACTACCTGATCGGCCTGCGCGAGGGACTCGAGGCGTCGCTCGTCGTCTGCATCCTGATCGCCTACCTGGTCAAGACCGGCCGCCGGGACGCCCTGAAGCCCATCTGGATCGGCATCGCCATCGCGATCGCCATCGCCATGGGTTTCGGCTCCGCCCTGGAGTTCGGCTCCCAGGAACTGACGTTCCAGGCGCAGGAGGCGCTCGGCGGCTCCCTGTCGATCGTCGCCGTGGGCCTGGTGACCTGGATGGTGTTCTGGATGCGGCGCACCGCCCGGCACCTGAGGTCGGAGCTGCACGGCAGGCTGGACGCGGCCCTCGCCCTCGGCACCGGCGCGCTCGTCGCCACCGCGTTCCTCGCGGTCGGCCGGGAGGGCCTGGAGACCGCGCTGTTCGTGTGGGCGTCGGTGCACGCCGCCTCCGACGGCACCCCGCGCCCGCTGGTCGGCGTCGCCCTCGGCCTGGCCACGGCCGTCCTCCTGGGCTGGCTGTTCTACCGTGGCGCCCTGAAGATCAACCTGGCGAAGTTCTTCACCTGGACCGGCGGCATGCTCGTCGTCGTCGCGGCGGGCGTACTGGCCTACGGCTTCCACGACCTCCAGGAGGCCGACTGGGTCCCGGGCCTGACCCACCTGGCGTTCGACATCAGCGACACCGTCCCGCCGGACAGCTGGTACGGCACCCTGCTCAAGGGCGTGTTCAACTTCCAGCCCGACCCGACGGTCGTCCAGGTCACGGTGTGGGCGCTGTATCTGGTCCCGGTGCTCGGGCTGTTCCTCTCCCCGGTAGGGTTCGCCTCCGGGAAGGGGAAGGTGAAGCAGCCGGATGACCAGGGAACGCAGCCGTCGACGGCTCCGCAGGCGTGACCGGAACGCACTCATAGCGGCCTCGCTGACCGCCATGTCGGTGACGGCGAGCGGCTGTGTGGTGGTGCACGGGGAGCGTGTGGTGCTCCCGGCCGCCACCCGTACCGAGGCCGCCAGGGCGCTGACCGCGTTCACCGACGCCTACAACAAGGCCGACAAGGCCTACGACAGCTCCCTGGACGCCCCCCACGTCACCGGCGCCGTCGCCGACATCGACGCCGCCCGGCTGAAGGCCGGACACACCGTCAGCCCGGCCGGGAACGCCCGGCACGCCCCGCTGACGCTGACCGACGTCACGTACACGATCCCGAAGAAGGCCGGCTGGCCGCGCTGGTTCGTCGCCGACGCCAAGGGCAACAAGGGCGGCGACGACCGCTGGGTGCTGGTCTTCACCCGCCACGGCCAGGGCGAGCGCTGGCAGGTGGCCTACCTGACGCTGATGGCGCCCGGCACCGTGCCGAAGTTCCGCACGGACGACGACGGCTGGGCCGAGGCCGTACCGGCAGCCTCCGGCGGACTCGCCGTCCGGCCGGACGCGCTGAGCGCCTCGTACACGGCGTACCTCAAGAACGGCGGCGGCACGTTCGCGGACGGCCGTGACACCAGCGTGCTGCGCGCGGGCCGCAAGAAGGCGGCCGAGAAGCCCGGCCTGGTCCGCCAGTTCATCGACGAGCCGGTCGGCCGCGGCGACTACGCCCCGCTCGCGCTGCGCACCGCGGACGGCGGGGCGCTGGTGTTCTTCACCACCCGCCACTTCGAGAAGCGGACCGCCTACCCGGGCGCGACCGTGCCCAATCCCGGGCAGGACGTCCGGGCCCTCGTCAAGGGCGAGGTGAGGCAGTCGCTGACGCTGGAGTCGATGGCCGACGAGGCGGCGCTGGACCCGGCCGGCGGCGGGCCGGTGCGCATCCTGGGCCGCGTGCAGGGCCTGACGGGCGGCCAGGGCTCCTGAGGCCGGGGATGTCGGAGACCTGAGGCGGGCGGTGGCGTGCGGCCCCTGGTGTCGGACTTCTGAGGCCGGCGGTGTCGGACTTCTGGGCGGCCGTGGGACGCGGGCGGCGGTGTCAGTGGCGCGGCGGCCAGGCCGCGGCCGGGTGGGCGGGCTCCTCGGCCGCGTACCGGGCGCACGCGTCGGTGAGGACCTCCAACAGGGTCAGCGGGTCGGGCAGCGCCTGCTCCGGGCCCCGCACCCAACGCACCCGCCGGTCGTCACCGGGGAGCCGGGCGGGCGGCACGAGCACGTACGAGCCGCGGCAGTGCCAGCGCAGGCCCGGGTGCTCGTCCATGGTCTCGGGGTGGCAGTCCAGCTCGCACGGCCACCACTCGTCCTCGTCCTCGGGAGTGCCCCGGGTGAGGGTGAAGAACAGCATGCGGCCGTCGTCGCTCTCCGCGACCGGGCCGACCTCCACACCGGCGCCGAGCAGCCGGTCCAGCGCCTCGCGGCCGGCCTCCAGGGGCACGTCCAGCACGTCGTGCACCATGCCGGTGGCGGTGATGAAGTTGGCCTGCGGCTGGTGCCGGGCCCAGCGCTCGATCTGGCCGCGCTCGGTGGTCGACTGGGTCTGCCAGGCGAACGACACGGGGTGCCGGGCCGGGGTGGGACAGCCGACGCGGTCGCAGGAACAGCGGTAGCCGGGCGCGGGGTGCGCGGCCGGGGCCAGCGGCAGACCCGCTCCGGCGGCGGCGAGCAGCAGCGCCTCACGGCCGTCGTCGCCGGCCGCGGCTCCCTTCGGGCGGCGTCCCGGCAGCCACCGGGAGAGTTTGCCCTGGAGACCGGTCCGGCCGCCGAACGTCGCGCTCATCTGTCCCCTCGCCTCGCTGTGTGCGGACAGCATCCCTCACCGCCCTATCTTCCCTCCGCCGCGGGGGCGCCGGGGACGGTTCCGGCGCAACCGGGCGAGACAACCCTCACAGCCGCTGTACGGGACGGTTCCCGGAGCCGGGGTGGGCGGGCGGTGGGCTACGGCACGGAGCCGTCCGGCGGCCACGCGTCGCCCCAGCCGGTGTCCCGGGCCGCCCGGTACAGGTCGCCGTGGCGCTTGGTGACCGTCGTACGGTCCAGCCGCTCGTCGGCCTCGCACAGGTCCAGCAGCACCTGGCCCTTGCGGATCTGCGGGCGCCGGACCACCCGGGCGGGTGCCGGTGCGACGGGCAGCCGGGTGGCGGCGACGTAGGAGAACTTCTCGTCCTCGTACGCCAGCGAACCGCCCTTGACCTGGCGGTGCAGGGAGGAACGGCCGACCCGGGCGGAGAAGTGGCACCAGTCGGTGCCGGGGGCGATCGGGCAGGCGGCGCTGTGCGGGCAGGGCGCGGCGACCGAGAACCCGGCCCGCACCAGCCGGTCCCGGGCCTCGATGACCCGCTCGTACCCCGCCGGGGTGCCCGCCTCGACGATCACCACGGCCCGGGCGGCGCGCGCGGCGGCGTCGACGAGGGCGGCCCGGTCGGGTGCGGCGAGCTCGTTGAGCACGTACGACACCGTCACCAGGTCGGTGTCGTCCAGGGTGAGGCCGGCGTCGATCCGGGCGCGCTGCCAGCGGGCGTCCGCCAGGGCCGGGTTCGCGGCGGCCAGCTCCCGGCCGAGGGCGAGCGCGGGCTCGGCCCAGTCCAGCACGGTCACCGGGCGGGTGCCGTCCCAGGTGGCGGTGACCGCCCAGGTCGCGGCGCCGGTGCCGCCGCCGACGTCCACGTGCCCGGCGGGCGTCCAGTCCGGCACGGCGTCGGCGAACGCCGCCAGCGCCGAGCGGACCGCCTCGAAGGTGGCCGGCATCCGGTAGGCGGCGTACGCGGCGACGTCGGCGCGGTCGCGGAGGATCGGTGCGTGGGTGGGGGTGTCGCCGCGGTAATTGGCGATCAGCCGCTCCACGGCTCCGGCGACCCGCGACGGCGGCAACCCGGCCAGCAGCCCGGCAAGGGCCCCACGCAGGCTCTCGCCCGGGGACAGGGATACGGGGTGGTTCACCACCCGATTGTACGAGGCCCGCACCTGGGGGACGCGAGAGCCGGGGGCGGGGGCCGGGCCGGTGACGGGGGCGGTGGGCGGCGTGGCGGACCAGGCAGGCGATGCCCTCGCCTGGTGGTCGCCACCGGGACGGTAAGTGGGGCAACAGGTCGCGGCCGGCCGGCCGCGTCCGTGGGCGGCCCGGTCGGGACCGGGCCGGCGGTGTCGGGGTGGGTCAGATGACCGCGCGGGCCAGGCGGGTCGCCAGGGCCGCTCTCGGGGCGCTGTCCGGCGGGCGACGGCGGGGGTGGACCGTGTTGGCCAGCAGGACGAGGAAGGTGTCCGTCGCCGGGTCCAGGACCAGGGAGGTTCCGGTGAAGCCGGTGTGGCCCGCGGCGCCGTGGCCCGCCAGTTCACCCATGAACCACGGCTGGTCCAGGGCGAAGCCCAGCCCGGGCGGCGTGAACAGCAGCTCCACGAAGTCGGGCCCGAGGATGCGCGCGGGGCCGTAGGAGCCGCCGGCGAGCAGCGCGCGGCAGAAGACGGCCAGGTCGGGCGCGGTGGAGAAGAGGCCGGCGTGGCCGGCGACCCCGCCGAGCGCCCAGGCGTTCTCGTCGTGGACCACGCCGCGCAGCATGCCCCGGTCGGCCTTGGCCCAGGGCCGCCGCTGGTCCTCGGTGGCGGCGGCGCCGGGGCAGGGCCCGAAGGCGGTGGCGGTCATGCCGAGCGGCCGGGTGATGCCCTCGTGGACGAGGACGTCGAGGGTGCGGCCGGTGATGCGTTCCAGGACGAACTGGAGCAGGAGCATGTTGAGGTCGGAGTACCGGTAGGTGCCCGGTTCCGCCGTGGGGGCCGTGTTGCGCAGCAGGGCGAGGCGGGCCCGCTCGTCCGGGCAGTCGTACAGCGGGAGCTCGGGCCGCAGCCCGGAGGTGTGGGTGAGCAGCTGGCGCACGGTGACGCCGTAGGCGGCGGCTCCGGTGAACTCGGGCAGGTAGGCGCCGACCCGGGCGTCCATGCCGAGGGTGCCGCGTTCGATCTGCTGCACCGCGGCGACGGAGGTGAACAGCTTGGTGAGGGAGGCGAGGTCGAAGGGGGTGTCGACGGTGACCGGCACCCGGGAGTGGGCCGGCAGCGCGACAGCGTTGTCGGTCTTCGGGTCGTGGGCGCTGTAGCGCACCGCCCAGCCCGCGGCCTCGGCGACGGCGACCACGGGTCCGCGTCCGGCCACCACGACGGCACCGGCCGCCCAGGGGCGGACGCCGGTGGTGAGGGCGTGTACGTCGTCGGTCAGACGCTCGAGTTCCCTGGGGTCGAGACCGGCCCGCTCGGGCGTGCCGGTACGCAGTCTCGGTGCGCTCAGTTGTCGTCTCCCTCCGGACCCGTACGAGTGTTCCAGGGACGGCACATTCCCACGAAGCAGGCCGCGGCGACCAGAGCGCCCGCCAGTTGGACGATCGCCATGGGCACGGCGGTGTGTTCCCCGGCGACGCCGACGAGCGGGGAGGCCACCGCGCCGACGAGGAAGGAGGTGGTGCCGAGCAGCGCCGAGGCGGAGCCGGCGGCGTGCCGGGTGCGCAGCAGGGCGAGGGACTGGGCGTTGGGCAGGGTGATGCCCATGGCCGACATGAGGACGAACAGGGCGACGGAGACGGGCGCCAGACCGACCTCGCCGAAGGCGCCGGCGGCCATGAGGAGCAGGGCGGTCGCGGCGAGCACGATGACGGCGAGGCCGGTCGCGAGGACCTTGTCCAGGCTGACCCGGCCCACCAGGACCTTGCCGTTGATCTGGCCCGCGATCATCAGGCCGACCGAGTTGACGCCGAACAGCAGGCTGAAGGTCTGCGGGGAGGCGCCGTAGATCTCCTGGATGACGAACGGCGAGGCCGATATGTAGGCGAACAGGGCGGCGAAGGCGAATCCGCCGGCCAGGGTGTAGCCGGTGAAGGGCAGGTCGGCGAGGAGGCCGCGCATGGCGCCGAGGGCCTGGCGGACGCCGCCGCCGTGGCGCTCGGCGGGCGGCAGCGTCTCGGGCAGCCGCCACCGGACGACGGCGGCGAGCAGGACGCCGACGACCGTGAGGACGACGAACACGCCCCGCCAGTCGGTGACCCGCAGGATCTGCCCGCCGATCAGCGGCGCCACGATCGGGGCGACCCCGGAGATCAGCATCAGGGTGGAGAAGAAGCGGGCCATGGCCACGCCGTCGTACAGGTCGCGTACGACGGCCCGCGCGATGACGATGCCGGCCGCGCCCGCGAGGCCCTGGGCCAGCCGGAAGGCGACCAGGGTCTCGACGTTCGGGGCGAAGGCGCACAGGGCGGTGGCGAGGATGTACACGGCGAGGCCGGCCAGGAGCGGGCGGCGCCGGCCCCAGCGGTCGCTCATCGGGCCGACGATCAGCTGGCCGACCGCCATGCCGGCCAGGCAGGCGGTGAGGGTGAGCTGGACGGTGGCGGCGGGGGCGTGCAGGGAGCGGGTGACCTCCGGCAGCGACGGGAGGTACATGTCCATGGCGAGCGGGGGCGTGGCGGTGAGGCCGCCCAGGACGAGGGTGACGAGCAGACCGGTCCGGCGGTCGGCGGGCGGGCTCTGCGCGGTGGACGCCTGCTCCGTCCCGGGTGTCTGTGCCGGTGCGTGCTCGGGCATGTGTCCCTCCCTCTCGTACTGGACCGGCACCTATGCTCTCAGCTCGTACACACTGCCGAGGTACACACGAGCGAGGGCGGGGCGGGGATGGCGGAGCGGGGCGTGCGGTGGGGGATCCTGGCGACCGGCGGGATCGCGGCGGCGTTCGCGTCGGACCTGACCGCCGAGAAGGGCGATGATCCCGAGGGACCGGCGGCGGAGATCGTGGCGGTGGCGTCGCGACGGCCCGAGTCCGCGCGGGCGTTCGCCGACCGGTTCGGGGTGGCGCGCGCGTACGGCGACTGGGAGTCGCTGGCGGCGGACGAGGACGTCGACGTCGTGTACGTCGCCACCCCGCACACCGCGCACCGGGCGGCGGCCGGCCTGTGCCTGACGGCGGGACGGAACGTGCTGTGCGAGAAGCCGTTCACGCTGAACCTGCGGGAGGCGGAGGAACTCGTCGCGCTGGCGCGGGAGCACGACCGCTTCCTGATGGAGGCGATGTGGATGTACTGCAACCCGCTGGTGCGGCGGCTGAAGGCGCTGGTGGACGACGGCGCGATCGGCGAGGTGCGCACCGTGCAGGCGGACTTCGGGCTGGCCGGCCCGTTCGCCGCGGACCACCGGCTGCGGAACCCGGCACTGGGCGGCGGGGCGCTGCTGGACCTGGGTGTGTACCCGGTGTCCTTCGCGCAGCTGCTGCTGGGCGAGCCGGACGGGGTCGCCGCGAGCGCGGTGCTGTCCCCGGAGGGCGTCGACCTCCAGACCGGGGCCGTGCTGTCCTGGAACAGCGGCGCGCTGGCCTCGCTGCACTGCTCCATCGACGGCGCCACGGCGGCCACCGCCTCGGTCACCGGCTCCCGCGGGCGGATCGACGTGCCGTCCGGCTTCTTCCACCCGGACCGGTTCGTGCTGCACCGGGAGGGCCGGGACCCCGAGGAGTTCACGGCGGACCCGGCGGACGGGCCGCGCGAGAGCATGCGGCACGAGGCGCGGGAGGTCATGCGGGCGCTGCGGGCGGGCGAGAAGGAGTCGCCGCTGGTGCCGCTGGAGGGCACGCTCGCGGTGATGCGCACGCTGGACGCGGTGCGGGAGCGGACCGGGGTGCGGTACCCGGGGGAGAGCGGGCCCCGGCGTCGGGACGGACAGGCCGCCGGCACCCTCGGGTAACCGTATGGCGGACACCTGATTCCGTATGACGGATGCGCCGCCTAGGCTGCGGAGCCATGACCGACAGGGGATCGAAGATCGCGGTGGTGACCGGGGCGGGCTCCGGCATCGGCCGGGCCGTCGCCGTGGAGCTGGCGCGCCACGGCTGGTCGGTGGCGCTCGCCGGCCGCCGCGCCGGCACGCTGGCGCAGACCGCGGCGTCGGCGCCGCAGGGCACGACGCTCGCCGTGCCCACCGACGTGTCCCGGCCCGAGGACGTGGACGCGCTGTTCGCGGCGGTGGTGGAGCGGTTCGGGCGGATCGACCTGCTCTTCAACAACGCGGGGACCTTCGGGCCCGGCGGGGTCCCGGTCGAGGACCTGCCGTACGACGCCTGGCGGCACGTGGTGGACACCAACCTCAACGGCGCGTTCCTGTGCGCGCAGGCCGCCTACCGGCGGATGAAGGAACAGGACCCGCGGGGCGGCCGGATCATCAACAACGGCTCCGTCTCGGCCCACACGCCGCGCCCGCACTCGGTCGCCTACACCGCGACGAAACACGCGCTGACCGGGCTGACCAGATCGCTGTCGCTGGACGGGCGGCCCTACCGCATCGCGGTCGGGCAGATCGACATCGGCAACGCGGCGACCGACATGACGGCCCGGATGCGGACCGGCGCGCTCCAGGCGAACGGGGAGACGGCACCGGAACCGGTGATGGACGTGGCCGACGTGGCGCGCACGGTACGGCACATGGCGGAGCTGCCGCTGGAGGCGAACGTGCAGTTCGCGACGGTGCTGGCGACCGGGATGCCGTACATCGGGCGCGGCTGAACCCGGTCCCGGTACCCGTCGGCACGGCCGCACCACCCCTGGGGAGAACCGGAATTTGAACATCCGCGCTATTGCGGCCGGTCACGCGCGTGTGCTCAACTTTTCTCCACCCGAGCTTCACAGTTGACGCACCGACGGCCCGCGGCCACTCCCAGGGGGGAAGGCGGCGGCCGTTCCACCGGACCGGAGTGGGGGCGGGCCCCGCGGCCTGCCGCGGGGCACACACCGGCGAGTGGAACGACCGCCGCGCACAGGCGCGCGGGCCGAACGCCCCCGCCCCACGCCGTCACACGCGGTCAGGGAGATGCTGACCGCGTCTCCTCAGCTCCGGTGCCGGCCCCTCGGCCCGCTCCCGTCGCCGTCGCGGACCTCGCCGGCCCCGCCGGTCGCCGCCGGCCGTGCCCGGCGGCGGCGCAGGGCCCAGGCGCCGGCGCCCAGCAGCGCGGCCACTCCGGCCGAGCCCGCCACCGGCCCCCACTCCGAGCCGCCCGCGGACCCCGACGCCGGCGCGCCGGCCGCCGCCCGGGCCGGCCTGCGCGCGGGCGGCGGACCGGCCTTCACCCCGCCCTCACTGAGCGGTGCCGCGAGCAGGCCCACCGACTGCGCCGAACGTCCGTGGCCGAAGCCCCAGTCGAGCAGCGCGGCGGTCTCCTCGTAGACGGCGTTGCCGCCGGCCCCGGGATGCATCACGGTGACCAGCAGGGTGCGCCCGCCCCGGGTGGCGGCGCCGGTGAAGGTGTTGCCGGCGTGGCTGGTGTAGCCGTTCTTCACGCCGATCAGCCCGTCGTACGTCTTCAGGCCCCACGCCCCGGTCAGCAGGCGGTCGGTGTTCTGGATCTGGAAGGTCTTCTTGCCGCCCGCCGGGAAGTCGGCGGTCCGGGTGCCGCAGTAGCGGCGGAACGCGGGGTCCTTCAGACCGTGGCGGGCGAAGAGCGTGAGGTCGTACGCCGAGGAGAGCTGACCCTTGTGGTCGAAGCCGTCGGGGCTGACCACATGGGTGTCCATGGCCTGGAGGTCCGCGGCCCTGGCCTGCATCTGGGCGACCGTCCGGGCGATGCCGCCGTTCAGGTGGGACAGCACGTGCACGGCGTCGTTGCCGGAGCGCAGGAACACGCCCTGCCACAACTGGTCGACGGTGTAGGTGATGCCGGGCTTGACGCCGACGAGGCTGGAGCCGGCCGGGACGTCGGCGAGGTCGGCGTCGGTGACCCGGTACCGCTCGCCCGGGTCCAGCCGCTTCAGCACGGTGTCCGCGAACAGCATCTTCAGGGTGGACGCGGGCGGGAGGCGGCGGTGCGCGCCGAACGAGGCGAGGACCTCGCCGCTGTCGAGGTCGGCGACCAGCCACGAGCGGGCGGTGAGCTTCGCGGGCAGCCCGGAGGCGCCGCTCACCTGGACGCCGGGGCGGGCCAGCCGCTCACCACCGACGACGGTCGAGGCGGCGGCCGGGGAGGCCGTGGAAAGGGGGAGGGCGGCGGCCGTCAGCCCGAGGACGGCACGTCGGCTGAGCCGGGAACATTCACGCACCCGGGGACCGTACACCGCACCCGGCGCGGGTCCGGCGCACGGGAGGGCCGGGGGACCGGAGAACCAACCACCGGGAGGAAGCCCGGCGGGTCACCGCCGCCGGACGGAGCACACCGCCGCCGGACGGGGCACACTGTCGCCGGAAGGGGCACCGCGGCCGCGCGGCACCGGCGCGCGGCGCCCGGTGCGCGGGCGCCGTTCAGGCCTGCCCGGTCTCGAACCGGGAGATCCGCCCGTCGTCCGCGACCGTGAAGACCCACCGGGTGCGCATCTCGCCCCAGGTGTCGTTGCGGTAGCGGGCGAGGACGGTCCGGCCGCCGTCCGACTCGTTGTCGACCTCGAGGTGCCCGTGGGAGGAGAAGATCTCCCGGTCGGTCCACTCGGCGAGGTCACGGTCGGAGCCGTCGTCGCACATGGTCGCGCCGGGCGCCAGGAGCGACATGAAGCCCTCCAAGTCGTGGGAGTTGACGGCGTGCACGAAAGCCCTGACGGACGGGTCGCTGAGCCGGGTCGGCTGAATCGTCATGGCGTCAGGCTCACACCGCTCCACCGGGCCCGCCACCCGAACGGCAGCCCAGCGGGGGCCGGACGGCGCCGGGGGTGCCAGGCTGCGAGGGGGCGGGAATCCGTCCAGGCTGCGAGACGGGAGCGTCCGGCCGCCGGTCCGCCTCCGCCGTCCGCGGCCGCCCTCCGCATCCGCCCGTCTGCATGGGAGTCACCGTGAGCTGTTACGACCGACGTGATCTGGGCCTGCTGCTCCTCCGGCTGGGCACCGGCGGGGTGCTGGCCGCGCACGGCGCGCAGAAGCTGTTCGGCTGGTTCGGCGGCCACGGCCTGGAAGGCACCGGCCAGTTCATGGAGTCCGTCGGCTACTCGCCCGGCAAGGCCAGCGCCACCGCGTCGGGCCTCGCGGAGGCGGGCGGCGGCCTGCTGCTGGCGCTCGGCCTCGCCACCCCGGCGGCGGGAGCGGCGACGGCCGGGGCGATGACGGGAGCGGCGGCCGTCCACGTACCCAACGGCTTCTTCGCCCAGGAGGGCGGTTACGAGTACGCGGTGAGCCTGGGCCTGGTCGGGGCCGGCCTCGCCGTCACCGGACCGGGCCGCCTCTCCCTCGACCACGCCCTGGGACACGCCCTCGACCGCGACTGGATGGTGCCGGCCGCGCTCGGCGTGACGGCGGCGGTGACGGCCGTGGTGGTCGGCGCCCGC
The DNA here is from genome assembly GCF_044759735.1 of Streptomyces sp. NPDC100445. Lineage (NCBI taxonomy): Bacteria > Bacillati > Actinomycetota > Actinomycetes > Kitasatosporales > Streptomycetaceae > Streptomyces > Streptomyces sp. NPDC100445. The sequence goes on along the minus strand of NZ_JBIVZV010000002.1, from coordinate 423,764 downwards.
AACCGCCGGGTCCGCGCCCAGGCGACGGACGAGCAGGACCCTTTGTTCGAGGAGTGAGCCGTCGCTGTTCGGGCAGGGGACGGGCAGCCGTCGCCCGGGGAGCGGGGCGCCACCGTTCGCGCGGCGGGCTGCCGTTCGCGGACCGGGACCACCGATCCGAGGAACGGGCACCGCCATTCGGCGAAGTGCGACCGCCGATACGCGGAGCGGAGCCGCTGCTCCGGGGAACGGGTGTGCCGCCACTCGCGAAGTGGGCCTCGCCGATCCGAGGAGCGGCAACCGCCATTCGCGGGACGGGGCCGGCTGCTCCGGGGAGCCGAGGCCGGCGTTCGCGGGGCGGGGCGGGCGCCGCCGCTCGCGGAACGGGACCGCCGCTCCGGGCAGCGGGCGCCGCCGTCCACGGAGCGGGTGTCGTCGTCCACGGAGCGGGTGTCGTCGTTCCCCGGAGTGGGGGTCGTCGGGGAAACCGCCCGGTGGCGCTCGTGGGCGTGGCAGGCTGCGGGGTATGAGCGAGGAGAACTCCGCCGCTGGCATCTGGCCCGCCGTGGACGCCCTGTGGGCCCGCCTGGAGGCGCCCCGCGCCCACCCCGGCCAGGACGGCGTCCTGCTGCGCGTCCTCAAACTGTCCGAGGAGGTCGGCGAGGTGGCCGAGGCGGTCATCGGCGTGACCGGACAGAACCCGCGCAAGGGCGTCACCCACACCTGGGAGGACGTCCAGGCGGAACTGTGCGACGTGGCGATCACGGCGCTGGTGGCCCTGCGCACGCTGACCCCGGACGCCCGGCAGGTCTTCGAACACCACCTCCGCGAGGTCGGGGCCCGCCCGTACGACCGCCCCGCCTGACGCCTCGTACGCGCGCGAGATCCGGCCGCCCCTCCCCTCTCCCGACTTCGCGGGACGCGCGGGGCAACCTTCCGCACCGGTGGTGAGTCTTGTGAGCGACCACGTCGTGGTCGGACTCACGAGGAGACCATCATCAGCGCCATACGCAAGACCCTCACCGCCACCGCCGTCGTCGGTGCCGTGCTCGCGGGCTCCGCCGCCTGCGGAACGGTGGAGCAGCTCTCCGCCGGCAAGAAGCTCGACCGGGCCTTCGACAAGCTCGGCAAGAAGCACACGCTCTCCTTCGAGCTCGACCTGGACACCGACGCCGCGTCCCTGAAGGCGCTGGACGCCAAGTCCGACCCGGCGCCCGGCGACGAGATGCCGGACGAGGCCGCGAAGCTGCTCAGCGACGCGAAGATCGCCGTCACCGTGGAGTCGAAGAAGCCGCTCGACGAGTCCGGCGACAAGGACCTCGTCGGCATGGCCATGAAGATCAGCAGCCCGGCCGGCGCACTCGCCGAGTACCGGCTGATCGGTGACTACGCCTACCTCCGGGCCGACTTCAAGAAGATCGGCAAGCTGACGGGCACCCCGGTGCCCGGCGCCGAGGAGCTGCCCCCGCAGGCCGGCGCCCTGAAGAACGTCCTGGCCGGCAAGTGGGTGAAGTTCGACGCCAAGGAGACGCGGAAGGCCGCCGCCGGGGGCCAGGGCTCCCACGGCAGCCCCGCGCCCGCTCCGTCGCTCGACGCCGCGACGCAGAAGAAGCTCGGGGCGGCCGTCCGCCAGGTCGTCGCCCGCGACGTACACCTGAAGACGGTCGACGGCGAGGACGGCACCGAACACGTCACCGCCACCGCCCCCTTCCGCAAACTGGTCAGCGAGCTGCTCGGCAAGGTCCGCCCGCTGCTGGCGAAGGACCTGCCGCAGGGCATGGAACTGCCCACGGCGAAGGACCTCAAGGACGCCCCGAACGCCAAGGTGACGGCGGACTTCACGCTCAAGAACGGCGACCTGACCGAGGTGGACGTGGACCTCGCCAAGCTGGCCGAGACCGCCAAGGTCAAGAAGCTGGGCCTGCGGGTGCGGCTGGGCGAGGGCACCAGGCCCACCGTCCCGGCCGGCGCCGCGAAGCTGGACATGAAGGACCTGATGCAGGGCTTCTTCGGCGGCGCGCCGACGGGCGACTCCAGCTTCGCCGAGAGCGACCTCTCCGGCCTCGACGCGTCCTGACCCACCCCGCGTACGCGCGGAGCGGGGGCGGCCCCCGGCCCCCGCACGGTCGACGACCGTGCGGGCCCCGGCCCCTGGCCGGAAGTCACCGTCGCCGGCGCCACCGGTCCTAGCATCGGGGGTCAGGTGATCTCGGTGAAGGGGTTCGACTGCCTTGACGGACGAGCGGGTTGTCATCGTGACCGGCGGAGGCACGGGTATCGGCGAGGCCACGGCCCGGCTGCTCCGCGCGGGAGGCCACCACGTGGTCGTCTCGGGCCGCCGGCCGGAACCCCTGCGGCGCCTCGCCCGGGAGACCGGCGCGCTGGCGCACCCCTCCGACGTCGGTGACCCCGACGCCGCCGAGGGGCTGGTCCGGGCGGCCCTGGCCGAGTACGGGCGGATCGACGGAGTGGTCCTGAACGCCGGGATCGGCCGCGGCGGGGCGGTGGGCGACCTGACGCTGAAGGACTGGGACGACGTGATGCGCACCAACGTCACCGGCCCGCTCCTGCTGCTGCGCGCGGCCGTCCCGCACCTGCTGGCGTCCAGGGGAGCGGTCGTCGCCGTCGCCTCGGTCTCCGCGCTGCGCAACGGCACCGGCAACGCCCCGTACGCCACCTCCAAGGCGGCCCTGCTCCAGCTCTGCCGTTCCGTGGCCGTCGACTACGGGCGCCGCGGGGTGCGCGCCAACACCGTGTGCCCCGGCTGGGTGCGGACCGAGATGGCCGACCGGCGCATGGCGCGCTTCGCCGAGGAGGCCGGTCCGGGCGACGGAGGCACGGCGGCCGCCTACGAGGAGGCGACCAGACTCCTGCCCGCGGGACGACCGGGCGAGCCCCGCGAGGTCGCGGAGGCGATCGCCTGGCTGCTCTCCCCCGCGGCGTCCTACGTCAACGGCGCGGTCCTCACCGTCGACGGCGGGGCCACGGCCCTCGACCCGGGCACCCTGGCCTTCGACTTCCACATCACCCCCCGCACCACCGACTGACCACCTGCCGCACTCAGCCGCGCCTCGAGGATGCCGGTCATGGGCTCCGGGTACCGCCGCACGCGGCCGGTCCGGCCGTCCGTGACCGTCTCAGCAGGCTGTCCACGGGCCGGAGTTCCGCGGTCCGGCGGCTCCCACCGACACCGTTCGCCGGTGGGGCCCCGGCCCGGGTGAGCCGCCAGGTGCACGGCGCCCTCTCCGGTGGGGCGGACGGACCGGCATGGCCTGCGCCGGGTCCAGCGCGTCGTTGTCAGTGCCGCAGGCGAGAATGAGCGCATGACGACCGACCTCGCTGAACTGCTCGGCACCAGGAGACCTCGGCCCTGGAATTCAAGCGCAGCGCCAAGCGTCCCGAGGCCGTCCGCCGGGCCATCTGCGCACTGGCCAATGATCTCGGGGAGCACGGTGGCGGTGACCTGCTGATCGGTGTCGCGGACAACGGTGAGCCCGTGGAAGATGTCGACACGAGCGACCGTGCCCTGCTGGCGCTCACCGATATGCGCGAGGACGGGCTGCTTCTCGACCGACCGTCCATGACCGTTACCGTCGTCCCCTTCAAGGGGAAACCGGTGATCCGGATCAGGGTCGAAGCGTCCGCTGCCCCTCCTGTCCGCTTCGACGGTGTGGTCTGGGTCCGGCCAGGGCCTACGACGCGTCGGGCCACACGGGACGACGAGCGGGTGCTGACCGAGCGCCGCAGGGCGGCCGACGGGCCGTACGACAGCCGCCCGGTGACCGGGGCGAGCGTCGATGAGCTGGACCTCGGCCTGTTCCGCACGACCTATCTGCCGACGGCGGTCGATCCCGAAGTGCTGGAGGAGAACGGCCGTCCGGAGGCCCAGCAACTCGCCTCACTGCGTTTCGCGACGCTGGACGGCACGGCCACGGCGGTCGGACTGCTGGTCACCGGCTACGACCCGAGCGCCTTCATCCCCGGCGCCTACGTCCAGTTCGTTCGTTACCAGGGCGATGACCTGGACGCGGCCATCGCGGACGAGCAGGAGCTGCGGTACAACGTCGTGGCAACCGCCGAGCGGCTGGAGGCGGTTCTTCGGGGCCACCTCCATACCCGGGTGGTCCAGTCCTCCGGCTTCAAGGAGGAGGCACGCCCCGACTACCCCCTGGCGGCCCTGCGCGAACTCTGCATGAACGCGATCATGCACCGCAATTACGAGACGTCCTACGCGCCGGTCAGGATCGCGTGGTTCGACGACCGGATCGAGGTGACCAATCCCGGCGGACCGTACGGCCAGGTCCGCAGTGACAACTTCGACCGTGTCAACGACTACCGCAATCCGTCCCTCGCCGCGGCGATGAAGTCGCTCGGCTATGTCAATCGCTTCGGGCGGGGCATCGGACGGGTGCGTGCGTCCCTCGACCGCAACGGCAACCCGCCGGCCGAGTTCCTCGTGGACGATGCTTCATGGTCCGTGACCGTAAGGAGAGCGCAGTGATCTCTGTCGCCCTGTTCAACAACAAGGGGGGCGTCGGCAAGACGACACTCGCCTATCACCTGGCTCACATGTTGCAGCGCCAGGGGAAGCGCGTCCTGGCTGTGGACCTCGATCCCCAGTCGAATCTCACGGCCGCGATCCTGGACGAGGAGGAGCTGGAGGAGATCTGGGACAACGACTCGGAGCTGTTCGCCCAGGCCGACTACCCCGAGCAGCGCAAACTCTTCACCCGGACCGAGGGACAGCGCACCGTCGCGGACGCGGTGCGTCCCATTCTGGAGGGGACCGGTGACATCGCCCCGGTCAGCCCGGTGACGGTCACTTCGGGCCTGTGGCTTCTGCCGGGCAACCTGGAACTCAGCAAGTTCGAGGACAAACTGTCCGCGGCCTGGCTCAACGGCTACGGGGGTGACCCAGCCGCCATCCGTACCACCACCGCCTTCCACCGCATCATCGAACAGGCGGCCCGCGAGGTCGACGCGGAGCTGGTCCTCATCGACGTGGGCCCGAACCTCGGCGCCATCAACCGGGCGGCGCTGATCGCCGCGGACACGGTCCTCATGCCGATGGCCGCCGACCTGTTCTCGCTGAAGGGACTCCTCAACCTGGGTCCCACGCTGCGCGACTGGCGGAACCAGTGGCGGCAGCTCGTGCTGCCGAAGATCCCCTCCTCCATCTCCGCTCCCCCGGCGATCATGCGCCCACTCGGCTACGTGATCATGCAGCCGGAGATGCGTCTCGACCGGCCCGTGCGGGCGTACGAGCGCTGGCTCGCCAGAATCCCCTGGGTCTACGGCACCGCGGTTCTGGGGCATACGGACTGGCCCACCGACGACCGTTCCTACGAGATCGCCACACTGCGGAACTACCGCAGCCTGATGCCACTGGCACACGACGCCCGTAAGCCGATGTTCGATCTCCGGGCAGCGGACGGCGCGCTGGGCAGCACCCAGAAGTACGTCCAGACGTGCTACCAGGAGTTCAAGGCGCTCGCTGAAGCGATCACGGAGCGACTTGAGGCGTCCGCGGAGATCACGGCCTAGCACCGGCTGCCTGAGGCAGGCGCGGCCACGAGTGGGGACAGACGAGTCGGGCTGTACGCCGGGGACTGTCAGCGCAACGCTATGACCTGCATAAACGTGCAGGGATGGTGCTTCCGTGGCTACTTTGATGGCTACGCAACAAGACGTCCCCGCCCGGATCGGCCCGGACGGAGAAGTCGTCGCTCCTGAGATCAGACGGTCCCCTCGATGCGTTCGAAAATGTCCGCGTCCGTCTCCCGCTGCCAGACCGGCAGGTCGGACCAGTCGGCAACATATCCGGGCTTCGGGTCTTCGAAGTGCCTGAACATCTGGGCGGTCCAGCAGATCGCGACGAATCGGCCCTTCTGCTCGCGGGTGAGCCGGGCCGCATGCCCGCCGCTGACCTCGATGAAGTCGCGCACTTGCCCGTACACGGCGGTGGCGGCTTCGCGCTCCCACTCGGGCGTCTCGTCCCACGGCGTGACGTAGCCAGGCTTGGGCTCGCCGGGATAGTGCTTGTTCACACCGTCGATCCACGCCTCGCGGAAGATCCGGCCGTCATTCATGCGTGTGTCCCTCTCATCATGCGGTGCGCGGAAGCGCCGCGATTCGGTGATCAAGAGTCGAGACTCGGTCTTCGGACAGGAGCGGGGCAAGACGCCCCCGAAGCCCGTCCAGCTTCTTGCCGATGAATCCCGAATTCGACCGGTCGGCCAGTCCGAGCGCTTGCTCCGCGTAGTGCACGACCTGGTCGATGTCCCGTCTGTGCGCCCCGAGCACGGCGAGGTCACTCAGGACAGCAGCGCGGCGACGCAGGGACAGAGGCTGGGCAAGGGCCGTGGTGAGCGCTTCCTCGGCGAGATCAGGGCGGCCCAGTTGGAGGTAGCAGGCCCCTTTCTCCTCTGCCAGGCGGGAGCCGTCGAAGCGGAGCCAGCCGCCGTTGTGGGAGTGAGCGCCGTTGAGGGCGTGCACTTTCTCAGCTTCGTCAAGAGCCCGGTTGCACGCGTCGAGGTCGCCCATGGCCGCGTACGCCTGCGCCTGGACGGCCGCGACCCAGTGACGGGTGGAGAGAGCGCCGTCGCCCCTTCGGGCGATGCGGAAAGCTGCCGAGAGCAGGGGTTGGGCAGCAGGCGCGCGGCGCGCGTACAGCTCGACGTACGCGTGGCGGGTCATGGCACACGCCCACAGGTCGTGGTCGCCACCGGCGTAGGCCGCGTTGGCGGCCAGTGTGTAGCACTGCGCGGCGTCGGTGTACCGGTTGGCGTCGAAGAACAGCTCGCCGACGAGCTGGTAGAGGTCGGCCGTCATCCGACACAATCGGGACCGATCCACAGCAGTACGGGTCTCGGTCAGTCCCTTCGCCATCACACCGAGCTGTGCGCGCACCGCAGGGAAGACGACCTGCTTGGCGTCCGATAGCGCGTAGACCTGCCAGAGGCTGCGATGCAAGGCGTCCCCCGTCTCCAAGAGCGTCGATGCTGCGCGCTCTCGGGCGGCATCACCGGCATCGGGAAGAGCGACCAGCGCACCCGTAACGGCGAGCAGACCCAGGACTTCGCGGCGCTTCATGTCGTCATCATCACCATGGAGGAGGGGTGGAGCAGCGGAGAGCCCGGCTGTCTCGGCCGGCTGTTCGTCGCAGAGAAGGGCTTCCAACTCGGGGAGGGTCACTCCCAACAGCCCTGCGATCTTCGGCCGTTGGTGGGGACGCGGGGTGGCGCGACCATTTTCCCAACGGACCACGGTGGACGCGGCCACCGAGAGCGCTTCTGCGAATTCCTCCTGCGAGTAACCCCGGGCCGCGCGCCGTTCCGCAAAGTGCTTACGCCTCGACGTCATAGGTCTCCCCTCACGAGAACCCTTTCACGCACTCACACCCGCCACGCGCCAACGCCCGGAAAACGCCCGGGTATTGCGCGAGGTTCGCTCTGGGAGAAGGTAACGGATCGTCGTTCACTGGTCACACGCCGCTCGGAAGTCGAAGGACCCTCCGGACGGCTCCCCACGGAGAGGAGCAACCTCGTGACAACCTCCGGACTGCCCCGCAGGGACCCTGGCGCCAGTGGCCGTACGTACACGCCGCCGGAGCCCCGGCCGGGTGCGCCGAGCCGGGCTCTGCGGGTACGGGCGGCCGGCGGTTGGGAGAGGTTCATGCGCCGCCTCGAGGCCCGGCAGGAGCCGGAGGAGTGAACCCGGTCGGTTCCGACGGTTACGAGCACCACCCGCTCCTGGACACGCTTGTCCGTGACATCGCCTCGCGTGGGGAGGGTGTACTCGTCGCCGTCACACACGAGCTCCACAGCCACGGCACGGTCCGCATCGCGCACATCCGGCCCGCGTCCGGAGTCGAGTGGACGACCTCGGCCGACAACATCCAGGCCGCTCGCCCCTGAGCCGCGGCCCGCAGATCGCCGTCCGCGCCCCCTGGCGTAGACGGATTCCCGCACCACACCCTTCAACCCAAGGAGTCTCATGACCACCTCTGCCGCACTCCCCTCCCCCACGCGGCCGTGGGGTGCGGGCCGACTCGCGCCCTACCCGACGGTCGTTCGCCGACCCCACGCCACGGTCGCCATCGACCCCACAACGCAGCTCGGGGTGTTCCGCGACCGCGTCGGGCAGGTGGTCGAGATGGGCAAGCACGGCACCAGCTCCGGCACCGAGACTTCCACGACGACGAACTCGGACTCCCGGAACGACCAAGGTCACGATCAGGACAGCACGCAGGACTGACGACCATGACCGAGGAGAGGCCGGTTCTGGTGGCTACCGAGGCGGACGACATCACCGCTGACATGGTGATCACCGAACTCAACCGGCGCGATGTGCCGGTGGTCCGGTTCAACCCCGTCGACATCGGCGAAAACCTCACGGTATCGGCTCGGTTCGGCACCTGCCCGGCCCCGGTGGTCGGGCAGGTGCGCACTCCGTCGAGAACCGCTGATGTGACCCAGGTCCGATCGGTGTACTGGCGCCGCCCGGAATGGCCCACGTTTCCCCACCTGTCCGCTGATGACTCCCGGTTCGCGGCGGCGCAAGTCCGTTACGGACTCGGTGGCACCCTCTACGCCCTGGCTGGCCCACTCTGGGTCAACCACCCCCTGCGCGTCGCCGCAGCCGACTACAAACCCGCGCAGCTCGTTCTCGCCCAGCAACTCGGCTTCACCATCCCTCCCACCCTCGTCACCAACGACCCGGACGAGGCCCGCGAGTTCGTCCAGGCTCAGAGGCAGGCGATCTTCAAGACGCTGCGATGGACCCCCTGCACGCGGGACAGCGTGCCAGTGACGGGATGGGCTGCCCCCGTCGCCCCCGAGGAGATCGACGACAGCGTTCGGGTCGCACCCCACCTGTTCCAGGCCCGTGTGGACAAGGTCGCCGACGTTCGCGTACTGCTCGTAGGCCGGCATACGTTCGCCGTACGCATCGACTCCGACCTCCTGGACTGGCGCAAGGACTACAGCGCCCTGACCTACACCGTGGAGCATCTACCCGACCGGGTAGACCAAGCACTGCATGCCTACCTGGACCGGCTGGATCTGGTGTCGGGAAGCTTCGACCTCGCGGTCGACCGGGCGGGGGCCTACTGGTGGCTGGAACTGAATCCCAACGGACAGTGGGGGTGGCTGGAGACCGAGACTGGCCTCCCGATGTCCGCTGCCTTCGCCGACCTACTCGCACAAGGGGATCGCCGATGACCGACCCGGCATCCGAGCGACGCCGCATGGCGACCGTTCTCGTGAATGAAGGGGTTCTGAAATCCCCCTGGCTGCGTGATGCCATCGAGTCCGTCCCCCGCGAGCGGTTCCTCCGCCCGGGAGTCTTCCTGGACGAGGGGCGGACCTGGCGGCCCGTCACCGCCACCGATACGAATCCGGACGAGTTACTGAAGATCGCATACAGCGTCGACACCCTCACCACCCAGCTCGACGGCCACCTCACCGCCGACCAGGCCGACGAACCCGTCGTGGGCGTGCCCACGTCCTCCTCGACCGACCCGGCCACCGTCGTCGGCATGATCGAGACCCTGGACCCGCGACGGGCCACCGAGTCCTGGAGATCGGCACAGGCACCGGCTATTGCACAGCCCTGATGTGCCACTGCCTCGGCGAGGACAACGTCGCCACGGTCGAGGTCGACGCACAGGTGGCCGCACGCGCCGATGCCGCTCTCGAAGCCGCTGGCTTCTCGACCTGGACAGTGACGGGCGATGGGCTCCTGGGCCACCCGTTCCGGGCACCGTACGACCGGGTCATCGCCACCTGCGCAGTCCGTCGCATCCCGTACGCGTGGATCAGGCAGACGAGACCCGGAGGCGTTGTCCTCGGCACGGTCGGCTCGTGGTCGTGGGGAACCGGCCTCGCGAAACTGGCCGTCGGCGATGACGGCACCGCCGAGGGCTTGATCGTCGGGCGCTCCTCCTTCATGCAGGCGCGGGCCCAGGCAGTGGCCCCCGTGGCTGGCGATCTCTCCGCCCGGACCGCGTACGCGGACAGTGAGCGGCGCACTCAGGTGTCTCCTCTTGTCCTGGAAGAGTGGATGCCCGCCTTCCTTGCGCAGTTGGCGGCGCCCGGCGCTCAGTTCGTCCGTGGGACGGGCGGGGACGGCTCGCCCTTGCGGTACCTGTTCGATCCGGAGAAGGAGTCGTTCGCCGAGTTCCTCGTCGACGGCGAGAACTGGACCGTCCGCCAGGGCGGCCCGGTGGCCCTGTGGGACGACGTGGAGCGTTCCCTCGTCGCCTGGCAGGACGCCGGGGCGCCGGAGATCGACTCCGTACGGCTCCACGTGACATCCGCATCCCACCGGTACTGGATTGACCAGGCGCCCTCCCTGCGCTGGGAACACCGGATCAGCTGACCCGCTACGCTCCGGACATGGACGACGAACCGCTCTCCCAGTGGGCCGAGCGCCGCGACGCGAGGATCGGGCAGCTCCGCGCCGTACCCCTCGTCACCGGTGACGGCCCGAGAGCATCGCATCTGAACCCCGATGCGCCCCGTGCGATCCAGCGGTGGAACGGCCATCTTTGGGAGCCGCACGGCTTCGCGGCGAACCTCGCGGAGGCACGGCGCATCCTGATTCCCCACACCGAGGCTGCCTCCACCCGTGAGGCAACACCGAAGCTCGGCCCCGGGACCGGCAGACATCGGAAGCCTCCGACTTCCTCATGACTCCCTGGCGTCCCATGTCATGCCTCTGAAACCGACCCCGGCCGGTAGACCACCTGCGGCACACTGGCGCCCGTGAGTAACGACATATCCGATGACCCATGGGCACAGCGGGTGTATTTGACGTGGGTGGCCCGCGATACTCGCTACGCTCTGGCAGCCCTGAACGCCCTGATTGGCTATGCGCAGACCACTCCGGTCCCACCAGCCGCCTGGGTCTGCTTCGAGGACTTCCTTTCGTTCCTCGGAAAGGTCTCCCGGACTCTGTGGCCTGCCACAAAAAGAGCCCGAAAGGGACCGACGAGGGCCTGGAGTGGCGGACGAAGCGAGGTCCGTTTCTACGAAGGATTCTTGAGGTGGAGGACTCGTCCCCGCTGAAGGCCCGCGAGGTCCGTAACGGAAGCGAGCACTTCGACGAGCGCCTTGACGAGTGGATCGTCAGCCTGCCTCGCCCCACCGCTGAGGAGTGGCGGGCGGGCACCAAGCCCGCATTCCCAGCTCCCCCCATGCGCCTCATCAACGTAGAGGCGGGAACGATCCAAGTCGCCGGCGTGGACCTGGATCTGCGTTTCATGGCTGAGGAACTTCAGCGAGTTCTGACCAAGATCGAGGAGCTTGAACCCTCGGTGGCCGTACTTCCCGCTGACATGGCGGCTCTGCCAGCCACCTCGGTCCCTATCCCGATCATCCCGTTCGACGCGCCCGCGCAGGACCCTGGCGGCATTCAAGCCTGGTTTGACGAGCAGAATTCAACCGGCCCCGGGACAGCAACGGGAGATGCCGAGGCGTAGGCACAGAACGCGGAAGGCTCCTCCGCGGCTCGGTCGACGCTCACGCCAAGCCGCCCAGCGAGGCTACTTTCATGGCTGCTTTCGTAGCCGCGAGGTCCAGTTCAAGCCGGTACGGAACGGGGTGAGGCGACGCCCACGATTCCACGACAAAAGGCCTCTGACCGGCGATATTGCAGGTCAGAGGCCTATGGGGCAGACGAGTCGGGCTGTACGCCGGGTTCTGTTCCCCGGTCGCCTCGCGGCGGTCGGGGCGACGGCCATCCATCTAGGACCGGCGTTGCCGCCGGCCTCGTGCGGTCTACCCGCGGACTCGGGCGGGCAGCCCTCGATCGTCCGCGCAGAGCGCTTTTCACGGCGCTCCTCTTGACCTTGCTCCGGGTGGGGTTTACCTAGCTGCCCAGGTCACCCTGGGCACTGGTGGTCTCTTACACCACCGTTTCACCCTTACCGAGGACCGAGGTCCCCGGCGGTCTGTTTTCTGTGGCACTGTCCCGCGGGTCACCCCGGGTGGCCGTTGGCCACCACCCTGCCCTGTGGAGCCCGGACGTTCCTCGGGAAGCCCCCTGAGGGACTCCACGCGGCCGCCCGCCCGGCTCGTCTGCCGTGTCGACCATGGTACCGGGCGCGGGCCGCATCGCCGACCGGCGGCCGTCGCCGGGACCGAGGCGCCCGGTACGGAGGGGCTCGTGCGGTCCACGGCCACCGTCACGCCGGTCAGGCGACGGGTCGTACCCTGGCGCGGAGGTCTACGTGAGGAGTACGTGTTGCTGGTCCTGCTGCCCCCCTCGGAAGGCAAGGCGAGCGCGGGTGAGGGCGCCCCGTTGGAGCTGGAGTCGCTGTCCCTGCCGGGGCTGACCGGCGCGCGGAGGGCAGTGCTCGCCGAACTGGTCGAGCTGTGCGCCGCCGACGAGGAGAAGGCCCGCGGGGTCCTCGGCCTCAGCGAGGGACTGCGGGGCGAGATCGCCAAGAACGCGGGACTGCCCACGGCCGGCGCCCGTCCCGCCGGGGAGATCTACACCGGCGTGCTCTACGACGCCCTCGGCCTGGCCACGCTGGACGCGGCGGCGAAGCGGCGCGCGGCGGACTCGCTGCTGGTCTTCTCGGGGCTGTGGGGTGCCGTGCGGGTGACCGACCGCATCCCGTCCTACCGCTGCTCGATGGGCGTGAAGCTGCCGGGGCTGGGCTCGCTGGCCGCGCACTGGCGGGCGCCGATGGCCGAGGTGCTGCCCGCGGTGACCGCCGACGGTCTGGTGCTCGACCTGCGCTCCGCCGCCTACGCGGCGGCCTGGAAGCCGAAGGGCGAGGTGGCTGGGCGGACGGCGACGGTACGGGTGCTGCACGCGCCCACCCGGAAGGTCGTCAGCCACTTCAACAAGGCGACGAAGGGCCGGATCGTCCGCGCCCTGCTGACCTCGGGGACCGTGCCCGGGGACCCCGCCGAGCTGGTGGCCGCGTTGCGCGAGCTGGGGTACGTCGTGGAGGCGGAGGCGCCCGGGAGGGCGGGCCGGGCCTGGTCGCTCGATGTGCTGGTGGACGACGTCCACTAACGCTTGCGGTTGCAGCATCTGCAACGCTCATTGCGTGTGATGGGGTCGCTCGGCACGATGAGCGCATGACCTCGCCGCTGCCCTCCCTCCCGGCTGCCTCCGTGCTCGACCTGGCGCCCGTCGTGCCCGTCGTGGTGCTCACCGACGCCGCCGACGCCGTACCGCTGGCGCGGGCGCTGGTGGCGGGCGGGCTGCCCGCGATCGAGGTGACCCTGCGGACACCGGCCGCACCGGCCGCGATCCGGGCCATCACCGACGAGGTGCCCGGCGCCGTGGTCGGGGCGGGCACCGTGCTCACCCCGGAACAGGTCGCGGTGTGCACGGCGGCCGGGGCGCGGTTCCTGGTCAGCCCGGGCTGGACGGAGGCATTGCTGGGGGCGATGCGCGGGTCCGGGGTGCCGTTCCTTCCCGGGGTGTCGACCACCTCGGAGGTCGTCGCGCTGCTGGAGCGCGGGGTGCGGGAGATGAAGTTCTTCCCGGCCCAGGCCGCGGGCGGAACGGCGTATCTGCGCTCGCTCGCCGGGCCGTTGCCACAGGCGCGGTTCTGCCCGACCGGCGGCATCGGCCCGCGGAACGCCCCGGAGTACCTCGCCCTGCCGAACGTCGGCTGTGTCGGCGGCAGTTGGATGGTCCCGGCGGACGCGGTGGCCGCCGGGGACTGGAGGCGGATCGAGGAACTGGCGGGGGCCGCGGCCCGGTTGGGCGCCACAGCCGCAGGCGCGCTCAGGCCCTGAGGTGCGAGGTGTCGTTGAAGAGCCGGACGCTCGCGTTGCCGTCCGCGTAGTACGCCACCGCCGACAGTGACGCGGCCGACAGTTCCATGCGGAACAGGGACTCGGCCGGGGCACCCAGGGCGAGACGGATCAGGGTCTTGATCGGGGTGACGTGCGTGACCAGCAGCACGGTACGACCCGCGTGGGCGGCGACCAGCCTGTCCCGGGCGGCGGCGATCCGCACGGCCGTGTCGGCGAAGCTCTCGCCGCCGCCGGTGGGGTGGGCCTCCGGGTCGGCAAGCCAGGCGTTCAGGTCGTCGGGGTAGCGGTCCCGCACCTCGCCGAAGGTCAGGCCCTCCCACGCGCCGAAGTCCGTCTCCCGCAGGCCGTCCTCGACCGTGACGTCCAGGCCCAGGCGGGCGGCGACCACGGCGGCGGTCTCCCGGGTACGGGCCAGGGGGGAGGCGACGACGGCCTGGACCGTGCCGCGCCTCGCCAGCGCCTCCGCGACCCGCCGGGCCTGCTCACGGCCGGCACCGGAGAGGGAGGGGTCCGTGCCACCGCTGCCGGAGAAGCGCTTCTGCGGGGTCAGCGGGGTCTCGCCGTGCCGGAGCAGCACGAAGGTGGCGGGAGCCCCGAGGTCGGGCGCGGCACTCCAGCCGGGGGCGGACGTGCGGTGCTCGGCGTCCGCGCGCCGTCCGGCGCCCCCCGCAGCTGCCGGGCCGGGGAACGACGCGGGGACGGCCAGCGCGGCGTCAGCGGCGGAAGACGCCGGGTCGGCAGCGGGCATCACGTCCCCCGGGGCCACTGGAGCCGCCAAGGTCTCCGCAGCCGCCGGGACGGTCGCCGCGTCGCCGGTCGCCGCGTCGCCGGTCGCCGCGTCCTCGGTCGTCGCGTCGTCGGTCGAGGTGTCCGACGCGGACGGGGACCGGTCGGGCGCGGACCACTGTTCGCCCCTCGCCCCCGCGTCCATCGCCTCGTTGGCCAGGCGGTCCGCGTGCTTGTTCCGCTCGCGGGGGATCCACTCGTACGTGACCCGGTCCGGCGGGAAGACGGACCGGGCCTCGGCCGCCAGCGGCTTCATCGCGGGGTGTTTGATCTTCCAGCGGCCCGACATCTGCTCCACCACCAGCTTGGAGTCCATGCGGACGTGGACCGGCGCGGACGGGTCGAGGGCGTGGGCGGCGCGGAGCCCGGCCAGCAGGCCGCGGTACTCGGCGACGTTGTTGGTGGCGACGCCGATGTACTCGGCCACCTCGGCGAGGGTCTCCCCCGTCGCCGCGTCGCACACCACGGCGCCGTACCCCGCGGGCCCCGGGTTGCCCCGTGACCCGCCGTCGGCCTCGACGACGAACTCCCGCACCGTCCGGCCCCTCGCCTAGAGACCCGACTCGGGCGTGCGCACCAGGATGCGGCGGCAGTTCTCGCAGCGCACCACCGTGTCCGGCGCCGCCGAGCGGATCTCGCTCAGCTCGGTGATCGCCAGTTCCTGCCGGCAGCCCTGGCAGGTGCGGGCGTACAGCTTGGCCGCGCCGATGCCGCCCTGCTGCGCGCGCAGCTTGTCGTACAGCTTGAGCAGGTCCGCGGGGACGGAGGCGGCCACGACCTCGCGCTCCTTGGTGACGGAGGCGACCTCGGCGTCGATCTGCTCGAAGGCCGCGTCCCGGCGGCCGGTGGCGTCGTCGATCTTCGACTGGACGGACGCGACCCGCCCGGTCAGCTCGGTGACCCGCTCCTGCGCGGACTCGCGGCGCTCCATGACCTCGAGGACGACGTCCTCCAGGTCGCCCTGCCGCTTGGCGAGGGAGGTGATCTCGTGCTGGAGGTTGGAGAGGTCCTTCGGCGAGGTGACCGCGCCGGAGTCCAGGCGCTGCTGGTCGCGGGTGGCGCGCCGGCGCACCTGGTCCACGTCCTGCTCGGCCTTGGTCTGCTCGCGGGCGCAGTCGCTCTCCTCGGTCTGCGCGGCCACGAGCAGGTCGCGCAGCTGGGTGAGGTCCCGGGTCAGCGAATCGATCTCGGCGTGCTCGGGCAGGGACTTCCGCTTGTGCGCGAGCTGCTGGAGACGGACGTCGAGGTCCTGGACGTCGAGGAGTCGGATCTGGTCGGCGGGCGCGGCGTTCAGTTGGGGGCTCCTGTTAGCTAGAGGGGGTGGTGGACGCCGCGTGGGCGGTCCAGGGGTCGGTGACCGTCCTGGAGACGTGGACGCGCAGGTCCCAGCCGTGGCGGTCGGAGATCTCGTCGAGCTGGGTGGCGGCCAGCTCGCACCAGGGCCACTCGGTGGCCCAGTGCGCCGCGTCGAGCAGCGCGAGGGGGTCGGGGGCGACGGCCGCGGTGAACTCCGCCGCCGGGTGGTGGCGCAGGTCGGCGGTGAGGAAGGCGTCGACGCCGGCCGCGCGGACCTGGTCGAAGAGGCTGTCGCCGGAGCCGCCGCTGACGGCGACCGTACGGACGACGGCCTCCGGGTCGCCGGCCACGCGGATGCCCTGCGCGGTGGCGGGCAGCCGTTCGGCGGCGCGGGCGGCCAGTTCGCGGACGGTCAGCGGGTGGTCGAGTTCGCAGACGCGGCCCAGGCCCCGGCGGCCGTGCGGGTCGGTGGGGTCGGGCACGAGGGGCCGTAGGACGCGGAGGTCCAGCGCGCCGGCGAGGGCGTCGGAGACGCCCGGGTCGGCGGTGTCGGCGTTGGTGTGGGCGACGTGCAGCGCGATGTCGTTCTTGATGAGGGTGTGCACCGCCCGGCCCTTGAAGTGGGTGGCCGCGACCGTGGTCGTGCCGCGCAGGTAGAGCGGGTGGTGGGTGACCAGCAGGTCGGCGCCCAGCCGTACGGCCTCGTCGACAGTCTCCTGGACCGGGTCGACGGCGAACAGGACCCGGGTGACCTCCTGGTCGGGGTCGCCCACGACGGTGCCGACCGCGTCCCAGGACTCGGCCCGCTCGGCGGGCCACAGGTTCTCCAGCGCGGCGATGACTTCAGACAGACGGGGCACGAGGGACAGGCTACCTGGCTGTTCTGCGGGGCCGTACCGCATCCGTCCGGTCCGGTGCCGGTCAGCACAGACGCCGCCGTTCCCTCTGAGGAATCGGTTCTGCCCCACCCGTATGTGTGAAGCGTGGGCCGCCGGTCCCCCGCCCGTGCGTACGAAAACTAGCTTCGTGGCCGGAGGTGACCGAACGATGACGGCCTGTGCGACCGAATCCCCGTCCATGGCGGGGGCCGAGGGTGGGCTGGGGGCGGGGTGCGTGATCACGGCGGACGGCGCGTACGCGGCCCGGCTGGCGCCGGCGGGTGACTCGTGGTTCCCGGAGCGCTGGACCCTGGACGGCCCGGAGCCGTACGCGGTGCCGCTGCCCGGCAACCAGCCGGAGGAGCCCGGCACCGAGGTGCAGCCGCTGGGCGACGGCCGGGTGCTGATCCACCGGCTGGTTGCCGGGCAACGGCACGCCTTCGCGCTGCTGTATCCGGCGGGCACCGGCACCGGTGAGCTGCCACTGGGGACGGTGGAGCACCCCGGGCCCGGCACCGGGCCCGCCGGACTCGCCCTGCTGCCGCCGGCACCGGGGGGCAGCAGGGCGTACGCCCTCGCCGTCGGGGCGCGGTCCAGCGCGGTGTGGCTGGTGGCGGGCGGGGCGTCGGGCCCGGAGCGGCTGGCCGAGGTGCCGGGGCGCTGCTCGGGCGGGGTCTGGCTGGACCGCGCCGGGCGGCTGCTGGCGCTGGACCGGGAACTGAACGGGCGTACCAAGACGGTCGTCGTGGACCTGGAGCAGGCCGGCGCCGTCTCGCCACTGCTCCAGATCACGGAGGACAGCGACGACCGGCTGTTGCTCGCCGACCCCGACAGCGGCCTGCTGCTGATCTCCTCGGACGCCCCCTCCCCGGGGCGGCGACGGCTGGGCTGGGGGGTGCTGGGCAGCACCCTGCCGGTGCGTTTCCCGGCGTGCCTGCGGGTGCCGGAGTGCCGGGTGACGCCGTTCGCGATCCAGCCGGGGCAGGTGCTGACGCCGGAGAGCTGCGGGGTGGGGCTGCGGATCGACGGGTCGTGCGGCACCTGGGTGGGCACCTGGCGGCCGGCCGAACGGCGGGTGCGTCATCTCGCGGCGCCGCACGGGTGGCTGGCGGGGACCGGACTGTGGACACCGGAGGGGGACCTGCGGCTGCCGTACGCCACCCGGGAGACGCCGTGCGGAGTGGCGGAGCTGACGGCGGCATCGAGGGACGGGACGGCGGGCGCGCACACCACCGGAGGGACGGAGGAACCCGGGGCACCCAGGGCGGCCGAGGACGACCGGATCGCGGTTCCCGAGACGCCCCAAGAGGTGCGGACCGAGGTGGAAGCAGCCCCTCCGGAGCCGGTGGCGGCCCGCCCCGTACCGCTCCAACAGGCGCCGCTGGGACGTCTTGTAACGAACTAGTGCCGGTCGGCGTGTGCGCCTGGATCCGCCCCGTGGTGCGCCGGTTAGACTCGCCCGGCTGTACGAAAGATCATTGTTGACGGGGTGAATTCTTCCGATGAGCGACACCAGCAGGACGCGGCAGCTGTCTGCCGACTCTCAGGAGAGCGCCGGCCACGGCCGGCACCGGGGGCCGATCGCGGCCCAGGACAGCGAGTCGACCAGGACTCCGCACGGCCGGCACCGCAAGCAGCCGGTCCAGGAGACGGTCGAGGCGGCTGTCTGACGGCAGGGAACGGCAGGAGACGGAGGGGCGCTCGTCACGACGAGCGCCCCTCCTCGTCGTATCGGCCCGGAACCCGCCGCCCCCGGCCCCGGACGTGCCCGACCGTGCCGGTGAGCACCGTGGCGCCCCGCCCGGCGGCGTCCACGACGACCCGCACCCGGTCCTCCCCGCGCCACATCCGCACGCGCAGGGTGTCCCCGGGGTAGACCACACCGGTGAACCGGGCGCCGTAGCCGCGTACCCGGCCCACGTCACCGCCGAGCAGCGTGTCCACGACGGCCTTGAGGGTGATGCCGTAGGTGCACAGGCCGTGCAGGACCGGCCGGTCGAAGCCGGCGAGCCGGGCGAACTCCGGGTCCGCGTGCAGGGGGTTGAGGTCACCGGAGAGCCGGTACAGGAGGGCCTGGTCGGGGCGGACGGGGCGTTCGACGGTCCGGTCCGGTACTCCGACGGGCGGGTCCGGCCGGGACACGGGTCCGCGGCCGCCGCCCCGGCCGCCCTCGCCCCGCACGAAGACCCGGGCGTCCTCCGTCCACAACGGGCCTTCGGCGTCGGTGACTTCGGTGCGCAGCACGAGGACGGCCGCCTCGCCCCTGTCGTACACGGCGGTGACGCGGCTGGTGGCGGTGGCGGTGCCCGAGGCGGGGACCGGCCGGTGCGTCGTCAGGTCCTGGCCGGCGTGCAGGACCCGGGCCAGGCCGACGTCGACGCCCGGCACGGACAGTGCGCGGATGACGCCGGGCGGGCCACCGCCGGCGACGGTGGCGAAGCTCGGCAGGACGTGCAGCCGGGACTCCAGGGTGTAGCGCAGCTCGTCCGGGTCGGTTGCGGGGTCGGCCTTGCCGGGGTCGGCGCCGGCCCCGATGCCGAGGTGGTAGAGCTGGACGTCCCCGGGCGTCCAGGAGATCTCGCCGGACCGGGGGGCGGCGGCGAGGGCGAGGGCGGCGTCGATGGGCATGCGGCTCCCGTCGGTGGGGTCTGGCACGACGCTACGTCAGCTCCGGGCGCCGGCCGTGGTGTCCGTACCGTCCGGCACGGTGGGTGCGCGTCCGCCGCCGGCCGGACCCGGCTCCTTACCGTCGATCCTTACGCTGTGCGTCGACCGCCGTACGGCGGGAACGACGTGACCGGGGGACGACAGGGATGACATGGTGGCGCACACCGCGCAGCGGGACGGCGGACGGGCGGGCGGAACAGCGCCGCCGGTGGGCGGAGCGCGAGGGCCCCGGGGCGGCGCGGCGGACCGGGCGGCGGACCGGCGGGGCGCCCGGTGACGACCACGCGGGCCCGCCGCCCACCGGCTTCGTCCTGCTGCCCTGGCTGCTGACGGGCGCGGGGCCGGTCTCCGACGTCCTCCAGGGCGAGAGTCCGAACGGGTGGGTCTGCGGTCCGAGCCTGCTGCTCTTCGCCGCCCTGTACGTGTACGTCACCTTCCGCTCCTTCGACCGGTGCCGACGCGAGGCGCTGTCCACCCGGGTGGCGCTCGGCCTGATGGGCCTGCTCACCAGCGGCCTGGCCCTCGCGTACGGCGGTGACTGGCTGGTGCTCTTCCCGCTGCTGGGCCTCGCGGCCGGCGCCTGTCTGCGCGGTCCGCTGCTGGGCCGCGCGGGGCTGCTGCTCGCGCTGTACGCCGGTGCGATCGCCTACTGGCGGGACGGCTGGGACGAGGCGTCGAGCATCGGGTACGCCACCGTCATCTCCAGCGTGGTGACCGCCGCGATCCTCGGACTGTCCGAGGTGGTAAGGGAGTTGCGGGCCGCCCGCGAGGAACTGGCGCGGCAGGCGGTGGAGAAGGAGCGGCTGCGGTTCTCCCGCGACCTGCACGACCTGCTCGGGCACACCCTGTCGGTGATCGTGGTGAAGTCGGAGGCGGCCCGGCGGCTGGCCCCCCGGAACCTCGACGCGGCGCTGGCGCAGGTCACGGACATCGAGGCGGTGGGCCGGCAGGCGCTCACCGAGATACGCGAGGCGGTGACCGGGTACCGCGAGGGCAGTATGGCCACCGAGCTGACCCGGGCGCGGTCGGCGCTGTCCGCGGCGAGCGTGGAGCCGGTGGTCCACCGGTCCGGGACGCCGCTCGACCCGCAGAGCGAGGCGCTGCTCGGCTGGGTGGTGCGCGAGGCGGTGACCAACGTCGTCCGGCACAGCCGCGCGACCCGCTGCGAGATCACCGTGGAGAGTACCTCCGAGGGGGCCCGGCTGACGGTCACCGACAACGGCACCGGCACCGGCACGGGGGCCGATGCCGGTGTCGGTGCCGGTGAGGGGGCCGGGCGACGTGTGGGCGGGACGGGGCTGAAGGGACTGTCCGAACGCCTCGCGGCGGCGGCCGGGTCCCTCACGGCCGGCCCGGCACCGCGCGGCGGTTTCACGGTCACCGCGCGGCTCCCCGTCCTCGCCGACGGACCCGCCCCGGCGGCGGCTACGGCGCCCAGGGAGAGCCGGTCGCCCAGCTGACGTCGGCGGCCCAGGAGGTGGCGCTGTCGAAGTCGTTCGGTCCGCCGTCGCTCGCTATGTAGAGCGTGTGGTTGTAGTGGCGCAGGTAGCGCGTCGGATAGTTGTACGAGGCGAACGAGGTGCCGGTGCCGCTCCTGCCGGCCTGCGGGCAGAAGGTGGCGTCGGCCCGGAACTGGGCGGTGCCGTCCATGGGCTGCCGGTGGAGCCGGTAGTCGAAGTGGCGCAGGAAGTCACCGGGGTAGTTGCGCGACTCGAAGGAGACGCAGGACGCGTCGGCGAGACCGCGGCGCACGATCCAGGTGGCGTCGTCCTTGTCGAGGGCGGAACTGCTCGACGTCACCGGGGAGGTGACGGCCACGTCGTTCTGGTGGCGGACGTACTCGGTGGTGCAGCAGGCGGTGGTGGCGCGCAGCGAGATCTCCGAGCCGGGGTTCAGTGTGCCGGCGCTGCCGGTCGGGCCGCCGTATCCGACGGAGACGATGTCGGCCTGGACGGCGGCGTCGGCGGCGTCGGTGGGGATGCCGGAGGTCATGACGCCCTCGAAGAAGGACCCGATGGAGCCGTTGCTGTTGTCGCCGCCGGTGCCGAGGACGATCGCGCCCTCCTGGTGCATCGGCGAGTAGCCGCTCGCGGTCGGCTCACCACCGGAGTAGGTGGTCGTCAGCCCGCCTGACCGAGCATTGCCGTACTTCAGCGCGAAGTGGTTCTGCCCGTTGTTCTTCAGCAGCGCGGTCACGAACGGCAGCGCTCCGGTCCCGGTGTTCGCCGTGTTCCTGCTGTACCCGGCGTCGGACTGGAACAGGCCGTTCTCCAGATCGGCCTGCACCCAGGGCCCCTGCCCGTAACAGGGCGCGAACCAGCACTCGGTGCCGAAGTTGATGGCGTCCATGTGGCCGTTGCCGGTGTCCAGGTTGTTGGTCTCGGCGTTGCCGTAGTCGAAGCAGCAGCGGTTGTTGACGTGGGTGCCGGAGGTGACCATGTACATCCCCTCGGCCTGTCCGTTCACGGCGACGCCCGAGGTGGAGTTGTCCCGGTAGCCCATGCCGGCGGAGATCTCCAGGCCGTAGACCTGGTGGCCGCCGGCGGTGACCGGCAGGGCGTCCGCGGGCGCCGCCACGTCGGCCGCGCCGGCGCCGCCCGCGCCCTCGACGGTGAGGTCGTTGTGGCGCGGGGACTGGTCGTAGATCTCGGTGACGACACAGGTCGTACGGGAACAGAAGGAGTCCTGGGCGGCGGCGTCGGCGTACCCGCCGGCGGAGAGCGGGGTGATCTTCGCACTCGCCCCGTCCGAGGCCCGCCGCACCTGGTAGAGCGGGCCGCCGTACGACCCGTACAGCGCCCGGGTCAGGCTGTGCGCGGCGACGCAGGGGGTGCCCGCGGCGCCGTAGATGTCGCACGGCAGGGAGCCGGCGGCCGCGGCCGGGGGCGCACCGGTGCCGAGGAGCAGGGCGGCGAGGCCGGCGCAGACGGCGAGGACGGACAGCAGCGCGGTCCGCACGCGCCGGGGCGTGCGGGGGGTTCGCGGGGTCTGTGGGGTCTGTGGGGTTCGGCGGAGCACGGTGCACCTCGTGTTCGTCGGGGGCAGTGCGGGTCGTGGGGTCCTGCGGTCCGTTCGGTCGGTCTCTTCCGTTCGGTATGTCGAACCATGTTCGAGCAGTGCTGCGCAGCTGTCCGGCGGGAAGTGGTTCGGGGGCGCCGGGACGGCAGGGGCGATTGTTTGCGTACGGTCAAGAGGCGTCAACCCCCGCCGCACGGGACGAGGGAGAGTCTTTAACCGACCCCCGCTGCCTGACGGCGCGTCAGAAACCCATGGCTCGGTCAAGAAATCATTAGAGGCCCGAAGCAACGGAATAGTTGCCCGTGCATACGAGGTTTACGCAGCACTTATGACACGCGGAAGGCCTCACCCCATGACAGACACGACGACCGACCAGCCCGCCCGGGGAGCGAGCGGAGCCGTGGTCCCGGTGCTCGCCTTCGCGGGGATCGTGGTCGCGGTGATGCAGACCCTGCTCGTGCCGGTCATCAAGGACCTGCCGCAGCTGCTCGGCACCGCCCCCACCAACGCCACCTGGGTGCTCACCTCGACGCTCCTGTCCGGTGCCGTCGCCACGCCGATCATGGGCCGGCTCGGCGACCTGTACGGCAAGCGGCGCATGCTGGTGTTCAGCCTCGCCGTGATGGTGGTCGGCGCCCTGATCAGCGCCCTCACCAGCGACCTGATCATCATGATCGTCGGCCGTACCCTCCAGGGCTTCGCCATGGGCGCGATACCCCTCGGCATCGGCCTGATGCGCGACATGCTGCCCCGCGAGAAGCTCGGCTCGGCCATGGCGCTGATGAGCTCCTCCATCGGCGTGGGCGGCGGCCTCGCCCTGCCGGCCGCGGCCCTGGTCGCCCAGCACTCCGACTGGCACGCCCTGTTCTACGGCGCCGCCGGCCTCGGCGCGCTCGCCATCGCGCTGACCCTCCTCGTCGTCCCCGAGTCCCCGATGCGCGCCCGCGGCACCTTCGACGTGCTCGGCGCGGCCGGCCTCTCCGCCGGCCTGGTCCTCCTGCTGCTCCCCATCACCAAGGGCAGCGACTGGGGCTGGTCCTCGGGCACGACGCTCGGCCTGTTCGCCGCGGCCGTCGCCGTCCTGCTGCTGTGGGGCGTGTACGAGCTGCGCATCCCGGCGCCCCTGGTCGACCTGCGCACCACCGCCCGCCGCGAGGTGCTGCTCACCAACCTCGCCTCCATCATGGTCGGCGTCAGCTTCTACGTGGTCTCCCTGGTCCTGCCCCAGCTGCTCCAGCTGCCCACCGCGACCGGTTACGGCCTCGGCCGGTCCATGGTCGTCGCGGGCCTGTGCGTGGCCCCGCTGGGCCTGACGATGATGTTCACCGCCCCGGTCTACGCCCGCCTGTCCGCCCGGTACGGCCCCAAGGTCACCCTCATCCTCGGCATGCTGATCATCGCCGTCGGGTACGGCGGCGGCCTCGGCCTGATGGACGCGGCCTGGCAGACGATCATCACCTCCGTGGTCCTCGGCGCGGGCATCGGCCTCGCCTACTCCTCGCTGCCCGCGCTCATCGTCGGCGCGGTGCCGGCCTCGGAGACCGGCGCCGCCAACGGCCTGAACACCCTGATGCGGTCCATCGGCACGTCGGTCTCCAGTGCCGTCATCGGCATGGTGCTCGCCAACACGGCCGACAACGTGGGCGGCGTCGCCGTCCCGACCATGCACGGGTTCCGCGTCTCCTTCCTGATCGCCACGGTCGCCGTCGCGGTCGGCCTGCTGCTCGCCCTCTTCCTGCCGAAGGCCGCGCGGCCCGCCCAGCACACGCAGCTGCGCGCGAGCAGCGAGGAGGACACGAACCTCGAACGCGTCGAGCAGGCGCTGCGCGGGTTCCGTGGGCGGGTGCTGGGTGCCGACGGCACGCCGGTCGCCCGGGCCACCGTCACCCTGATCGACCGCCGGGGCCGGCAGGCGGGGGCCACGGTGTCCGCCGAGGACGGCTCGTACTCCCTCGCCGTGCCCGCGGAGGGTGCGTACGTGCTCGCCGCCAAGGCGTCCGGGCACGGGCCGCTGGCATCGTCCGCGAGCCACCCCGGTGAGGAGCGGGCGGTCGACGTGGACCTGGCGCTGCCGGGCGCTGCGCTCGGCGTGTAGCGCGTCACCGGGTGCCACGGAGGGGTGGTCTGCGGCGCGGCCGCGTCGTGGCTGGGCGCGCAGTTCCCCGCGAGGGCCTGCCGGGGCGGGCGAGAGCTCTACCGGGGTGCCACGGAGGGGCGGACGGCGGCGCGGCCACGTCGTGGCTGGGCGCGCAGTTCCCCGCGAGGGCCTGCCGGGGCGGGCGAGAGCTCTACCGGGGTGCCACGGAGGGGCGGACGGCGGCGCGGCCGCGTCGTGGTTGAGCGCGCAGTTCCCCGCGAGGGCCTGCCGGGGTGGGCGAGAGCTCTACCGGGGTGCCACGGAGGGGCGGACGGCGGGTGCGGCTGCGTCGTGGCTGGGCGCGCAGTTCCCCGCGAGGGCCTGCCGGGGCGGGCGAGAGCTCTACCCGGGTGCCACGGAGGGGTGGACGGCGGGTGCGGCCGCGTCGTGGTTGAGCGCGCAGTTCCCCGCGAGGGCCTGCCGGGGTGGGCGAGAGCTCTACCCGGGTGCCACGGAGGGGCGGACGGCGGGTGCGGCCGCGTCGTGGTTGAGCGCGCAGTTCCCCGCGCCCCTCAGGGGGCCGTCGAACCCCTGTCCTTGGGTGTACCCCCTGTCGGGGTGGGGTGGGGGGTGGGGGAGCATGGGGGGAACGTTGTGTGAGCGAGAGGTTGAGCATGGCCGCCGTGCCCCGTCCCGAGATCCTGGCCGCGTTCGAGGGGGCCAAGGGGTTCATGCCCGTGGACGAGGGGCTGGCGCTGTACGCGGCGGCGGTGGAGGCGGGGCGGCTGGGGCTGCCGCTGCTGGAGGTCGGCACGTACTGCGGGCGCTCCACCGTGCTGCTCGCCGACGCGGCCCGCGCGGCCGGGATCGCTGTGCTGACCGTCGACCACCACCGGGGCAGCGAGGAGCAGCAGCCCGGCTGGGACTACCACGACCCGGAGACGGTCGACCCCGAGATCGGCCTGATGGACACGCTCCCCACCTTCCGGCGCACGCTGTTCCGGGCGGGCCTGGAGGAGCATGTGATCGCCCTCGTCGGCCGCTCCCCGCAGATCGCGCGGATCTGGAACTCCCCGCTCGGGCTGGTCTTCGTCGACGGCGGCCACACCGACGAGCACGCCGGCGCCGACTACGAGGGCTGGGCGCCGCACGTCGCCGAGGGCGGACTGCTCGTCATCCACGACGTCTTCCCGGACCCCGAGGACGAGTTCACCGGCCAGGCCCCGTACCGCGTGTACCTGCGGGCGCTGGGCTCGGGGGCGTTCACCGAGGTGTCGGCGACCGGCTCGCTGCGCGTCCTGCGGCGGACGGGCACGGGGGTCTGAGCCCGGGTTAGAGTCGCAGACGTGTCGTACGCAGGCCCCGACCTCGATCCTCCGCAGTCCCGCCGGCCCCGGCGCGGCCCGCTGACCGTGGCGCTCGCCGCGCTCGTGCCCGGCGCGCTGCTCGGCTGGCTGGTGTACGAGGCGGTGGGCGGCGGTCCCGGCGGCCACGACGGTACGGCCGCCCCCGGCCCGGTCCCGCGCCGCTCGGCGGTGTCCTCCTCCCCGCCGGTCACGGCCGCACCGTCCGGCACGGATTCGCTCCGGGGCAAGGTCGTCGTCATCGACCCGGGGCACAACCCCGGCAACTTCCGGCACACGGCCGAGATCGGCCGCACGGTGGACATCGGCAACCACCGCAAGGAGTGCGACACCACCGGCACCTCCACCAACGACGGTTACGCGGAGGCCCGGTTCACCCTGGACCTGGCGCACCGGCTGCGGGCGCTGCTGGAACGGCGGGGCGCCACCGTGAAGTTGACGCACGACGAGGGCGGCCGGGAGTGGGGGCCGTGCGTGGACGAGCGGGCGCGGATCGGGAACACCGCGCACGCGGACGCGGCCGTCTCCCTGCACGCCGACGGTTCCGCGGCCGGCAACCGGGGCTTCCACGTCATCCTGCCCGGGTCCGTGCACGCCGGCGCGGCCGACACCCGTGCCATCGTGGGCCCCTCGCACGACCTGGGGACGCGCATCGCGGGCGCCTTCCTGCGGTCGACGGGCGAGCCGCCCTCCAACTACCTGGGCGGAGGTACCGGTCTGGTCACGCGCACGGACCTGGGCGGTCTCAATCTGTCAACGGTTCCCAAGGTGTTCCTCGAGTGCGGCAACATGCGCGATAGCAAGGACGCGGCACTGCTGACCAGTGGCGCCTGGCGGCAGAAGGCTGCGCGGGGGATCTCCGAGGGGATCGTGGGGTTCCTGCGTCAGTCGTGACCGGCGGGCGGAACCGGCCGTACGGCCGGATTTTGCGGACGATAGTGTCTACCGACGACGAGACGACCTACGAAGGACCTGAAGTGAATATCCGCTCCCTCACTAGAGGCGACGGCGTGGTGATCGGAGCAGCGGTGGTGCTGTTCATCGCGTCGTTTCTCGACACGTTCGACACCGGCAGCGACAACACCAACGCCTGGGACAACCTGGGCCTGGTGATGAGCATGTACGTCGGCGGCATCATCGGTGCGGTCCTGATCGTCCTCGCCCGCGCGCTGCCGCAGCCGCGCAAGGTCGCCGGCCTCGAACTCGGCCAGGTCGGCGTCGCCCTCGCGGTGTTCGCCGCCTGGACGGCGTTCTGGTCGATCCTCGACCCGCTGGGCGCCTTCGACGACTTCGACAGGTTCGACGTCGGCGCGGGCGCCGGCCTGGTGCTGGGGCTCATCGGTGCCCTGCTGCTGGCCGCGGGTGCCATCGCCACGCCGCTGGTGCCCGCCCTCCAGGCCGCCCTGATCCCGGCCCCCAAGCCGGCCGCCCCGCAGCCCTACGGCGCCCAGCCGCCCGGTGGTTACGGCTACCCGGGCGCCCAGCCGCAGCAGCCGTACGGCGCCCAGCCGCAGCCGGGCCAGCCGTTCGGGCAGCAGCAGCCGGCCCCGGCGCAGGGCGCTCCGGCGGCGCAGCCCCCGGCCGGGGACTTCTCCCCGTTCTGGTTCGCCGTGCCGGCGGCCCGTCCGCTGTTCGCGGAGGACGGTTCGCCCAACCAGATCGCCGAACTGACGCCGGGCACCTGGTACCTGGCCGTCGAGCAGCGCGGTGCCGCCCTGGTCGCGCAGACCCAGGACGGCCGCCGCGGTGTGCTCCAGGACAGCTCGGGCATCCAGCGCGGCTGAGCCGCACCCCCGTACCGACGGCCCCCCGCCCCCGTGGCGGGGGGCCGTCGGCGTCAGCCCTGGGAGAGCTGGGACGTCGAGGGCACCTGGTCCTTCACCGGGGCGCCCGCGCTCTTCCCCGCGTCCTTGACCTTGTTGATGATGTCGTCGAAGGAGCCGGCCGCGCCCTCGTCACCCTTGCGGAGCTTGGACGGCAGGCCCTTCAGCGACTCGATGCCGGCGGCCAGTGGGGCGAGGGCCTTGGAGAGCGCCGGGTCGGCCTGGGCGTTCTTCTTGGCGGCCTTCAGCCGGTTGTAGGCGAAGGTACCGGCGAGGCCGGCCTTCACCAGGGCCGCGGTGCGGCCGTGCGCGCCCTTGCGGAACTTGCCGGCCTTCCAGGGCTTCACGATCCACTGGTAGGTGGCGCCCGCGGCGAGACCCGCGTCCACCACGAACCGCGTCTTGGCGAACTTGCGTTTCTCCGCGGAGGTGCTGGGGCTCGGGGTGGCACTCTCGGCGGCGGGGGCGGCCTGGGTCGCCGCGCCGCTCTTCGTCGTGCTCTTCGCGTCGCTTCCGCAGGCGGTGGAGCCGGCGAGCAGCGCGCAGCACAGGGTGAGCGCCACGGCGAGGCGCCGCATCGGTACGGGCACGGGATCCTCCGGACGTGTCTCCCCGAGCGGTTGGCTTCCTCCGGCAGCCTGCCCCGGGTCGCCGCACCGCGCCACCCGGGGGGCGCCGTCCGGGTTTCACCGCCCGGCGCCCGGCAATCCGCAAGGCATGTCCCCTAGATATCGCCACGGTGCGAATCAGGCCGGGACGGTCATAGCGATCGTCGCCGACGTCATGGCCTTCATCCTCGGCCTGTGGATCCTGATGTACCTGTTGGACGCGAACCGGGCCAACAGCCTGGTGCAGTTCGTCCATGACGCGGCCTCCTGGCTGGCAGGCTGGTCGCACGACCTGTTCACCTTCGACGAGGCGTGGGCCCGGGTGGTCGCCGGGTACGGTCTGGCCGCGGTCGTCTACCTCTTCGTGGGCCACGCCATCGCCAACCGCATGAGCCGGCACTGACGCCGTCCCGGCCGGTCGCGCACGCCCCCGGTCGAGGCGTGTGCGGCCGGCCGGGAGGTCAGTCGCAGCAGTCGGGAGCGAGGCCGGTCGGCAGGTGCTGCCCGCTGAAGACCGCGCAGGTGGCCTCGTGCCCGCCCAGCGCGGCGACGGCCAGCAGCAGGGAGCCCGCCGTCCAGGTGGTCAGCTCGCGCGGCCAGACGGCGTCGTCCTCGTAGACGTAGCCCGTCCAGTACAGCCCGCTGTCCGGGTCCCGCAGGTGCTGGATCCACTGGAGGATCTCCAGGGCGCGGTCCGACTCCCCCACCGCCCACAGGGCCAGGGCGAGTTCGCTGGACTCGCCGCCGGTCACCCAGGGGTTGGGGACCACGCAGCGCACGCCCAGGCCGGGGACGACGAACCGGTCCCAGGACTCCTCGATGCGTGCCCTGGCCGCCTCGCCGGTCAGCGCGCCGCCGAGGACCGGGTAATACCAGTCCATCGAGTAGCGGTTCTTGTCGAGGAAGCGCTCGGGGTGCCGGCCTATCGCGTGGCGCAGCGCGCCCACGGCCAACTCCCAGTCCGGCTGGGGTTCTTCGCGTTCCTCGGCGATGGCGAGCGCGCACCTGAGGGCGTGGTGGACGGAGGAGCTGCCGGTGAGCAGGGCGTCCGTCGCCGGGGTGCCGTCGTCGTCGCGGCGCCAGCCGATCTCTCCGCCGGGCTGCTGTAGCCGCAGCACCCATTCCACGGCCGCGTGGACGGTCGGCCACATCCGGTCCAGGAACAGGTCGTCGCCGGTGGACAGGTAGTGATGCCAGACGCCGACGGCTATGTAGGCGACGAAGTTGGACTCGCGGGCGCGGTCGGTGACGTCGTCGTGGGCGCCGTCGGCGTAGGCGGCGTACCAGGAGCCGTCCTCGTTCTGGTGCTCGGCGAGCCAGTCGTAGGCCCGTTCGGCGGCCTCGTGCTCGCCCGCCGCGTCCAGGGCCATGGCGGCCTCGGTGTGGTCCCACGGGTCCAAGTGGTGCCCGCGGAACCACGGCAGCGCGCCGTCCTCCCGCTGCACGGCGAGGATGCCGCGGACGGTCGCGGCGGCCTGCTCGGCGGTGAGGACCCCGGGCAGGACGAGGTGTTCTGTCCGGGGGGTGGTCACTTGGCGGCCGCCTCGGTGGCCCCGGTGCCCGCGTCGGCCAGGCGCGGCAGGTGCGGCTTGGTGGCGTAGACGACGAAGCTCTTGCCGATGACCGGGTTCAGGGCCCGTTCGGCCAGGCGGGTGGCGAGCGGCTTCTTCATGATGTCCCAGACCAGCAGCTTGTGGTACGCCCGCACCGGCAGCGCCTGGTCGTTGTCCACGCCGAACGCGCACTTCAGCCACCAGTACGGCGAGTGCAGGGCGTGCGCGTGGTGGCTGCCGTACGGCTTCAGGCCGGCCTCGCGGACCTTGGCGACCAGTTCGTCGGCCTTGTAGATGCGGATGTGGCCGCCCTCTACCTCGTGGTAGGCGTCGGACAGCGTCCAGCACACCTTCTCCGGGCCGTAGCGGGGCACGGTGACGGCGATCCGGCCGCCGGGCCGGAGCACGCGGACCATCTCGGCGAGCACGCCCTTGTCGTCGGGGATGTGCTCCATCACCTCGGAGATGACGACGACGTCGAAGGAGTCGTCGGGGAAGGGCAGGGCGAGGGCGTCGCCCTCCATGGCGGTGGCGGTGGCGCCCTCGGGGGCCTCCCCGGCCTCCCGCATCGCCGCGAACCACTTGGCGACCTCGCGGATCTCCTCGGCGTTCCGGTCCAGCGCGACGACCTGGGCGCCGCGCCGGTAGCACTCGAAGGCGTGCCGGCCGGCCCCGCAGCCGAGGTCCAGGACTCGGTCGCCCGGGGCGATCGGGAACCGGGAGAAGTCGACGGTCAGCACGTGGCCCTGCTTTCGGTGTAGACGCCTGTGGTGGCCGCGGGGCGGCCGGGGTGCTGCGGCTCGGGGCGCGGGCCGCCGGAGCGGGCGATGGCCTCGCGGTAGCGGGCCACGGTGCCCTCGGCGGCCCGGGCCCAGGTGAAGTGGGCGAGCACCCGCCGGCGGCCGGCCGCGCCGAGCCGGGTCCGCAGCGCCGGGTCGCCGAGCAGCCGGCCGAGACCGGCGGCGAGGGCGCCCGCGTCGCCGGGCGGTACGGCCAGGCAGGTCTCGCCGTCCCGGCCGGCGACCTCGGGGATCGCGCCGCCGGTGGTGGCGAGCAGCGGGGTGCCGGTGGCCATGGCCTCGGCGGCGGGCAGGGAGAACCCCTCGTACAGGGAGGGCACGCAGGCCACCTGGGCGGAGCGGATCAGATCGACCAGTTCGGCGTCGGAGATGCCCTTGACGAACTCGACGGCGTCGTGGAGGCCGTACCGCTCCAGGGCCTGGGCGACCGGGCCCTCCTGCGGGCGCTTGCCGACGACGACGAGGTGGGCGGCCGGCTGTTCGGTGCGCAGCTTGGCGAGCGCCTCCACCAGGAACACCAGGCCCTTGAGGGGCACGTCGGCGCTGGAGGTGGTGACGATGCGTCCGGGAACCTCGGGCACGGCGGGGTCCGGCGCGAACAGGTCGGTGTCGGCGCCGATGTGGACGACGTGGACGCGGTCGTCGCGGACGCCGAGGTGGTCCACGATCTCCTGCCGGGAGCTGCCGGAGACGGTGAGGACGGAGGGCAGTCTGCGGGCGACCCGCTTCTGCATGCGGGTGAAGGCGTACCAGCGGCGCACCGAGTAGCGGCGCTGCCAGGTGTCGGCCGCGTCCAGTTCGAGCTGCCGGTCGACGGTGATGGGGTGGTGGATCGTCGTCACCAGGGGCGCGCCGATGTCGCCCAGCAGGCCGTAGCCGAGGGTCTGGTTGTCGTGGACGACGTCGAAGTCACCGCGCCGGGCGCGTAGATGACGGCGGGCGCGCAGGGAGAAGGTCAGCGGCTCCGGGAAGCCGCCGGTCCACATGGTCGCCACTTCCAGGGCGTCGATCCAGTCCCGGTACTCGTCCCGTCCCGGGGTGCGGAAGGGGTCGGGCTGGCGGTACAGGTCGAGGCTGGGCAGCTCGGTGAGGGAGAGGTGCGCGCCGCCGTCGTCCAGGACGGGGTACGGCTGCGAGCCGATGACCTCGACCCGGTGGCCGAGGCGGGTCAGCTCGCGCGAGAGGTGGCGCACGTAGACGCCCTGCCCGCCGCAGAACGGGTTCCCCTTGTAGGTGAGCAGAGCGATGCGGAGCGGTCGATCGTCCCCGGCCGCGCTCGATCGGGAGGGACCCCCACCGGCAACGGGTTCCTGGCCGGTACCCGCTTTCCGGGCCTCAGCGGTCACTCCGTGCCCCCTTCTGACTGCACTGCCCGCGACACTACGGCGGGAGCTGATCTGGAACAAGTTCCGCATTGATCGTTCAGGAGGCTCTGAATCTACCGGCAGGTAGTAGCGCGGTGAGCAGTGGATCAGGTGATTCGCGCCACGGCGCGCGGCGCCGCCCCGCTGTTCCGGCCGCGCCGCGGGAGGCCCCCCGCCGCGTCGCGCGCCGGGGGGCCGGATCCGCGCGGGCGCACGGAAGCGCCTACGAGACGGGTTCCCTTCGCCGGTATCGTCCGGATCAGGTACTGGGGGTCGCCGGCCGGCCTGGCTGCTGCCGTGCGGCCTCTCAGACCTACCGTCGCCGTCGGCCCCGGCGGATGCCTGCGCCTCCGCCGTAGTCGGCTACTCCGGTTGGACTCCCTCACTCGCCTCGTAGGCTGTCTCCAGCATAGTCCGGGCCACGCTGCCAGAACCCGCCAATTCACACCATTTGCCGACACGGTGGTACGAGTGGCCGGCGCTGTCAGCCGGCCGGCGCCAGGTCCTTCCAGCTCCGCCCGGGTGCCCGCAGGCCCGCCCACTCCTCCAGCAGGCGGCGGGCCTCCCGCGGCGGGGCGGCCAGGGAGACCCGCTGGGTGCCGGCATGACTGTCCCGCCCCCGCTCCACCGTGCCCGCGCTACAGCAGGAGCACAGCAGCTCGAACCCGCTCGCCGGCTCGGCCCCGTACTCGCGCCGGCCGAACAGCTCGACCAGCGCCTCCACGTCGGTGGCCTCGGCCGCGTGCACCGTCACCGTGAGCGTGGGCAGGCCGGACGGTTCGAGGAGCAGCAGTTCGTCGAAGACCGGGTAGGCGTGGCCGTCCACCACGCGGCGGCCCGTCGGCTCGCCGTCGTGCACCACGACCTCGCCGTACCGGCGGCCGGCGGTCACCGGCACGTTCATCACCCGGCCCCGGGTCGGGCAGAGCCGGTCGATCCACACCACCTCCCGCTGCCCGCCGGTGTCCAGCCGCACACAGGCCGGCCCGAGACGGGCCTCGACCGGGCCGTCCCCCGCGGGCAGGGTGATCCCGAACCCCTCCCAGGCCTGGCGCGCGGTGGCCCAGTCACGCTGGACGGTGGCCGCGATGCCCAGGTTCCAGTACGCCGGGTCGCCCTCACCGCGCGGGGCGCGGGCGGCGGCCTCCCGGCCCAGCTCGCAGGCCTTCGCCCAGTTCCGCAGGAACTTGTGGCCGAGGGCGGCGTCGTACCACCATCCCCCGCTCGCCTCCTCGTCGGGGAAGTGGGCGAGCACCCGTTCCAGCAGTCCGACGGCGGTCAGCCACTCCTCGGCGTCCCACGCCCGGTACGCCCGCTCGATCAGCTGCTCGGCCTCGGACTCACGCACGCTTGCCTTCCCCACTCCGGTCGGTACCCGTCGGAACCGCAGGAGCCTACCCCGCCCCCTCGGACGTCCGCGCGGGGGGCGCCGGACCTGGTCGGGCACCCCCGGGAGGGCGGCGACGCACCGCGAGACCGACGCACTCCGGCCCCACGGACACCGACGGGCGCGCCCCGACCCTGTGGCGCGCGGCGGCCTCGACGGCCACGAGGAGGCCCATCAGCGAGCGCTCCGCCGGGCTCCGCGGCGGGACCCAGGGGGCGCCGTGCCGCGCCGGGCGAGGACGCGTGGGCGAGGGGCCTCAGCCGCTCGGGGGGCGCTCACCACCGCGATGCCGCGCGCGACGCACCCCGGGTGGCCCGCCAGGCTCCGCCGAGGTACAGGGGGCGCAGAGCCGGGCCACGTGACGCCGGGAAGGCCTTGGCGACGACACCCGCGGCGAAGCCCGCCGGCGATGGCGGCGCGGCGCACGGACGACGGACCCCGGCCCCCAGCACCCAGGACCCAGGACCGCGGACGGGCGGGACCGATCCCGTGATGCGCGCGGCGCCTCGACGGCCACGGAAGCCCACCACCGCGACGCAGCGCGTGGACAGCGGACCCCACCCGAGGGGGACGCCCACCACCGCGACGCACCCGGGGTGGTCCGGTCCCCGCACCGGACCACCCGGCGAGACGCGGGGGCCGTTCGAGGGGGTGGGCCGGCCGGGCGGTGTGGTCCGGTGCAGGGGCTCGGGGGGCTCAGGCGCGTCCGGTGTCCTTGGCGCGCTCCGAGGAGATGATCATCTCGGCCAGGTCGGCCAGGGTGGCGAGCTGGCGGGGGTTCATCTGCGGGGCGCGGGCGGCCAGCCGCACCAAACCGCTCTCGCGCAGCCGCAGCAGCGGGTCGGCCTCGGCCTCCAGCCCCTGGAGCACCGGCTGGAGCGCCTCGTGCAGCGCCTCCGGTTCGTCCGCGGTGAAGAAGCCCGCGGACAGGCCGAAGAACCGGCGTAACCGGTCGGCGTGCTCCAGGCTCGGCATGCCGCTCTTGCGCCACTCGCTGAGCCACTGCCGGCTGGTCCCGGCGATCCGCGCCAGCTCGTCCAGGGAGTACCGCTTGCCGTCGGGCCGGCGCCGGGTCTCCCGGATGAAGTCGAGCCGTTGGCGCACCCGTTGGGCCAGGCACTGCTCGGATCCCGGCCCGCCGCCGAGGAGTTCGACGACGGTTGTGGCGGGGATGCCGGTGCGGTAGGAGAGGCCGGTCACGTCGAGGACCTCCGGCAGGCGGCCGGGCCGGCCGGTCAGCTCGCCGAGCCGTCGCAGGACTTCGGCCAGCGAGGCGTAGGCGTCACTCACCGAGGTCCCCCTGGGCGTGTCGTCCGTTCGACGGCTGGGCTGACGCGAGGCTACCCGTGTGACCCGTGCGCCGACCAGACATGGCAACACTCCCTGCGGAAGTGCGCAGCTATCGTTGACAGTTGAGGGTGCGGTGGGTGAGGATCACGCAACAGAGAGCAAGATCTGACCCGCCCCGGGTGCCGCCGATGGGGGAGCGGCACCCGGGGTGTTTCTCGTCCGCCTTCGCCGTCGAGGAAGGACCAGGCACCCATGGCGCAGCCCGTCCTCCTCCTCGGGGCCGGACAGCGGGACACCTGCGGTGAGTTCCCGTTGGCACGGATCGCCGCCGCCCACCCGGTCGTCCTGGTCGACCCGGACCCGCCCGCCTGGGCGCGCCCGTACCTGGCCGGCCACCTCGCGGCCGACCCGGCCCGCGAGGCGCAGACCGCCGACACGGTGATGCGGTACGCGGCCCGGCGCCCGGTCGGCGGCCTGCTGACCTGGTCCGCGGAGCACCTGACGACCGCCGCGCGCATCGCCCCCCGGCTGGGGCTGCCCGGTCCGCCGTACGAGACGGCCGCGGCCTGCGCCGACCCCGACGCGCTGCGGGCGCTGCTGCTGCGGCACCGGATCGCGCCGGCCGGTCCCGAGGACACGGAGGGGCCGCTCGTCTCCGCCGAGACGGTCGTCCTCGACGACGAGATCCGCATCGTCGCCCTCACCCGTACGACGACGGGTCCGCCGCCCGCCCGGCGCGCGTTGCGGCACTGCGTCCACGCCCATGACGGCCTCCTGCACAACCGGTTCCTGCGCCAGTGCGTGGAGCGGACCGTGCGGGTGCTCGGGCTGACCCACACCGTCGCGCACGTCACCCTGCGGCTGACCGACCGCGGTCCCCGTGTCGCCGGCGTCGCCCCGCACCTGCCCGGCGACCTGGTGTCGCTGCTGGTGGAACAGGCCACCGGCGTCGATCTCGCCGGGGCCGCCGCCACCCTGGCCACGGGCCGGCTGCCGGAACTGACGCCGACCCGGCAGCGGGCCGCCGCCGTCCAGTTCGCCTACCCGGCGGCCACCGGCGTCCTGACCGACCTGCGCCTGGATCCGGGCGCCGCCGACGAGCCGGCCGCGGAACGCATGGTCCTCACCCGGCGACCCGGTGACCCGGTGACGGCCGCCGCGCACGCGGACGTCACCGACCGGCTCGCGCACTGGGTGGCCACGGGCGAGGACCCCGCGCGGTGCGAGGAGGCGCTGCGCCGCATGGCCCGCCACCTGAGCGCGACGGTGGCCCCGGCGACGGACACGTACGCGGCGTAGCCCGCCGCCGGGCCACGGCCGCCCCCGCTGCCTTCGGCGTCCCCCGCGTCCCCCTCATCACCGTGACCCCGGTCACCGCGGGTACGTGCCCACGGCCACCCCTCGGCCCGCGCGGGGCGGCCGGTACAGTGGCGGGGTCGTCATCACACCCGTACGGGGGGAAGCCGGTGCATTTCCGGCGTCGTCCCTTCCCACGCCCCCGACTTGGCCCGGGCGGGGGGACACCCCTGTCCGCGCACCGTCCTCCGACGGTGCGCCGGACCGCCCCGGGCGGGACGTTGACCGGCTCCCGTGCGCCGGCGGCCCGCCGCGCACGGCACCGTCGAGTTCTACGGAGCCGCGCCGCCCGGGGGTGACCCGCGCTGCCGGCTCCCCGCAGGAGAGGCAGTCGCCGACCATGAACGTCCGCCGCAGTGCCGCGGCCCTCGCCGCCGTAGGCGTGCTGGCCGCCGCCGCGCCCGCCACGGCCGCCGACCCGTCCCCGTCCGCGCCGTCGCCCCGGGTGACGGTCCCGTCCGGGCTGTACGGCAAGGGTGACCCGACGTGGGACGGCGTGTGGCGGCAGTCCCTGACGCTGGTCGCCCAGCGCACCCTCGGCTACCGCCCCGCCGCCGCGGCGGTGGACTGGCTCACCGGCCAGCAGTGCGCGAACGGCGGGTTCGCCGCGTTCCGCGCCACCCCCGGCACGGCCTGCGACAGCAAGGTCAAGCTGGACACCAACAGCACGGCCGCCGCCGTCCAGGCCCTCGCTGCGGTCGGCGGACGCGGCGGCGCGGCCGGGAAGGCCGTCGGCTGGCTGAAGTCCGTGCAGAACAAGGACGGCGGCTGGGGTTACTACCCGGGCGCCCCCAGCGACACCAACTCCACCTCCGTCGTCATCGGCGCGCTGGCCGCGGCCGGCACCGACCCGGCCGGTGTCCGCCGGTCCGGCCGGTCCCCCTACGACGCGCTGCCCGCCTGGTCCGTCCCCTGCGACCAGGGCGGCGGTGGCGCCCTCGCCTTCCAGCCCGACAAGAAGGGCAAGTTGCTCGCCAACGCGGACGCCACCGCGGCCGGCCTGCTCGGCGCCCTCGGCAAGGGCTTCGTCACCGGCGCCGGCAAGGCCCCGGCGAAGGACGGCTGCACCGGGAGCGGCCACCTCACCCGGACGCAGGTGGCCGACAACGCGGGCGCGTACCTCGCGGCGGCCGTCGCGAAGACGGGCCACCTGCGGTCCACGCTGCCCGGTGCCAAGGACCAACCCGACTTCGGCAACACCGCCGACGCCGTGGTCGCGCTCGCCGCGGACGGCCGGACCGGCGCGGCCCGCACGGCGTACGCCTGGCTGGAGAAGCACGCCGGCCGGTGGGCGACGCAGAGCGGCCCGGCCGCGTACGCGCAGCTCGTCCTCGCCGCGCACGCGGCCGGGGAGCAGCCGGGCGACTTCGGCGGCACCAGCCTGGTCCGCTCCCTGAACGCGCTCGGCCCGGCCCCGCACATGGACTCCGCGGCGGACTCGCCGGCGTCCGACGAGAAGGACTCCGGCACCGGCGTCTGGTGGATCGTCGGCGTCGGTCTCGTCGCGGGCATCGGGATCGGTTTCCTGCTGAGCGGCCGGAAGAAGCGGCAGCCGTGACCGCCGTCCGCCGTGCCGTGCCGGTGCTCGTCGCCGTGGCCCTGCTGTCCTGCTCCGCCGGGCCGGCCGGTGCCACCGGCTACCGCTACTGGTCGTTCTGGGAGCGGACCGGGGGGCACTGGGCGTACGCCACGCAGGGTCCCGCGTCCGTCCGCCCCGACGACGGCGGCGTGCAGGGCTTCCGGTTCGCGGTGAGCGCGGACTCCGCGGACGCCAGCCGGCCGCGCGGTACGGCGGACTTCGCCGCGGTGTGCGCGGGGACGCCCGCGAAACCCGGTACGAAACGGGTGGGCCTGGTCCTCGACTTCGGCACCCCGGCGGACGCGCCGTCCGGCGAGCACCCGCCGGCGCCGCGTACGGCGTGCGCGCGGGTGGCGCCGGACGCCACGACGGCCGACGCGCTGGCCGCCGCGGCGAAACCGCTGCGCTACGACACCAACGCCCTGCTGTGTGCCATCGCCGGGTACCCGCGGAAGGGCTGCGGCGAGCAGACCTCCGCCGGCGGCGGCACGGCGTCCGACGGCGGAGGGGAGGCGTCCGACGGCGGGCCCTCGCTGGGGCTGCCGATCGGCGCGGCGGTGGTCGCCGCGCTGGCGGGGGCCGCCGTGTGGCGGACCAAGCGGCGACGCGATGACGCCGGCTGAGACCGGAAGGCGGCGCGGGGCGACTCGCGGGCGCGTCGAGGCCGGCCGCGCGGTGCCCCGCGCCCCCGAGGGGACGGGGTCGGGGCCGGCGTCGTGGTCCGGTGGCGGTGTCCTGCACCCCGGGGCCTGGTGGGCGTGGGCCCTCGGGGTCGGGGTCGCCGCGAGCCGCACCACCAATCCGCTCCTCCTCGGCCTCCTCATCGCCGCCTCCGGCTACGTCGTGGCGACGCACCGTACGTCCGCGCCCTGGGCCCGCTCGTACGCCGCCTTCGCACGGCTAGGGCTCGCCGTCGTCCTCCTCCGGCTCTTCTTCGCGGTGGCGCTCGGCTCCCCCATCCCCGGCACCCACACCCTCCTCACCCTCCCCGAGGTCCCGCTGCCGCACTGGGCGCAGGGCATCCGCCTGGGCGGCCGGGTCACCGCGGAGGCGGTCGTGTTCGCCGCGTACGACGGGCTGAAGCTCGCCGCCCTGCTGATCTGTGTCGGCGCGGCGAACGCGCTGGCCGCCCCGGCCCGCCTGCTGAAGTCCCTGCCCGGCGCGCTGTACGAGACGGGCGTGGCGGTGGTCGTCGCGCTCACCTTCGCGCCGCACCTCGTGGCCGACGTGCGGCGGCTGCGTGCCGCCC
The DNA here is from genome assembly GCF_044759735.1 of Streptomyces sp. NPDC100445. Lineage (NCBI taxonomy): Bacteria > Bacillati > Actinomycetota > Actinomycetes > Kitasatosporales > Streptomycetaceae > Streptomyces > Streptomyces sp. NPDC100445. The sequence continues at coordinate 384,906 of NZ_JBIVZV010000002.1, read as the reverse complement.
GCCGGCTGCGCGGCCGTCCCGACCGGGGTGTACGGGGCCTGTTCCAGGTCGGACTGCCGGTCCTGGAGGGCGCGTTGGAACGTTCCGTGGCGCTGGCCGCCGCGATGGAGGCGCGCGGCTACGGCCGTACCGCCGAGGTGCCCGCCCGGGTCCGCCGTACGACCGCCGCGCTCACCCTCGGCGGACTGCTGGGCGTGTGCGCGGGGACGTACGGGCTGCTGACGGCCGAGGGCGGCACGTACGGCCTACCGGTGCTGGGCTCGGGGGTGGTCGCCGCGCTCGCGGGGCTGCGGCTGGGCGGCCGGCGCTCCCCGCGGACCCGGTACCGCCCGGACCCGTGGGGTGCGCGCGCCTGGCTGGTCGCGGGTTCCGGTGCCGCGGTGGCCGGACTGCTCACGCTCGCCTCCGTCCGGGATCCGGGGGCGCTGCACCCGGGGGTCGTGCCCCTGGTCGCGCCCGGACTGCCCGTCCTGCCCGCCGCTGCCGCCCTGTTCGCCCTGCTGCCCGCCTTCGCCGTCCCCAGGGAGCCGTCGTGATCCGCTTCGAGGAGGTCGGCGTGACGTACGACGGCGCGGCCCGACCCACCGTCACCGGCGTCGACTTCGAGGTGCCCGAGGGTGAACTGGTCCTGCTGGCCGGTCCGTCCGGGGTGGGCAAGTCGACGGTGCTGGGCGCGGTGAGCGGACTGGTGCCGCACTTCACCGGCGGCACCCTGCGCGGCCGGGTCACGGTGGCCGGCCGGGACACCCGCACCCACCGGCCGCGCCATCTGGCCGACGTGGTCGGCACGGTGGGCCAGGATCCGCTCGCGCACTTCGTGACGGACACCGTGGAGGACGAACTCGCTTACGGCATGGAGTCGTTGGGGTTGGCGCCGGAGGTGATGCGGCGCCGGGTGGAGGAGACCCTCGACCTGCTCGGGCTGGCCGGGCTGCGGGGCCGGCCCATCGCCACGCTGTCCGGCGGGCAGCGCCAGCGCGTCGCGATCGGCTCGGTCCTCACCCCGCACCCGCGGGTGCTGGTCCTGGACGAGCCGACGTCCGCGCTGGACCCGGCCGCCGCGGAGGAGGTGCTGGCCGTGGTGCAGCGGCTGGTGCACGACCTGGGGACGACCGTGCTGATGGCCGAACACCGCCTGGAGCGGGTGATCCAGTACGCCGACCGGGTCGTCCTGCTGCCGGCACCCGGCGCGGCTCCGGTCGTCGGTCCCCCGGCCGAGGTGATGGCCGTGTCCCCGGTGTTCCCGCCGGTGGTCGACCTGGGCCGGCTGGCCGGCTGGTCCCCGCTGCCGCTGACCGTCCGGGACGCCCGCCGCCGTGCCGACGGCCTGCGCGCCCGGCTGAGCGACGCCACCGCGACCGCCACCGCCACCGCGGGTACGGCCACGGTCACCTCCGAGACGCCGGTCACCGCGGGCGTTCCCGTTCCCGCCCAGTCGCGGCGCCCCGCGCCCGCCGTGCCCGCCGCCCGTCGCCCCTTCTTCCGCCGCCGCTCCTCCCCCGGCCCGGTGCCGCCGGTCACGCGCGTCGCCGAGGTGCGCGGCCTCTCCGTGCGCCGGGACGGTGTGCACGCGCTGCGGCGGGTGGACCTGACCGTGACCCCGGGCGAGACGGTGGCCCTCATGGGACGCAACGGCGCCGGCAAGTCCACGCTGCTCGGCTCGCTCGTCGGACTCGTGGCGCCCGGTGCCGGCACGGTCACCGTCGGCGGTGCCGTCCCGCACCGCACCCCGCCCCGGGAGCTGGTCCGCAAGGTCGGCCTCGTCCCGCAGGAACCCCGCGACCTGCTGTACGCGGACACGGTGACCGCCGAGTGCGCGGCGGCCGACCGGGACGCGGGCGCGGCACCCGGCACCTGCCGGGTGCTGGTCTCGGAGCTGCTGCCGGGCATCGCGGACGACACGCACCCCCGCGATCTGTCCGAGGGCCAGTGCCTGGCGCTCGCCCTGGCCGTCGTCCTGACCGCGCGCCCTCCCCTGCTCCTGCTGGACGAGCCGACGCGCGGCCTGGACTACGCGGCGAAGGGCCGTCTGGTGGCCGTGCTGCGCGGGCTGGCGGCCGAGGGCCACGCGATCGTCCTGGCCACCCACGACGTGGAGCTCGCCGCCGAGCTGGCCCACCGGGTGGTGCTGCTCGCCGAGGGCGAGGTGATCGCCGACGGTCCGACGGCCGAGATCGTGGTGTCGTCGCCGTCGTTCGCCCCGCAGGTGACGAAGATCCTCGCGCCGCAGCGGTGGCTGACGGTGTCCGAGGTGCGGGAGGCCCTGGCGTGAGCCGGGCCCCGCGGGTGCGCGCCGTCCGCCTCGGCCCCCGCTCCGTCGGCGCGCTCGCGCTGACCGGCGCGGTGGGTGTGGCGGCCTTCGGCTGGCCCTTCCTCGCCCCGCCCGGCTCCGGGCTCGGCGCGCACGCCCAGGACGCGCCGTGGCTGTTCGCGGGTCTGCTGCTGCTCCTGGTGGCGGTGGTGGCGGCGACGGTCTCCGAGTCGGACCTCGGACCGAAGGCCGTGGCCATGCTGGGGGTGCTGGCCGCGACGGGGGCGGCGCTGCGGCCGATCGGCGCCGGGACGGCGGGGCTGGAGCCGATGTTCTTCCTGATGGTGCTGAGCGGACGGGTGCTCGGCCCGGGGTTCGGGTTCTCCCTGGGCTCGGTGACGATGTTCGCGTCCGCGCTGCTCACCGGCGGGGTGGGGCCGTGGCTGCCGTTCCAGATGCTGGCGATGGGCTGGTTCACGATGGGCGCCGGACTGCTCCCCGGCCCGGTCCGGCTGCGCGGTCGCGGAGAGCTGCTGCTGCTGGCCGGCTACGGCTTCCTGGCGGCCTTCGCCTACGGCACGGTCATGAACCTGGCGGGCTGGCCCTTCCTGGGGGCGGCGGCCTCGGGCATCTCCTTCGACGCGGACGCGCCGGTCGCCGCCAACCTGGCCCGCTTCGTCGCGTACTGCCTGGCCACCTCGCTCGGCTGGGACCTGGGCCGGGCGGTGTGCACGGTGGTGCTGACCCTGGCGCTCGGTCCGGCGGTGCTGCGCGCCCTGCGCCGGGCCACGCGGCGGGCGGCGTTCGAGACCGCGGTCACATTCGAGGGTCCCGAAGCGTGAGGCGCCGTCTCCGCACGGTGAGCGGGACGGTGAAGCACCCCACATGACGCACGTCACCTACGAGGCGCGACAGTAGTCCCATTTGTCCGTTACATCCTTCCGTGCACCCCTTCTGACCTGCGCTTTGAGACCCACGCCACAGACTCGCCCACGGCCTCGTATCCGGCCACAACTAGTAAAAGGGGTCATTGCGGACTCGTTTCGCGGCTGTTTCTCTGGAGGACGTCGCCAGGCACCACGAGCCCCCAGGGGCTGCGGCGCCACCGCATGCGGCCACAGTGCGTGGTCCTTTCCATGCGGGTGACCCACCGTCCCCCACTGAAGAGGTTTCTCCGTGTCCGTCTCCTTCATCCGCCGCATCGCCACTCCGAAGAAGGCCCTCACCACCGTCGCGCTGGCCGCCGCCACCGCCGGCATGGCGCTCTCCGCGGCGCCCGCCCAGGCCGCCTCCTCCTCCGACTCCTCGGCCCAGGCGATCGCGCACAAGATGATCCCGGACGCCGCGCAGTTCAACGCCTTCAGCAGGATCGTCGAGCACGAGAGTGGCTGGAACGCCAACGCCACCAACAGCTCCTCCGGCGCCTACGGCCTGGTCCAGGCGCTGCCGGCCTCGAAGATGTCGACCGCCGGCGCCGACTGGAAGACCAACCCCGCCACCCAGATCAAGTGGGGCCTGGACTACATGAACTCCCGCTACGGCAGCCCCGCCCAGGCCTGGAACTTCTGGCAGGCCAACGGCTGGTACTGAGCCGCCCCTACGCGCTCGCACCGCTGAACCACCGCGCGATCCCGGCCAGCGCCGCCCGGTCCGACCCGAAGTGGTCGACCGGGCCCACCTCCAGCACCCGCACCCTCGCCCCCCGGCCGGCGAGGGTGCGCGCGCATGTCCGGGCGTTGCCGATGGGCACGTCCGTGTCGCGGCCGCCCGCGTACAGCCGCACCGGCACCGCGGGCTTCCAGTCGCAGGCGTGCCCATTGGCGCGCAGCGCCTCCAGCAGCCCCCCGGACGGCTCGCGCAGCTGCCGGTAGAAGCGGTCGGTCAGCAGCCGCCGCACGGTGGGCGCCAGCCGCCGGACGATGTCCTCGTCCTTGTGCCGTCCGTCGAACAGCCCCTCGACCCGCCCGGCGTAGGGCTGCCGGAACACCTCGGCGGGGTCCTTGTAGATCGGGTGCAGCCGGTTCTGGGCGACGAGGAAGTAGGAGAGGTAGAACACCCCGCTGACGTCGTTGACCCGGCCGTCGGTCAGCGCGGGCTCCTCGGTGCCCTGGAGGTCGTACGGCCCCGAGACCGGCGCCACCGCCTTCAGCCGGAACCCGGCCGCGTCACCGCCCTGCACCGCCCGGGCCAGCGCCATCGCGACCTGGCCGCCCTGGGAGAACCCGGTGACGTAGAGGTCCCCGTCCAGTTCGCGCCCCAGCATGCGGCCCGCCGTCCGGGACGCGCGCAGCATGTCCACGGACGCGGTCACCGCCGACCGGGTGTCCATGTAGGGGTGGCGTCCGGGTCCCTCGCCCAGCCCCAGGTAGTCGGGGGCGGCGACCGCGCGGCCGGTGGCGGCGAACACGTACGACCGGGTGCGCGCGCCCTCCGCGACGGAGGGGGCGTAGGCGCGGTTCGCCATGGTGCCGTGGGTGTCGGAGACCAGGCCGAGACGGTGCCCGCCGCCCGACGGCAGGGTCAGCAGACCGGTCGCCGTGGTGGGCCGCCCCTGCGGGTCCACCGTGCGGTACGTCACCCGGTACGCGAGGACGCCGTAGCGCAGCGGTACGGAACCGACGTGCCGCTGCCCCAGACTCCGGGCGATCTCGGCGCGGCTGTGGGCGGCCACCGGGACGACGGACACGACCTCCCCCCGGTCGCCGCTCCCCTGCCCGCCGCCCGCCGGCAGCCCCGGTGCCATCCCGGCGGCACCGACCAGCGCCAGGGCGCCCAGGGTGATCGCCGGGCCCTTCCGCATGGGCCGACCGGGCTGCTTTCCCGCCACTTCGCGCGTGTCCTGTGTCATGCCCGGAACGCTACGGACGCAGGCTGCGCCGGGACATCCGAGAGCCCCCCGTCCTCGGGGTGGACTTCCTTCGCGCGCCGGGTGGACTTCTGTCCACCTCCGCCCGACACCACCGACGCCCCGGAGGAACGATGACGACGCCGGACCCGACACCGACGCCACCGGGACCGGGCCCGGCGCCGGCGGCGGACCCGGAGGCGCGCGGGCTGCGGCTGGTGGCCGTCCTGCTGGTGCTGACCGTGGTGAGCGGGCTGATCGACGCCGTCAGCTACCTCGGCCTGGGCCGGGTCTTCACCGCCAACATGACCGGCAACGTGGTCGTCCTGGGCTTCGCCGCGGCCGGCGCCCCCGGCTTCTCCGTGACCCACACGGCCACCTCCCTGCTCTGCTTCCTGCTCGGCGCGGTGACCGGCGGCCGGGTGGCGGCCCGCCACGTCCGTCGCTCGCGCCGCATCTGGGCCCGCCGCACCCTGGCGGCGGAGGCGGTGCTCGTCGCCGGTTCCGCCGCGGTGGCCTTCGCCCGGCCGGACACCGACCCCGCCGCCCGCTACACCCTGATCGCCCTCACGGCCTTCGCGATGGGCCTGCGCAACGCGACGGTCCGCAAACTCGGCGTCCCCGACCTCACCACCACCGTCCTGACCATGACCCTCACCGGCCTGGCCGCCGAGTCCCGCCTCGGCGACGCCACCGGCCGCCGCTCCCCCCGCCGCACGGCCTCGGTCCTCGCCATGGCCGCCGGCGCCACCCTGGGCGCGTGGCTGGTCCTCCACCACGGCCTGGCCCTCCCCCTCCTCCTCGCGGCGGCCGCGGCGGCCACGGTGGCGACGACGGCCTCCGGCCGGGAATGAACCCACGGCCGGCGTCCACCGGGGCGGCGACAGGGTGGTCAGCCCGGTGTCGTCTCCCGTGCCGGTTCGCGGTCGGGCTCCGTCGTCGTTCGGGGGGCCGGGTGGGTCCGGGGGCCCTGGAAGGCGTAGGACAGGGCGAAGCCCGCGCCGACGACCGCCGCGCCGCCGACCGCGTCGAGCACCCAGTGGTTGCCGGTGGCGACGATGGCCGAGACGGTGAACAGGGGGTGCAGCAGGCCCAGTGCCTTCATCCACCACTTCGGGGCGATGACGGCGATGACGATCCCGCACCACAGGGACCAGCCGAAGTGGAGGGACGGCATCGCGGCGTACTGGTTGGTGAGGGCGGTCAGGGTGCCGTAGTCCGGCTTGGAGAAGTCCTGGACGCCGTGGACGGTGTCGATGATGCCGAGGTCCGGCATCAGGCGGGGCGGGGCGAGGGGGAAGAGCCAGAAGCCGACGAGGGCGAGGAAGGTGGCGAAGCCGAGGGAGGCGCGGGCCCAGCGGTAGTCGGCGGGGCGGCGCCAGTACAGGACGGCGAGGACGGTGAGCGGGACGACGAAGTGGAAGGACTCGTAGTAGTGGTCGAAGAAGCCCCGCAGCCAGCCGATCCGGACGACGGCGTGGTTGACGGCGTGCTCGATGTCGATGTGCAGGAAGCGCTCGGCGTCGAGGACGAGGCGGCCGTGGTGCTCGGCGGCGGCCCGGCCCCCGGAGTTGGTGCCGCCGGTCGCGGCGAGCCGTACCTGCTGGTAGGCGGCGTACACGACCCGGATGAGGAGCAGCTCCAGCAGGAGGTTGGGCCGGGTGAGGACCCGGCCGAGGGCCGGCAGCAGCGGGACGCGGCGGAAGCGGGCCGGGGTCCGCGGGGCGTACCGGGGCGCGACCGGGACCTGGTAGTGGGGGGAGGTGCGGGACAGGAAGGGGACGGCGGTGGCGGCGGCCAGGGCCGCGAGGAGCACCAGGTCGTCCCGCAGCGGGTACATCACCGGTATGTCCGGCAGCATCATCCGCGCGGGCAGCGTGGTCACGAGGATCACCGCGACCGGCCAGACGTAGCGGTCGGAGGCGCGCCTGCCGACCCGGCCGACCACCGCGAGCAGCACCCACAGCAGCTGGTGCTGCCAGGTGGTCGGGGACACGACGACCGCTGCGCAGCCGGTGACCGCGACGGCGAGCAGGAGCTGGCCGTCGTGGGCGTAGCGGACGGCGCGGCCGAGGGCGAGGCCGGCGACGGCGGCGCCGAGCAGCAGGAAGAGCGTGATCTCCAGGGGGCCGGTGAGGCCGAGGCGGAGCAGGGCGCCGTGCAGGGACTGGTTGGCGAGGCCGTCGGCCTTGCCACCGAGGCCGGCGCCGGCCATGTGGTGCACCCAGTAGGCGACTGAGTCGTGGGGCAGGGCCGCCCAGGCGAGCGCGGTGCACGCGGCGAAGGTGCCGGCCGTGGTGAGGGCGGCGCGGCGGCGGCCGGTGAACCACAGCAGCGGGGCGAAGAGCAGCACGGTCGGCTGGAGGGCGGCGGCCAGGCCCAGACAGAGGCCGCTCGCGCGCTGTCCGCGGACGGCGAAGCAGCCCAGCAGGACGAGCAGCACCGGGATGACGCTGGTCTGGCCGAGCCACAGGGTGCTGCGGACCGGCAGCGACAGCATGAGGAGGCTGATGGCGACCGGCGCGGCCAGCAGCGAGGTGCGCCGGCTGACCGGCTGGGGCAGCGCGCGGGCGGCCACCAGGCCGAGGGCGACGACCAGCAGCAGGGTGCCGAAGGTCCAGCCCCAACCGAGGGCGGCCTCCGCCGAACGGGTGAGGGGTTTGAGGACGAGGCCGGCGAACGGGGTGCCGGTGAACCGCGTCGAGTCGTACAGCGAGCCCTTGACGTGCAGGACGCCCTCGGGGCCGACCCAGGTCTCCAGGTCGGTCAGCCGATCACCGCTCGGGCTGGTCAGGACGGCCGCCGTCTGCCGTGCGGCCAGGATCGCCGCGAGCGCCCACAGGGCGAGGCGGGCGGCGCGCAGCCGCGCCCCGGCCGCCGTGCTCGTGAGGGCCTGCGCCGGTCGTCCGCTGTGCCGCACGTTCCCCACGCCTCGTCGGCCTCCCGCCCCTGTCGCCGTGCCGGGCGCCCTGCGCGCCCGGCCGTCTCCGCGCCTCCTGCGAGGCTCGCAGACACCCTGGGGAGGGACGCGGGAAACCCCCGCTTCACCTGACGTCGGTCCGTGTTTTGTCCGGAAGACGATAGTCGCGGCGGTCGTCGCGGTGACCCTCGGTTGCGTGCCGGGGACGCGAGAAGGATCACACCGGTCGGGCGGAATGACCTCGTGACATGGGGCAGGAGTGCCTGCGTAACCCGCCTTTAACTGCATGCCGCACCGATCCCCACACGGTACGTAAGGGGCAGAGCTGCCCCTATGGTCGTTTTTCGGCCCGTCGTACGTCAGCGACGCCGTCCGGGTCCGTCCCCGTCCCCGTCGAAAGGTAGGCGAGCTCCGTCTTGACGACCGTCACAGCCGTCAACCCGCCCCCGAAGGCACGACGGGCCACCTCGGCCCGTGACACCGGCGACGTCACCGTCACCGACCCCGCGCTCGTCAGGCGTGCCGTGAAGGCGGCCGCGCTCGGCAACGCGATGGAATGGTTCGACTTCGGTGTCTACAGCTACATCGCGGTGACCCTGGGCAAGGTCTTCTTCCCGTCCGGCAACCCGACCGCGCAGTTGCTGTCGACCTTCGGCGCCTTCGCGGCGGCCTTCCTGGTCCGGCCGGTCGGCGGCATGGTCTTCGGCCCGCTGGGCGACCGCGTCGGCCGGCAGAAGGTCCTCGCCGTCACGATGATCATGATGGCGGTGGGCACGTTCGCCATCGGCCTGATCCCGTCGTACGCGACGATCGGCGTCGGCGCGCCGCTCCTGCTGCTGGCCGCGCGGCTCGTCCAGGGCTTCTCCACCGGCGGCGAGTACGCGGGCGCCACCACGTTCATCGCCGAGTACGCCCCGGACAAGAAGCGCGGGTTCCTCGGCAGCTGGCTGGAGTTCGGCACGCTCGCCGGCTACATCGGCGGCGCGGGCCTGGTCACCCTGATGACGGCCCTGCTCTCCGCCGACGACCTGACCTCCTGGGGCTGGCGGATCCCGTTCCTGATCGCGGGTCCGATGGGCATCATCGGCCTGTACCTGCGGATGCGGCTGGAGGAGACCCCGGCGTTCGCCGCCGAGGTCGAGAAGGCCGAGGCCGCCCGGCCGAAGGTGCCGCTGCGCGAGATGGTCTCGGGCCAGTGGAAGGCGCTGCTGCTGTGCATGGGCCTGGTGCTGGTCTTCAACGTCACCGACTACATGCTGCTGTCGTACATGCCGAGCTACCTCACCAGTGAGCTGAAGTACGACGAGACGCACGGGCTGCTGGTCGTGCTCGGCGTGATGGCGGTGATGATGGTCGTCCAGCCGTTCGCGGGCGCCCTCAGCGACCGCGTCGGTCGCCGGCCGGTCATCGCGGCGGGCTGCGCCGGCTTCCTGCTGCTGTCCGTCCCCGCGCTGCTGCTGATCCGCCAGGGCAGCCTGCTCGCCGTCGCCCTCGGCATGGGCGCGCTGGGCCTGCTGCTGGTCTGCTTCACGGCCGCCATGCCGGCCGCGCTGCCCGCGCTGTTCCCGACCCGGGTGCGCTACGGCTCGCTGTCCATCGGGTTCAACGTGTCCGTGTCCCTGTTCGGCGGGACGACCCCGCTCGTGGTGACCGCGCTGATCGGCGCGACCGGGAACATGATGATGCCCGCGTACTACATGATGGCCGCCGCCGTCGTGGGCGGGTTCGCGGTGTGGCGGATGTCCGAGACCGCCGGACGGCCGCTGCCGGGCTCCGCCCCGGCCGTCGAGGAGCGGTAGCCGCCCACCCGTCCGCGGCGGACGGTCGGAGGCCGCGGCTCGCCCCGCCGGGCGCGGCTGCCCGGTGGCTCGTCGCGCGGAACCCCGCGCCCCTTCGGGGGTGCGGGGTTCTCTGCTGGGAGGATCGGGGTGGGCAGGGGCAGGCAGCCCGGGGAAGACTCGGGACCGACACTCGGGAAAGGCAGCAGGCGCTATGAGCGGGTCGCAGCTGTGGGACGACGTCGACGACTACTTCATCAGCCGGCTCTCACCGGACGACGAGGCGCTGCGGTCCGCCCTGCGGGAGAGCGAGGCGGCCGGACTGCCGCGGATCGGTGTGACGGCCGCGCAGGGCAAGCTCCTGCACCTGCTCGCCCGGCTCCAGGGCGCCCGGAACATCCTGGAGATCGGCACGCTCGGCGGCTACAGCACCATCTGGCTGGCCCGCGCCCTGCCCGAGGACGGCAGGCTGGTGTCGCTGGAGTACAGCGCCCGGCACGCCGAGGTGGCGGGCCGGAACATCGCCCGCGCGGGCCTGGAACGCGTCGCGCAGGTGCGGGTGGGCCCGGCGCTGGAGTCGCTGCCCAAGCTCGCTGACGAGAACCCGGCCCCCTTCGACCTCGTCTTCATCGACGCCGACAAAGCCAACAGCGGGCGCTACGTGGAGTGGGCGCTGCGGCTCACCCGGGCCGGCAGCCTGATCGTCGTGGACAACGTGGTGCGCGGCGGCCGGGTCGCCGACCCGGACAGCACCGAGCCGGACGTGGTGGGCAGCCGCGCCGCGATCGAGCTGATCGCCACGCACCCGCGGCTGAGCGGTACGGCGATCCAGACCGTCGGCGGCAAGGGCTACGACGGCTTCGCGCTGGCCCACGTGCTGGGCTGACCGACCGGCTCAGATCTCGTGGTAGAAGCCCACGTTCACGCTGCGCGGCGCGGTGCGGTCCTGGACGACGACCTCCCCGGACCCGCCGCGGGGCAGCGGAACGCTCGCGCCGTAGCCGACCGGCTGGGCGTACTCCCCGACGGTGACCCGGACCTCGGACGCCGGGTCCGGCTGGGAGCCGCGCAGCCAGGTCACCTGCCAGACCCCGTCCGGGCCGCACAGGAACTCCAGGTGGACCCGGGAGACGAACAGCCACTCCTCGGGGGTGGCCAGCCGGCACACGGTCCCGTCGCGGCCGACCCGGAGCACGGCACCGGGCTCGCTGGGCGCCTCGGCCATCGTCATGCCGGCCGTGGCGCCCGCGTCCTCCCCGGAGACGGCGGCCATGGTGAGTTCGAGCACGAGCGTTCCCCCTGAAACGTCCTGGCGCGGTGGGCGGATCGCCGTACCGCCGCCGCATGATAAAACGCCCGGCGCGGTCCCGTCCGGCACAATGCCACCACGCCGACCGAAACCCACCGGCCGTCTTCGTGCACGCGCAAAGGGCGGCAGCGTGTGCTGCCGCCCTGGGGGAGGGGATGGGGTCAGCCGTGGAGCAGGCGGCCGGCCAGTTCCCGGTAGTCGCGCAGCGCGAGCCGCAGCTGTTCGGTGTCGGTCCCGGTGCCGGTGTCGGTCCCGGTGCCGGTGCCGGTGCCGGTGCCGGTGCCGGCGTCCTCGCCGCCCTGCCAGGAGGTGCGCAGGGTGCGGCGGCGCTCTGTCACCGCCTCGGTGAAGCGTGCGGCGATCTCCTCCAGCGCCCGGTCGGCCTCCTCGACCGCCCGCTTCGGCTCGTCCACGAACCCGGCGACGACCTCCCGCAGCCGGTGTTCCCACCGGTCCGCCTCGTCGTGCGGGAGCAGCGGCGCGTCCGCGCCCGTCTGGGACGCGCTCGGGCCGGGCGTGCCGGCCGTGCCGGGGGCCGCGTCGAGGCCGGACGCGCTCGTGCCGGCCGTGCCGGGGGTCGCGTCGGGGCCGGTCGTTCCCGGGGCCAGGTCCTCCGTGCCGGGGCGCAGGCCCTCGGTGCCGTGCAGCGGGCCGGAGGCCCCGGCCGCGGCGTGGCCCGTGAGGTCCGGCGCCTGTGCCGCCGTGTCCCGCGGGGTGCGGTCCTCGGCCGTCAGCCCCTCGCGGCCGGAGCCGACCGGGGCCGTGAGCCCGCCGTCCGCGGCCGGTTCGCCGGGGAGCCGCTCCTCGGGCCGGGCCTCGCGCGGTGTGCGGTGGCCCGGTGCCGCGTCGTCCGGGGCCCACTTGTCGTCGCGTGCCGGCTCACCGACCGGCACCCCCGTGTCCGCCGGGGTGCGGGTGGGGCGGCGGTCGTCGCCCGTGGCGCTCGTCCTGTCCGGCATGTCGTCAGCTCTCCTTCGGCCGGCTGCGGTGGAGGGCCAGCGGGTTGTGGGTACGGGCGTGGGAACGGGTGCCGGCCGGGGTGTCCCGGTGGTCCGTGCCGGCGCCGGCGCGGTGCCGGCCGGTCTCCGTGCTCGTCAGGTCGTCGAAGAGGGCGCGGGCGTCCAGCAGCGCCGACCGCAGTTCCTCGGTACCCGCGGCGGACCCGTCCGGGCCCAGGCGGGCGGCCCGGTGCACCCGGCGGTAGCCCTCGACGTGTTCGGCGTGGTGCACGGACAGCGCGTCGAGCTGCTCCTCGTACCGCTCGCCGCCCGGGTAGCCGCGCACCGCGGCCAGTTCCGCGAGCAGCCGGTCGGCCTCGGCCACCGCCTCGCGCGGGGAGTCGACGAACTGCTCCTGGACGGCCGTCCAGCGGTCCGTCCAGCGCTGCCGCTCGGTGCCGTCGAGCGGGTGTTCCCGCAGCTCTCCGTGGCGTTCGAGACGCGCGGTCAGCTCACGCTCGGCCGCGTTGGTGTCCCCGTCGTGCCGGGCCACGGTCCGGTCGTACTCGGGGCCGAAGCGCTGCCTGAGGCTGGGCCCGCCGTGCCGTCCGCGGCCGCGCGCTATCAGGGCCACCGCCCCGATGACCACGACCGCCACGATCACGGCCAACGCGATGATCATGCCTGTGGACATGGTTGCCTTCCGATCGGACCGGCCCCGCTGGCCGGTTCACCCTTCGTGTGACCCGGAACCCCGGCCACAAACGGGCTCCGCCGGGCCGTCGCCGATATCCGGTTGCCGAGGGTGCGGGGCCCGCGCCGACAATGGCCGGCATGACGTGGACGATCACTGCGGAGCCGTACGACTCACCGGCCGCGGCCGCCCTGTGGCGCGCCTACTACACGGAGGTCAGCGACCGCTGGTACCTGCTGCACGAGGGACGCCGCACCGACCCGGCCGAGCTGGAGCGGGAGATCGCGGCCGATCCGGGCACCTCCCTCGCCCCGCCGACGGGGCGGCTGCTCGTCGGGCGGTACGCGGGCGCCCCGGCCGGATCGGCGGGCGTACGGCTGCTGGACGCGGACACCGCCGAGCTGACCCGGGTGTTCGTGCGGGCGGAGGCGCGCGGCCGGGGCGGGGCGGCGCTGCTGGTCACCGCCGCCGAGGAGGCGGCCCGCGCCCTCGGTGCCCGCCGCATGGTCCTCGACACCCGCGCGGACCTGGTCGAGGCCCGCGCCCTGTACGCCCGGCTCGGCTACACCGAGACCGGCCCGCACAACGACGCCCCCTACGCCGAGCACTGGTTCCGCAAGGAACTGGACCCGGCGCCGTCCCTCAGCGGGCCCCGGCCTTCGTGACCGTGCCGTTGTGCGGGCGTTCGCGTTCGGCCCCGCACAGTTCGCCGGTCAGCTCCCGCACCAACTGCGTCAGGTCGGTGGAACGGCCCGGCTGCCACCAGTCGCCGAGCAGCTCGCCGAGGGTCTCCTCGCGGGCCCGGGTGAGCCGTTCGGCGGCCTCCCGGCCCGTGCTCGTCAGCACCAGCTCCAGTCCCCGGCGCTCGGCGAGCCGCCGCTCCTCGACCTGGCGGGCGGCGGCCATGACCGCCTGGAGCGGGACGGGGCTGCGCTCGGCGAGCACGGCCGGCTCCACGGAGCCGTACCGGCGGATGCGCAGCAGCACCCAGCTGGTGGCGGGCAGCAGGTCGTAGCCGGCCCGTTCGGTGATGTCCCGGTAGATCTCCCGGCGGCCCTCGCGGGTGCCGAGCACGGACAGCGCGCGGCACACCTCGTCGTGCGAGGAGCGCTCCACCGGGTTGGGCGGGATCGTCTCGGAGATGTCCGGGGCGGTGACCGAGCCGCGCAGCCGGTCCTCCTTCAGGAACCAGGCCAGGACGAAGCCGAGCGCGGCGACGGGCGCGGCGTACAGGAAGACGTCGGTGATGGCGGACGCGTACGCGTGCAGGGCCGCGGGGCGCAACGCCGGCGGCAGGGCGGCGATGCCCCGGGGGTCGGACCCGAGCGCGTCGGGGGTCGCACCGGGCGGCAGGCGCAGGCCCCGGAAGGCGGCGGTGAGCTTGTCGCCGAGGCGGCCGGCGAAGATCGTGCCGAAGATGGCCACGCCGAAGGCGGCGCCGATGGAGCGGAAGAAGGTGACGCCGGAGGTGGCGACGCCGAGGTCCTCGTAGGAGACGGCGTTCTGCACGATCAGCACCAGGACCTGGAGGACCAGGCCGAGGCCCAGCCCGAAGACGAACAGGGAGACGCCGATCTCGGCGGTGCCGCTGCGTTCGTCGAGCCGGTGCAGCAGGAGCAGGCCGAGGGTGGTGACGGCGGTGCCGACGATCGGGAACACCTTCCAGCGGCCGGTGCGGCTGACGATCTGCCCGGAGACCGTGGACGACAGCAGCAGCCCGAACACCATCGGCAGCATGTGCACGCCCGACAGGGTCGGGGAGACGCCGTGCACGATCTGGAGGAAGGTCGGCAGGTAGGTCATCGCGCCGAACATGGCGAAGCCGACGATGAAGCTGATGACGGCGGCGAGGGTGAAGGTGCGGACGCGGAACAGGCCGAGCGGCAGGACCGGTTCGGCGGCCCGGCGCTCCACGGCGACGAACGCCACGGCCAGCAGGACGCCCAGCACCGCCAGCCCGACGATCCGCGCCGAGCCCCACGCCCAGGTGGTGCCGCCGAGCGAGGCGACCAGGACCAGGCAGGTGGCGACGGCCGCGATGAGGAACGTGCCCAGGTAGTCGATGACGTGGCGGGTGGCCCGGTGCGGGATGCGCAGGGCGACGGCGATCACGCCGAGCGCGACGACGCCGACGGGCAGGTTGACGTAGAACACCCACCGCCAGCTCAGGTGCTGGGTGAACAGCCCGCCGAGCAGCGGCCCGAGCACACTGGTCGCGCCGAAGACGGAACCGAACAGCCCCTGGTAGCGGCCGCGCTCCCGCGGGGGCACGAGGTCGCCGACGATGGCCATGGACAGCACCATCAGGCCGCCGCCGCCGAGGCCCTGGAGCGCCCGGAAGGCGATCAGCTGGGGCATGTCCTGCGCGGCCCCGCACAGCGCCGAGCCGATCAGGAAGATCACGATGGCCGTCTGGAAGAGCCGCTTGCGCCCGTACTGGTCACCGAGCTTGCCCCACAGCGGGGTCGCGGCGGTCGACGCCAGCAGGTAGGCGGTGACCACCCAGGACAGGTGCTCCAGTCCGCCGAGGTCGCTGACGATCGTCGGCAGCGCGGTCGACACGATCGTCTGGTCCAGCGCGGCCAGCAGCAGACCGAGCAGCAGGGCGCCGATCGGCACCAGCACGCTGCCCGGCACGTGTTCGCCGCTCCGCACGTCCTTGGCCGTGCCGTGCGTGTCCAGGGCCATGGAGACCTCCCGGGGCTCGGATGCGCCTTTCCCATCGTGATCGGTGTCACCAGTTATGGCCTGTTGAGTCCTGCGGACGAGGAGGAGACCCGCCTATTCTCTGGAGTTCCCGAGGGGAGGGCCGGACGGGTGACGGGGAACGAGGACACCAGGTGCCCGGAGTGCGGGGCGCCGAGGGAACCGGACGGTTCGCCGTCCTGCGACTGCACCGCGCGGGCCGCGGCGGCGCTGCGCGAGACCCGCACGGCCGAGGCCGCGGCGGCGGAGGACTTCGACCCGCTGCGGATACGCCCTTACGTCGCCGACATCGTCCGGGACGCGCCGACCGGGCCCCCTGGTCCGCCCGGCCCCCCGCACCCGCCGGCCCCGACGGCGGTGGCGGAGACCGGCGCACCCGGCGCACCCGGTACACCCGGCGCGCCCGATACGCCCGGCGCGGCGGACGCCGGGGAGCCCCGGCCGCCGCGCCGCTCCCGCCGTACCGTGCCGTTGCTGGCCGCGGGCACGGGGATCGCGCTGATCGCGGTGGCCGGCTTCGCGCTGTCCGCCTACCACGACCCCGCACCGGACCGGGCGGCCCCGGAGGTCAGGCCGGGCATCCCGGACGCCGTGACCCCGGGCCCCGCCTCGGCGTCGGCGCCCCCGCCCGCGCCCCGCCCACCGGCTCCGTCCCCGTCCGGCCCTCCGTCGGCGCCGGCCGACCCGGCCCCGTCCCCGGGCTCCGCGTCCCCGACCCCGTCCCCGACGCCGTCGGGCAGCGCGTCCGGCTCCGCCTCGCCCAGCCCCTCCGGGACGACCTCCGGCAGCCCCCGTCCCACGCCGGCCGCGGTCCCGGTACTGCGACGCGGCGACACCGGCCCGCAGGTCACGGAGCTCCAGCAGCGGCTGCGCCGGCTCAACCTCTACGGCGACCGGATCGACGGCGTGTTCACCCGCCCGGTGGAGGACGCGGTGCGCAACTACCAGTTGGCCCGCGGCATCACCACCGAACCCCTGGGCGAATACGGCCCCACCACCCGAGCCGCCCTACAGTCCGAAACCCCCACCCCCTGACCCGAGGCCCACGAAGAACCCCAGACCCGCGGAAACCTGCCGAGACCGACCCCCACCCACTTCACCCCGGCCCACACCAACCCCACGGGCGCGGGGAACCGCGCGACCAGCCCCCACCCACACCCGCACCGGACCGGGCATCCGCAGGAACCCCCACTCCCCACCCCGGCCCACACCAACCCACCCAGGGGCGCGAGGAACCGCGCGACCAGCCCCCACCCACACCCGCACCCGCACCCGAACAGCTCAGCCCAGCCGCAGGCGCACCGCTCCGTCCCCTACAACCTCCACCGCCACCTGCGTGAGATCCCGCACGACGACATCCGGCCCGTGGGCCGCAGCCCCCGCCCCCACCCCCACGACCCGCATCCCCGCGGAGCGCCCCGCCGCGATACCCGCGCCGGAGTCCTCGAAGACGACGCAGTCGGCGGGGTCGACGCCCAGCGCGGCGGCGCCCTTGAGGAACCCCTCGGGGTCGGGCTTGCTGGCGTCGACGGACTCGGCGGTGACGCGGACGGCCGGCAGCGGCAGCCCGGCGGCGTCCATGCGGGCGGTGGCGAGCGCGAGGTCGGCGGAGGTCACCAGGGCGTGCGGGAGCCCGCGCAGGGCGGCGAGGAAGGCGCCGGCGCCGGGGACCTCGGTGACGCCGTCGGTGTCGGCGGTCTCCTCGGCGAGCATGCGGGCGTTGTCGGCGAGGTTCTGCCGATGCGGCCGGTCGGGGAGCAGGACGGCCATGGAGGCGTGGCCCTGCCGGCCGTGCACGACGCTCATCACCTCGTCGCCGTCCAGCCCGTGCCGCTCGGCCCAGCGCCGCCAGATGCGTTCGACGACGGCGTGGGAGTCGACGAGGGTGCCGTCCATGTCGAGGAGAAGGGCCCGGGCGGTGAGGACGGTGGGCGCGGCGGTGGCCGGCATCGGCAGCTCCTGGACGGTGCGGGGTCCCGGTCGGGGGACGGCGGGGCACAAGGCGGCCCCGCCCGCCGGTCAGGGAGAACGGGCGGGAGCCACTTTGTTTCTCTACGGTACAAAACAGGCCGGGCCTCCCGCCACCACCCCCGGCGGACGTTCATCCGCCGTTCAGCTCGGCGGCCGCGCTCAGCCGGCCACGGCCTCGTACAGGCTCCACACGCCGAGCGCCACCATCAGCCCCGCCGCGATCTGCGTGATCAGCCGCAGCGGAACCCGCTTCATCAGGGCCTTTCCGCCGACGATGCCCAGTCCGGCGACGGCCCACAGGCCCAGTACGGCGCCGAGGCCGACGGAGAGCGGGTCGTCGTAACGGGCGGCGAGGTTGGCGGTCATGATCTGGGTGAGGTCACCGAACTCGGCGACCAGGATGAGCATGAAGCCGGTGCCGGCGACCTTCCAGAAGGACTGGTCGGCGGGCTTCCTGATCTCCTCCTCGTCCTCACCCTTGCTCAGCAGCAGCATGGCGGCGCCGCCGAGGAAGAGGACGCCGGTGACGGCGTGCACGATCCGCTGGGGCAGCAGGGTCAGCACGCTGCCGGCCGCGACGGCGAGCACGACGTGCAGGAGGAAGGCGGCGGCGACGCCCGCGAAGACGTACGAGGCGCGGTAGCGGGTGCCGAGGACGAGGCCGGCGAGCGCGGTCTTGTCGGGCAGTTCGGCGAGGAAGACGATGCCGAAGACGAGCGCCGTCACGGTGATGCTGATCAAGGTCCCTCAATCGGTCGGGCTGCCCCGCCGAGAGTGCGGTACGTCACGCGGTGACACCTCGGCACGGCAGCGCACTCGGCGCCCGCGCCGGGGGGCACGGGCGTGCACTGCTTGCCGAAGGTCTCGCTGGCGGACCCCGATGGATGTCGGTGGTCGGCCTCCGGGCGCCGGCTCAGGCTCGCTGAGCAGTATGTCGACGGTCCGGCGAAGAGCTACTCCCCTTCTGCGCCACCCATCGTACGGGATGTGAAGGTTCAGCCGTGAACCTTGTCGTGTCATGCGCACGTCACTAGCTTCTTACCGAGCGCTCACCCCCCGGCAACGCCACCCCGCGAGCATGTCCTCGCCGCACCCCAACACCCGTACCCCACAAGGGAGTTACCCCATGCCCAAACTCTACGCGCGTCGACGGCTGAGCATACTCGCGACCCTGACCGGCCTGCTGGCCTCCGTCGCCCTGGTCAACTCCCCGAGCGCCTCGGCCGCCCTCCCCACGCCGGTCAGCGCCGCCACCGCCCGCGGCTACCTCGCCCAGCTCACCGTGGCGACCGAGAACCGCACCGGTTACAGCCGCGACCTCTTCCCGCTGTGGATCACCATCAGCGGCACCTGCAACACCCGCGAGACGGTCCTGAAGCGGGACGGCACGAACGTCGTCACCAACTCCTCGTGCGCCGCCACCAGCGGCAGCTGGTACTCCCCCTACGACGGCGCCACCTGGACCGCCGCCTCCGACCTGGACATCGACCACCTGGTGCCGCTGGCGGAGGCCTGGGACTCCGGGGCGAGCAAGTGGACCACCGCCCAGCGGCAGGGCTTCGCCAACGACCTGACCCGGCCGCAGCTGATCGCCGTCACCGACAACGTCAACCAGGCCAAGGGCGACCAGGACCCGGCCACCTGGGTGCCCTCCCGGTCCGCGTACGTCTGCACCTACGTCCGTGCCTGGGTGCAGGTGAAGTACTACTACGACCTGTCGGTCGACTCCGCCGAGAAGAGCGCGCTGACGAACTACCTGGCGAGCTGCTGAGTCCCGCGCCGTACGGCCACCCGCCCGGGCGTACGGCGACCGCGGGCCCCTCGGGTCAGGAGACCGGCCGCCGCCGCACCAGGAAGGCCGCCGCGGCGCCCGCAGCGAACAGCGCGGCCACGGAGACGCCCGCGGCGAGCCAGGTCGCGCCCAGCCACTGGGCGCCGTAGTAGCCGAGGGCGACGCTGTAGGCCGCCCAGGACAGGCCGGCCAGGGCGGACCAGGGCAGGAAGTCGCGGGCGCGGCGGTGGGCGGCGCCCGCGCAGAAGGAGACGACCGAGCGGCCGGCGGGGGCGAAGCGGGCGAGGACGACCAGCGCGCCGCCGCCCCGGGCGAGGGCGTCGCCGAGACGTTCCTGCGCGGTGGTCAGCCGCCGGGAGCGGGCTATCGCGCGGTCCAGGCGGGCGCCGCCCCGCCATGCCAGCCGGTAGGCCACCAGATCGCCGAGGAGCGAGGCGGTCGCCGCGGAGAGGATCAGGGCGAGGATGTCCGGCACCTCGTGCGGGACCCCGCCGGCCGCGCCCGAACCCGCGGCCGCCGCGGTACCGGCCGTGATGACGAGCACCCCGCTCGGCAGCACCGGCAGGAACACGTCGAACAGTACCGACAGGGCCACCACGGCATAGATCCACGGACCGGCCGCCAGCGACCCCACGCTCTCGAACACCACGACTCCCGACACTCCCCCGTTGACAGCCATACAGCGTACGCCGGGGGTGTGACAGGAGGTGTCGCGGGGTTCGGGGGCCGTCGGTCAGGCCGCCAGCGGGGCCTGCTCCGCGGCGGGTTCGCCCGCCGTGACCGTGCGCCGGGCGAGGAGCCGGTCGATGCCGAAGGCGCCGGAGCCGGTGAAGACCAGCAGCAGGAACGCCCAGCAGAACAGCACCGACGGCTCGCCGCCGTTCTGGATGGGCCACAGGGCGGCACGCTGGTGGACGTCGAAGTAGGCGTAGGCCATCGAACCGGAGGCGATCAGCGCGGCCCCGCGGGTGCCGAGGCCGAGCAGCACCGAGCCGCCGGCGACCAGCTGGATCACGGCCGCGTACCAGCCGGGCCAGGTGCCCGCGTCGACGGTGCCGCCGGTGCCCGTGGCGCCGCCGAGGACGCCGAACAAGGAGGCGGCGCCGTGCACGGCGAAGAGCAGGCCGATGACTATGCGGAAGAGCCCGAGCGCATAGGGCTGGGCGGAGTTGAGGCGTGCGGACATGGGGACGTCTCCTCTTCGGTGTCGGTCGGGCCGGCCGGGGACGTGGGCCGGCCGTGGGGGCGGCGGAACCGAACGAGGGCCCAGGTTAGGGGTCCCTAAGCAATACTTGCAAGTTCAACATCAAGGGTCGGGGTGTCCCCCGGCCCACCCTCGGGAGGGCATGGCGGAACGGCGCGACGGCCCTCCCGGCGGAACCGGGGACTCCGGCCCGCTCGGACGCCGCCGTTCCGCCGCGCCCGGACCGGCTAGCCCTCGGCCACCCGCTCCGGTTCCGCCCGTACGGCGCCCGCGCCGCGTACCTCCAGCCCGTCGAGCAGCTCCGCCGTGGCGCGGGCCACGGCCTCCACCGCCCGGTCGAAGACCTCGCGGTTGTGGGCGGCGGGCGCCCGGAACCCGGACACCTTCCGCACGTACTGCAACGCGGCGGCCCGCATGTCCTCGTCCGTGGCCTCGCCCGGCAGCGCGGGCGGACGCAGGGTCTTGATGCTCCGGCACATGCCCTCAGTCTGGCGCGCCCCGGCCGCCCCTGCGAGGATCACCGGAGAAGGCGGCCACCGACCCCGGGGCCGACCGTCGGAAGGACAACTCCATGACGAACCCGCTCACCGTGGCCGTGCTCGGCCCCGGCGGCACCGGCGGCCTGCTCGCCGCCCTCCTGTCCCGCGCCGGCCACCGCGTCGTCTGCGTGGCCCGCGAGGACACGGCCGACGCCCTGCGCCGTACCGGCATCACGGTCCGCAGCCCGCAGTTCGGCGACTTCACCGCCCCCGTGGCGGCGGACACCGAGCTGCGCGGACCGGTGGACGCCTGCCTGATCGCCGTCAAGCACACCGCGCTCGACGCGGCCCTCACCCGGGTCCCGCCCGCCGTCCTCGGCGACGCGCTCGTCGTGCCGCTGCTGAACGGCGTCGAGCATCCGGCAACCCTCCGCGCCCGCTACCGCCCGGACCGGGTCGCCCCGGCCGTGATCCGCGTGGAGTCCACCCGGCTCGCCCCCGGCCTGATCGAACACGGAAGCCCGTTCACGGAGCTGGACCTGGCCGGGGACGCCGTACCGCGCGCCCGCCTCGACGCCCTCGCCGCGCACCTGGGCGCCGCCGGACCGACCGTCCGCGTGGTCGGCGACGAGCGGGCGGCGCTGTGGGCCAAGATGGCCTTCCTCGCCCCGTTCGCCCTGCTCACCACGCGGTACGGCCGCCCGCTCGGCGAGGTCCGCACCGCTCACCGGGGTGAGCTGGAGGCACTGGTCGCCGAGACCACCGCGGTGAGCCGGGCCTGCGGCGTGCCGGCCGATCCGGCGGCGGCCGTGGCGCGGTACGACGCCTTCCCGCCGGCCGCCAGGTCGTCCATGCAGCGTGACGCCGAGGCGGGCCGGCCGCTGGAACTGGACGCCGTCGGCGGGGCGCTGCTCCGCCCGGCCGGGCGGCACGGCGTACCGGTGCCGGTGACGGCGCGGCTGGTGCGGGAGCTGCGCGCCGCCGGGCACTGACCGGGGCCGTCCGTCCGCCCCGCGGCGCCTGTGCCACTCGTACGGATGAACGTCGTCCGCTTTCCCGGATCGAGCTCGCCCCGGGAAATCGAACAGGCGTACCATTGCGGCGTGGCTACGACCTATGACTTCCCCAGTGACCTCCTCGCCGGCCAGGAGGAGCTGCATCAGGTCCGGGCCGAGCTGTCGGCCCTGCTCAGGCGGCTTCCCTGGTCGGTCGAGCCGATGGACGGCTTCAGCGACGACAACGGCTGGCGCAAGGTGGAGCGGCCCGCCTCCCCCGGCTGGACGGACGACGAGCAGGCCGAGGTGGAGAAGCTGCGGCGCCGCGAGCACGAACTCGCGGTGTTCGTCAGCACGCACCGCTTCTGGACCGAGGTCGCGGCGGCGGAGCGCGTCGAGGCGCGCACCCGGCTGAAGCACGCCCACGGGGAGGCGGCGGAGGGCGGCAGGTAACGGCCGGCGCCGCACAGCACGACGGCCCCCCGGAGAGGACTCCGAGGGGCCGGCCGGTGGGCGCGGACGGTTTCGAACCGCCGACATCCTGCTTGTAAGGCAGGCGCTCTACCCCTGAGCTACGCACCCGGGCAGGCCGACAGCCTACATCGCCCGGCGGCCCGCACCGCAAACCGTTGCGCCCCGCCGTCCTGGGCGGGAGCGGCGGAACGGGGGGTTGTCCCCACCCTGTGTCCGGGTGGCCGCCGGAGCGTCCCGCGGGCGCCCGCCCCCTAGAGTCGCCGGAAGACCGACGTACTCCGGCCCCCGGTCCGGCGGGCCGGCTCAGGGGGGACCATCCATGGCACGTTCCGCACCCGTCCGCGCCGCCGGCGCGGCCGTCCTCACCGGCGCGCTCCTCGCGGGGCTCACCGCCTGCGGCGCCTCGGCCGCCGCCGACGACCACCCGGACCACCGGACCTTCGCCCTCCACGGCCGTACCCTCACCGTGGACTCCGACGACTCCGCGCTGGACGTCGTCGCCGCGCCCGGGCGGAAGGCCGGCACCGTCGCCGTGACCCGCTGGTTCGACGGGTCCGTGGTGGGCGGTGACGGCCCGACGCCGCGGTGGTCCATGACCGGCGACCGGCTCGTGCTGCGCCTGCACTGCTCCGGGATCGTCACCGACTGCTCGGCCCGCCACCGGATCGAGGTGCCGCGCGGCATCGCCGTCGAGGTCGTGAACGAGGACGGCGAAGTAAAGGCCTCCGGGTTCCGGGACCCGCTCGGCGTCCGCGTCGAGGACGGTGCCGTGCGCGTCACCGACTCCAGCGGACCGCTGGACCTGCGGGCCGACGACGGCTCGGTCCACGCCGACGTGGCCTCCCGGCGGGTGCGGGCCGTCACCGAGGACGGCCCGGTCGACGTGCGGCTGTCCGACGCGCCCGACCTCGTGGACGTCCGCAGCGACGACGGCTCGGTGACGGTCACCGTGCCCAGGGGCGCCTACCGGGTCTCGGCCGGGGCCGATGACGGGGCGGTGTCCGTGTCCGTGCCCCGCGACGACAGCAGCCCGCACCGGGTGTCCGCGCACACCCAGGACGGGAACATCACGGTGCGCACGGCGAACTGACCGGCCCGTGTGTTCGTCTTCGACGGGTGGGAGAATGACACCACCCAGCGCGGACCACAGCACGGGAGAGGGATGTGACGGCGACACCGGGCACGCCAGCGAAGCGGCCGTACCCGCCGCCGTCCACCGCACGGGCCCGCCGCGGGTCCGCCCCGCCGCGCGGCGCTCTGCGGGACACCCTCACCCTGATGGGCCTGCCCGTGCTGGCCGCGCTCGCGCTGCCCGCCGCGTTCGCCGGTGGCGGCACCCGGCGCTGGTTCGGCGGCCGGGCCGACAGCCGGCGGGCCGACGCGCAGGCCGCCAAGGACGCCGCGGCGGCGGCGTTCTACGAACTCGACACCGCCCAGCGGGACCTGCGGATATCCATCGAGACCATCACGGCGGTCGACGACTCCCCCGCCGCCCGGCGCGCCGTCTCGGACTTCGAGGCGCTCGGGCGCCGGATCGACGAGGTCAGCGGGCAGTACATCCAGGCCGTGGACGCCCATGACCTGGACCGTGACGACCTGGAGGCCGCTGCCGCCGACCGGGCGCGGGCCGAGCTGACCGCGGCCCGGGACGAGCTGGTCCGCGTCCGGGGGGAACTGGAGCGGTTCGGTGCCTCGCTGGGGCCGCTGCTGGGGAGCGCGGAGACCGCGCTGGCCCGGCTGGCACCGGCCGTGGAGCGGGCCCGGCAGTCGCTGCTGGCGGCGAGCAACGCCCTGGACGCCGTACGGGAGCGAGGGCTGCGCGCCGACGACCTGGCGGCCCGGCTGGCGGCCCTGTCGCCGGAGCTGACCCGGCTGAACCAGGGCGCCGGGCAGCACGGTGTGGCGACGACGCTGGAGCGCGCGGAGCGGATGCAGCGGGAGGCCGGCGCGATCCGGGCGGAGGCCGAGCGGCTGCCGGAGCGGGCCGCCGAGATCGACCACCGGCTGGTCAGCCTGCGCACCCGGGCGCAGGCGCTGACCACGCGCGCCGGTGGGGTGCAGCCGGTGCTGAGCGAGCTGCGGCGCCGGTTCGCCGCCGCCTGCTGGCAGGATCTCCAGCACGTGCCCGAGCAGGCCGCGCAGAACGTCCGGCAGGCCGAGCTGAAGCTGGGCGAGGCGCAGGCGGCGCGGGACGCCCAGCGGTGGCCGGACGCCACCTCACTGCTGTCGACCGTCCGGGCCCTGCTGAACACCACGGACGACGCGGTCTCGGCCGCCGGGGACCGGCTGACCCGGCTGAACGCGGTGCAGAAGGATCCGCACCAGGAGATCGAGCGGACCCGGTTCGCGATCCGGGACGCCCAGCGGCTGGCCATGACGGGCCGGACGACCCCCGATCCGCGCGACGCCCGGCCGCTGGACGAGGCGGTGGCCCGGCTGGAGCGGGCGATCGGCACGCTGGAGGGGCGGCACCCGGACTACTGGCACTTCCTGACCGAGACGGACGCGGTGCGGCGGGCGGTGGCCGGGGTGGTCACGCGGATCCGCGAGGAGCGCGGCACCGGGCACTGACCGGCGCGTGTTGCCGAGTGGGTCCGGACGGGCTGTCATTGAAGTGGACGGATGGCCTCCGCTAGCGCCCGAGGGAGCCGGACATGGCCGCACACGCGATGCACACGAGGAACGCCGGCGAGCGCCGGCGGACGCGGCTGGACGACCACCTGCCCGTCGACCACCACCTCAACCAGGTCTACCGGTTCGGGGCGGGCCTGATCGGCGCGTTCCTGATCGTCTTCGGCATCCTCGGCCTGATCAACCACATCGGTTACTTCAACACCGGCGGGGACAGGGTTGTCGGGCTGAACACCAACGGCTCGCTGAGCGTGCTGTCGATCTGCATCGGCGCGATCCTGATGATCGGCATGGTGATCGGCGGGAACTTCGCCTCGACCCTGAACATGGTCCTCGGCGTGCTGTTCCTGCTCAACGGCTTCCTGTTCCTCGGCCTGCTGGACACCACCAACAACTTCCTGGCCTTCCGGATGCAGAACGTCTTGTTCAGCTTCATCGTCGGGCTGCTGCTGATGACGTTCGGGATGTACGGCCGGGTCGGACACGCCCTGCCGTACGACAACCCGTACTGGCGGGCCCGCCACCCCGAACCCTCCGCCCAGGAGCGGCAGGAGGGGCAGGGGCGGCAGGACCCGCAGCGCGATCAGGTGCGGTAGGCGTAGAACGCCGCGCTCGGGTACGAGGCGACGAGGCTGGCCACCGACCTGTTGTAGGTGTTGGTCGAGTGATAGCTCACGTACGGCACGCCCCGGCGGTCCCGGTACGTGACGATCATGGAGTGGTCCTTCGACCCGTCCCGGTTGAAGTCCATCTGGAGGACGTCACCGACGTCCAGCTGGTAGACGTTGGCCAGGCTGGTGACCCGCTTGGAGGACAGGGCGAACCAGGAGAACTCGTTGACCCCGACGAACGAGTCCGACTGGATGTCGGAGTTGCCGAACCACTTGTGGAAGTCGTTCGTGTAGCCGGGGACGTGCTTCCAGCCGCCCGCCTTCAGGGACTGGCTGACGAAGTTGGTGCAGTCGCCGCCGGCCCCCTGCCCGTTGAAGTCCGGGTAGGCCGGGTTGTACGTGTTCCAGTACTTGGCCGCGTACGCCGCCATGGCCTGGTAGTCGTACCCGGACGCGGAGAAGTTCTTCGCGTTGGCGGGCGCGGGCCAGCTGGTGGCCGAGCGGACCGCGCTCGGCGGGCCGTCGTCGTCACCGGCGGTCTTCACCTTGGCGACGGCCGGCTTGGCGACCTGGTTCACCGCGAGATAGCCGTCGTCCGTGTCACGGATGCCGGTCAGCTGCCATGTCCCGTGCCGGTCGGCCGTGAAGGTCAGCTCGTGGTGCGCCTGGAAGCCGGTGGACTTCGGCCCCTTGGTGGTGGCCTTGTCGTAGGACAGCGTCGTGTTCTCGGTGACGTCGACCTTCGCGTGCCGGCCCGTGACCCGGGTCGCGTCCAGCGTGACCTTGGTGCTGCCCCCGCCGTACGTCTCGCCCAGGCGGGCGAGCCGGCTGCGGCGGTCACGCAGCTGGTCCAGCGCGGACGTCTGCTCGCGCGTCTGCCCGCCGGACAGGCGCACCGACCCCGAGAAGCCGGACGTGTGCCGGGTGCCGGCCTTGCCGGCGCCCTCCACGAGAGCCTGCGTGCGGTCGGTGAAGACCGCGTCGGCCAGCCGCTGGAAGGTCGCCTTGGTGGCCGCGTCCACGGTGGGATCGTCGGTCACCGCCGCGCCCGCGCTCCAGTTGGGCACCAGGGCCACACCGGCGACCACCGAGGCGGCGGCCGCGGTGACTATGGCCGTGCGGCTCCGCTTACGGCTCAGTCTTCTTGATTTCAATGATGTTTCCCCTCTACGCCGGTACACCTACCGGGAGAGGGGCATCTTCGCACGGTGTGTGCGGCGGATGTGAAGGGGGTTGCACAAGTGGAACCGACGGCACGCGCATGTCACTTGACGACCGCGGACCAGTCCGGCGACTGGGCGGGGTCGAGATTGCGCAGGGCGGCCAGGGTCTGCGGCTTCTGCACGTCGAGCCAGTCGGCCAGCTCCTTGAAGGACACGCACTTCACGCCCTTCTTGGTGCAGACGTTCTTGACCACCTGGTCGATGGACCGCATGTAGATGCCGCCGTTCCAGTCCTCGAAGTGGTTGCCGATGAACAGCGGCGCGCGGCTGCCGTAGTACACGCGGTTGAAGCCGGCCATGTAGGAGTCGACGGTCTGCTGCTCCCACTCGGGGTACTTGGCCGGGTCGCCCTTGGTCTCACCGCCGGACTGGTTGTACAGGAAGTTGAAGTCCATGGACAGGCCCTGGTACTTGCCGCTCTCGTACGGCAGCATCTGGAGCGGGAAGTCCCAGACGCCGCTCTTCTTCGACGGCCATATCTGGAAGTCGCCCGGTGAGCTGGCGTCGTAGCGCCAGTGGTAGTCCTGGATGGCCTTCAGCAGGTTCTTCTGGCCCTCCAGGCAGGGCGCCCGGCCGCCGGTGACCTCCTGCTTGAAGTCGAACGGCAGCGGGGGCAGGTCGGTGAAGCCGGTGTTGGTCCTCCAGTGCTCCACGAAGGAGTAGAACTGGTCGATCTCGCTCTTCCACTCCCCCACGCTCCAGTCGCCGCCGCCCTTGGCCTCGCAGAAGTGACCGTTGAAGTGGGTGCCGATCTCGTCGCCGTCCCGGTAGGCCTTGCCCAGCTGTTCCAGCGTGGTGCGGATGTGCTCGTCGGTGGCGTAGTCGATCGCGGCGTCGCCCGGTGAGTGCATGGGGCCGTGGTAGAGCGACTTCTTGCTCTTGGGCAGCAGGTAGATGCCGGTGAGGAAGAACGTCATGTGGGCGTCGTACTGCTTCGCCAGCTCCCGGTAGTGCGAGAACAGGTGGTCGCCGCCCTCCAGCGCGCCGTCCCAGGAGAACACCACGAACTGCGGCGGCTTCTCCCCCGGCTTGAGCGGCACCGGCTTCAACTGCCCCTTCTGCGGGCCCGTGTACGAGGTCGAGCCGTCACCGAGGACCTTGGTCCGGCCGTCCCAGCTCGGACTCGGCGTGGCCTTCGGGGCGGTCGCGGGCTTCCGGTCCGCGGAGGCGGTCGGCGCGGTGCCGTCCGAGCGGGACAGCGCCAGGAAGCCGGCCACCAGCGACCCCACCACCAGGAGGGCCGCCAGGGCGGTCAGCACCTGGGGCCGGGTGGCGCGGGGCGCAGCGCGGCGACGGGGGGCTCGACGGCGACCTGACGACGACATCTTGCTGGGCATGCGCGGCTCATTCTGGGGAAGGGGAAGGTGGGCAGGTGTCAGCCGACACCCGTCGCGGCCGACCAGAGGGTGTACGGGACGCTGTCGGCGGATGTGCCGGCCAGTCCGTGGAGCGGCAACGGCTCCAGGGATTTGGCCAGGTCGATCCGGTAGACGACGACCGCGGTGGACACGGAGTCGGCGGTGCCGACGTACCAGGCGGCGGTGTCCTTGTCCGTGGTGCCGGCCTTGCCCGACACCACGGCCCGGCCGGCCCCCGCCCCGGGATGGGCCGTGCGGAAGGAGTCGGTGAGCGCGTCGGTGACCTGCTCGGCCACCGTGCCGCCGACCGCCCGCCTGGCGTGCGGGACGGTCATCGCGACGGGTGCGCCGTTGCGGGTGACCCGGCGCACCGAGTACGGCTCGGTGTGGTTGCCGCCGGCGGCGAACGTCGCGTAGCCGCTGGCCATCCGGATCGCGCTCGGTGTGGAGTTCCCCAGCGACAGGGCGGGCACCTGCGGGCCCATGCTGGAGGACAGCAGCCCGGACGCCTCGGCGGTCGCCCGCACCTGCGCCAGGCCGGTGTCCATCCCGAGCTGCATGAACGGGGTGTTCACCGAGCGGGCCATCGCCTCGCGCAGCGTGATCCGCCCGTACGACCGCCCGCCGTCGTTGTGCGCGGCGACCTTCTTGCCGCTGCGGTCCCAGTAGGGTCCCTCCGGGGTGGTGACGGGCACGCCGTCGTCGCCGTCGTACACGGACTCCGGGGTGACGGGCGTGGCGGGCCCGTCGCGTGTCGTGTGGACGCCGTGCTCCAGTCCGGCGGCGTAGACGAACGGCGTGAACGCGCTGCCGGCCGGGACGGTGGTCGCGTTGGACTCGTTGTAGCCCTGCCTGCGGTGGTCCGGGCCGCCGTAGACGGCCAGGATGCGCCCGTCCGCGGCCACCGAGGAGGCGCCGTAGTGCGCGTCGGCCGCCACCTTCGGGTCGGTCCGCTTCGCCTGCCCGCGGGCCTTGCCGACGGCGTCGGTCAGCGCCTTCTCCCGCTTGCGGTCGAATGTCGTGTAGATCTGGTAGCCACCCAGGTCGAACTGTTTGTCCGTGAGGTGCGCGGCCTTCTTGGCGTACTGCGACGCCAGCTCCACCAGGTAGTCGCTCTGCTCACCGGTGTCGTACAGCGGGTTGCTCTTGAGCGGTTCGGGGTACTTCGTGTACGTCGCCCGTTCCCGCGCCGAGAGCTTGCCGATCTTGACCATGCGGTCGAGGATCCAGGACCAGCGCTCCACCGCCCGCGCGTGGTTGGCCTTGCCGAGCGTCGGGTCGTACAGGCCGGCGCCCTTGAGCAGCGAGGCGAGCATGGCGGCCTGGGAGGCGTTGAGCTTGCCGACGTCCTTGCCGTAGTACGCCTGCGCCGCCCGCTGGATACCGTAGGTGCCGCGGCCGAACCAGCTGGTGTTGAGATAGCCCTCGAGGATCTGGTCCTTGCTCATCTTGTTGTCGAGCTTGAGGGAGATCATCGCCTCGGTGAATTTGCGGCTTACCGTCTGGTTCTGGGTGAGATAAACGTTTTTCACATACTGCTGGGTGATGGTGGACCCGCCCTCGGTGTCCCCCTCGCCCAGCGTGCGGAACAGCGCCCGGGTGATGCCCTTGGCGGATATGCCGGGGTCCGAGTAGAAGCTCTCGTTCTCCGCCGCGAGCACCGCCCAGCGGACGTCCGGGGGTATGTCCCGCAGCGGCATCGCCTGCCGCTGCACCCACCCCGTCCGCGCCATGGGCGTGCCGTCGGCCCAGAAGTAGACGTTGTCCTGCTGTGTCGCGTACGAGTTGAGATTGCCCGGTATGTCCGTCATCGCGTACGCGGTGACGAGGAACGCGCCGAGCAGGCCGCACGCGGACAGGACGGCGCCGAGCCACTGGCGCCAGGAGGGTATCCAGCGCTGCCAGCCGGTCCGGCCCGGGCGCGGGTAGACGGGCCTCAGACGGCGCGCGTACGGGGCGAGCGGGCCCAGCAGGCGGGCGGCCACGGCCACGGCACGCTCGCGGGCGGCCCAGAGGGCGGCGGCACGGCCACCCGCGGCGGCGCCCTGCGCGGAGCGCGCGCCGCGCCGCCGTTCCGCACGGCCACCGGCCGGGGACGGCGGGACGGGCGGCGGCGGGACCCGCAGTTGCATGGTCTCGTCCGCCCTCAGGGCGTCCACTCTCAGATGCAGGGTCTCGTCGGCCTTCCGCGGCTCTTCGCCCCGGCCACCCCCCATGGAGCCGTCCTCCCCCTGCGACGCGTCGGTCACGCCTGCGTCTCCCTCCGCACTAGGTCTCGCTCGCGCGGGTGAGCTGAGCATCCTCGCCACGGCATTCACAAATTATCAGTAACGTTTTCGAATGCCCCGCACATATGCCGGATAGGAGGCAGGACTCATAGAACATTGAGATGCCCCTCACGGGCCCCGGACGGCTAACCTGGGCCCATGCCTCGCTACGAGTACCGCTGCCGGACCTGCGGCGACACGTTCGAACTGAACCGCCCGATGGCCCAGTCCGCCACCCCCGCGAGCTGCCCCGCGGGCCACGACGACACGGTCAAACTGCTGTCGACGGTGGCCGTGGCCGGCGTCTCCCGCAGCACCGCCCCCGCCCCGGCACCCCAGGCCGGCCGAGGTGGCGGCGGGGGATGCTGCGGCGGAGGCTGCTGCGGCTGAGCGCGGACGTCCGCACGCCCGAGGGCCTACGCCGGTAGGCCGACGGCGTGTGCGGGCGGCGGCGGGGACGCCCGGGCCGCCGCCAGGAACTCCCTCAGGATCCGCTCCCCGGCCAGTACCCCGCGCTCCGGCAGGGCGACGACGTGCGGCGCGCCCCAGCCGGAGTCGGCCAGCTCACCGTGGCCCGGACGCCAGCCGCGGTCGGCAGCCAGCAGCAGATCGGCGTCGAGCAGGGAGTCCCCCGCCGCGAGCGTCGGCTCCGCACCGGTACGGCGGGCCACCTCGCGGACGGCCGCGCCCTTGGTGAGCGGCTTCGGCACGGCGTAGATCTTGCGGCCCTGGAGCGAGACCGTCCAGCCACGCTCCTCGGCCCACGCCGCCAGCTCCTCCACCCAGCCCCCGGGCAGCAGTTCCCGCTCCACCACGAGGTAGACGAACAGCTCCTCGGCGACCCGCTGCTTGCGCACCCAGAGCGGGTCGGCGGAGGCCAGCAGGTGCGCGTGCACCTTGGCCAGCGGCGCGCACTCCTCGGCGAGGCGCGCCCGCACCCCCGCGTGCCAGCCGGCGTCGGTGACCCCGTCGACCAGGAGGTGGCCGCCGTTGGCGCAGATCGCGTACCGCGGCGGCGGCCCGGGCAGCTCGACGCGCCGGTACTGCTCGCGCGTCCGGGTCGTCGCCGGCACGAAGACGGCCGCGTCGCCGAGGCCGGCCAGCAGCCCGGCGGCGGTCTCCGTCAGGTAGGACAGCGGCCGCCCCTCGTACATCTCCACGCACACCAGCCGCGGCGCGGGCGCGGTGTCCGGGCCGGCCGGCGCGAGGGCCGCGGCGGAGTAGATCAGCGTCCGGTCCAGGTCGCTCGCCACCAGCACCGGCATCACGCGGTCACCGCCCGGCCGTCGGCGCCCGTGGCACCGCGCGTGTACCGGGGGTGGATCAGCCCGACGCAGGTGTACGGCAGGCCGTCGACCTCCTCCACCGGCACCCCGCGCTGCCCGGCGAGCAGCCGCACGTGGTCCAGGTCGGGGCCGGCCCCGGCCCGGGCGAGGATCTTCCACGGCACCCGGCGCAGCAGCACCCGGGTGGTCTCGCCGACGCCGGGCTTGACGAGGTTCACGTCGTGGATGCCGTACTCCTCGCTGATCCGCTCCACGGCCCGCCAGCCCTCCCAGGTCGGCGTGCGGTCCTCGGCCATCAGCTCCGCGACCGCCGGACCGACCTCGCCGGCCACCTCCGGGAAGCGGGCGGAGACGGCGTCGAGGAAGGCCACGGAGACGTCGGAGCCGGCGAGTTCGCGGTAGAACTTGGCGCCGTGGAAGTCGTCCGGGCCGATCAGGTCCGCGCGCAGCACGGTGCGGGAGATCAGGCCGGAGACCGTGGAGTTGAGGCAGGCGGAGGGGATGAGGAAGTCCCCGCGGGTGCCGTACGCGCGGACGCAGGAGCCGGGGTCGGCGAGGACGGCGATCTCCGGGTCGAAGCCCGTGACACCCTCCTTCGCCTCGAACTCCTCGACGGCCCGCGCGAGTTCGCGGGTTATGGCGCCCTTGCCGGTCCAGCCGTCCACGAAGACGACGTCCCGGGGGTCGTGGTGGGCGGCCAGCCAGCGCAGCGCGTTGGCGTCGATGCCCCGGCCCCGGACGATGGAGACGGCGTAGTGCGGCAGGTCGAGACCGTGCCGGAACCGCGCCCAGCGGCGCATGAGGATGCCGACCGGGGTGCCCGCGCGGGCCAGGGAGACCAGCACCGGGCGGGGCGAGCGCTCCGCGAGGACCAGCTCCGTCACGGCGCCGGCCGCCCGGGCGATCCGTGCGGCCGAGGCGTCCAGGGCCGCGTGGAACAACCGCTGGTACTGCTCGCTGGGCTGGTACTCCACCGGCAGCGACTCGGCGTAGTGCGCCCCGCCGCGCTGGATGGCCTCCTCGCGCTCCTCGGTCGGCGCCTCCAGGGTGACGTCGGAGAGGTCCTGGAGCAGCCAGCCGACCTCCTCCGGCGCGTACGAGGAGAAAGCGGGGCCGCGGAGGGGCTCGGGCAGCATGGCCGGCCTTTCGGGTGCGGGCGGGACGTACGAGGGGACGACCGCGAGCAGGACGTGCGGGACGTGCGCGGCGAGGCGGGCGAGGAGGCCGTCGGGCGCGTGCAGGGCGGGGGTGTCGCCGACGGAGTCGACCACGGCGACGACCGTGTCGAAGCCGGCGCCGGCCACGTTGTAGGCGTAGCGCTCGCCGGGGCCGTCGGCCGGGTCGTCGTGGGCGGGGAAGACCAGCCGGGTGCGGATGGCGTAGCCGGGGTCGTCGACCGCGAGCACGGGTGAGCGGGTGGTGGTGGAGAACCGCACGTCGGCCGCGAGGAGCCGCTCCAGCTCCTGGGCGAGGCGCAGCGGGGCGTACATCAGCTCCTCGGAGCCGAGCACGAGGACACGGCCGGCGCCCGCGGGGAGCGCCTCGGCCAGCCGGCCGGCCATGGCGGGCAGCGCCGCGTCGAGGCGGGCGCGGTGGGCGGGGGTGAAGCCGTGCCGGCCGCCGTCGGGGAGACCGGCGGGCCAGCGCAGGTCGACCCGGGCGGCCCGCCCCGGCCGGTGCGCCCCTTCCGGGGTGCGGGCGGGCGCCTCGTCGGTGGGGGTGTACCGCGCGACCAGCTCCTGTCCCTTCTCCAGTACGCCCGGCGGCAGCCGCACGGTCCCGGACGCGGCGGCGACCAGGTCCACCCGGGCCCCTGTCCCGTCGGCGAACCGCTCCAGCCGGGCGGTGTCCCCGGGCGCGCGCATGTCCACCAGCGCGACCACCACGTAGCGCCGCCGCGGATACCGCTCGTGCAGGTCGCGGATGGTGTTCAGGACCGTGTTGCCGGTGGAGAACTCGTCGTCCACCAGGACCAGCGGCCCGTCGCCGCGGAGCAGCCCGGGGTCCTCGGGGAGCAGCAGGTGAGAGGTGGCGTGGGAGTGCGACTCCTCGAAGCCGCCGGCCCGGGCGACGCCGGCCACCGGCCTGCGCGTGGAGTGCAGGTACGGCGCCGTGCCGAGGCCGTCGGCCACCGCGTGACCCAGTCCCGTCGCGGTCTCCGCGTAGCCGAGGACCACCGCGGTGGCCGCCTGCTCCGGGCCGAGCAGCTCGGCGACCCGGCGGCCCAGCCGGAACCCGTGGCCGTACACCACGGACGGCGTCTGCGGGACGTGCTTGCCGAGGACGTTCGAGACCAGCAGGTGGGCCCGCTTGGGGTTGCGGCGCAGGGCGAGCCCGAGCAGGGCCGGCAGCCCGTCGTCGCCCGAGAGTGCGACCCCGAGTCGCCCGGCGACCCAGCTGCCGGACCAGACCCCGTCGTTCACTGCGTTCTTCATGCGTTCCTTGGGAAGAGGTGGGAAGGTCAGCCGGGTATGCCGGCGGCGAGCAGCTCCACGAAGCCGACGTCCTCGTTGGCGACGCCGAACACCTCGGCGCGCAGCAGGGTCCGCTCGGCCCAGGCGCGGTGCGGCTTCACCTCGTTCATCTTGTTCGTGTACGCCGACCTGAGGACGCCCCCGCCGCCGCGTTCCGGCCGCAGGATGTCCTGGGCGTCGCTGTACTCCTCGTGGCTGACCACGGAGAGCGCGTGGACGGGCAGGACGTGGGAGGGGTGGATGCAGGTCTTGCCGAGGAGGCCGTTGGCCTGGTCGAGGGAGATCTCGCGGAGCAGGCCGTCCATGGCGTGCTCGATGAGCTGCTCGCGCAGCTCGACGGCCTGCATCTCCAGGAAGGGGCTCTGCCTCAGCTGAGGTTTGAACATGCGCTCGGAGACGCGGAAGTACTCCCAGACGGGTCCGGTGACGGTGAAGCCGGTCCCGTCGGCGCGGCCGAGCACGTTCACGACGTCGGCGATCACGGAGGCGACTATCCGGACGTCGTAGGCCGTCATGTCGGGGGCTCGGCGCAGGCCGTAGGAGGAGCAGAAGTCGGTCACGCCCAGGCGCAGGGCGAGCACCCGCTCGCGGTACTTGTCGACCGCGCGGAAGATGCCTTCCAGGGTGTCCACGCGGGACTCCAGGTAGAGCAGTTCCGGGGACTCCAGGACCGGCATGGCGAAGAGCCGGCGGCCGGCGGCGGTCTCGGCGGCGGTCAGGGCCTCCAGGAAGGGGACGCCGCGTTCCCCGGTGAACTTGGGCAGCACGAAACCGGACAGCAGCCGCACGGCCGGGCCGAGGCGTCGCGCCAGGTCGGGGATCTGCTCGGGGGTGCGCACCCGGATGAAGAGCAGGGGCAGCTCGACGCCGGGCCGGGCGGCGCGGTCGGCGAGCGCGGCGAACTGGCGGACGAGGTTCTCCTCGCCCGCCGCGACGTCCGCGTCGCCGATCGAGTCCTCCAGGCACAGCACCATCGAGACCACGCCGCTGCCGGCCTGTCTGACGATGTCCTCGGCCAGCCGGGGCCGGGTGGCCGGGCTGTACAGCGTGGCGCCCAGGGCCGCGGAGAGCAGCCGGGCCGGGGAGTCGGCGGTGAACGCGCACGGCTCCCGGTGGAAGAGGCGCTGACGCACCTCCGGGGCGATGTGCCCGAAATGACGCATAGGACTCCCTCTGGGGTGCGAGCCGAGTCTGAGGATTCGGTAAAGGGTGGCCGGTAATAGTACGTAGGGACACGTGTCGGGAGTTCCCGGTGGGCATGAATTCCCGGTAACCCGCCCGTGTCGGCGCCCCGGCCCCCCGCATTGTCGTGACCAGGACGGAGAGGGCAGGATGACCGCATGACGCACGCAATGCTGAAAGGGTCGAACGTCCCGCTGGAGGCCACCACGGTCCGTGCGGTGCTGCGCTGGACGCCGGGGCGGGACGTCCCGGACGTGGACGCCTCGGCGCTGCTGCTGGGCCCCGCCGGCCGTGTGCGCTCCGACGAGGACTTCGTCTTCTACAACCAGCCCCGGCACCCCTCCGGGGTGGTGTGGCGACTGGGCAAGAAGCGGATCGCCGAGGGGCTGACCGACACGATCCAGACAGACCTGCCCGGTGTCGAGCCGGATGTCGGCCGGATCCTGCTGGTCGCCTCCGCCGACGGCGTCCCCTTCGACCGGGTGCCGGCCCTGTGCGTCCTGCTGTACGACGCGGCCGCCGCGGACGGGGAGCCGCTGGCCCGCTTCGACATCAAGCCGGAGACCGGCGCGGAGACGGCGCTGATCTGCGGGGAGCTGTACCGGCGCGGGGAGGGCTGGAAGTTCCGGGCGCTGGGCGAGGGCTACTCCAACGGGCTGCGGGGGCTCGCCACCGACTTCGGTATCTCGGTGGACGAGTCGGAGGGCGCGCCGGAGGAGACGGACGAGGAGCCGGTGTCCGCCGGGCGGGCGTCCCGGCCACTGCCTCCGGAGCTGCCGGCGACCGTGGTGCCGCCGCAGGCGGCCTACGGCTATCCGCAGGCACAGCCGCAGACCCACCCCCGGCAGCCGGTGCCGGTGCCGGCGACCGTGGGGCTGGACCCGCACTTCCGGTTGCCGCCGCAGGGCCCGCAGTTCATCGGGCGGTAGCGGCGGCCGTCCCCGGGCCGGCCGGCGCGGCTAGCGGTCGACCTTGGTCTT
The DNA here is from genome assembly GCF_044759735.1 of Streptomyces sp. NPDC100445. Classification (NCBI taxonomy): domain Bacteria; kingdom Bacillati; phylum Actinomycetota; class Actinomycetes; order Kitasatosporales; family Streptomycetaceae; genus Streptomyces; species Streptomyces sp. NPDC100445. The sequence goes on along the minus strand of NZ_JBIVZV010000002.1, from coordinate 348,538 downwards.
GTAGCCGCGGCCCCACTGGAGTCCCCACCCGTACAGGCGGTCCAGTTCGCCCTGGAAGCCGTAGACGAACTTGACCTCCCGGCGGACGACGAGTTCGCCCTTGACGTTCTCGATCATGACCACGGCGCAGGAGCGGGCCTGCGGGTGGCGTTCGTCCAGGCCTATCTCGATGCGGGGGCCGTTGCTCGGGTAGAGGGTGACGATCGCGTGGGTGCGGTCGAAGGCGGGCGTCCGGTCGTAGATGTAGACGAAGACCAGCAGCCGCTTGATGGCGTCCCGGTGGTCGAGGTTGACGTACATCGTCTCGCCGGAACCCGAGCCGAACCGGTCGTCGCCGCTGAGCTTGATGTACGGCGGGGCGTTGACGTCGCCGAGGTAGCCGCCGAGGGGCTGGACGACCCCCTTGGTGCCGTCGGTCAGCTCGTACAGGCAGCCCAGGTCGAGGTCCACGTCGACCATGCTCTGGCCGTGGCCGAGGATCTCCGGCGGCTTCAGCGCCCGCAGGGGGTGCCGCAGCAGGCTGGGGCGCCGGCCCCCGTCGAAGTCGGAGGTGCGCATCCGCCAGGTGAGGTTGACGCGCAGGTGCCCGGTGGCCGCGTCCTGCTTGGTGAGGGACACCGCCTGGTGCCGTCTGGTGAGTTCGATGGCGTTGGTCGCGTTGCCCGAGTCGAAGTCGGCGGCGCGCCCGCCCAGCAGTCCGTCGAAGAATCCCATTCCCGCCCCCAGGTGCTCGCGTGCCCGTCCGTCCGGACGCCGTCGGGGCGGCCGACCGCGTCGGCCGCCCCGATCGAAGCGTTCCCTCACCGGCGAGGGTGTCACACCCCGGACGGGACCTCGGCCTTGTCGCCGGTGCCCTCGCCGGCCGCGGCCAGCGCGCGGTTGCGGCGCACGGAGGACCAGAACGACCAGGCGATCAGGACGACGCCGACGAGACCGGTGATGACCTCGTTGATCTCGTACCGGATGGTCACCATGAGGATGACGGCGAGGGCGCCGATGGCGTAGTGGGCGCCGTGCTCGAGGTAGACGTAGTCGTCGAGGGTGCCCTGGCGGACCAGGTACACGGTCAGCGACCGGACGTACATCGCGCCGATGCCGAGGCCGAGGGCCATCAGGACGATGTCGTTGGTGATGGCGAAGGCGCCGATCACGCCGTCGAAGGAGAACGACGCGTCCAGGACCTCCAGGTAGAGGAACATGAAGAACGCGGCCTGGCCGGCCAGGACGACGGCCGAGCGCTGCTTGCCGGAGCGGGCCGCCTCCTCGTCCGCCTCGTGCTCGCGTTCCTCCTCCGCCTCCAGCCGGTCCTCGAAGAAGCCGGAGAGACCGCCGACGACCATGTAGGTGATCAGGCCCGCGATGCCGGCGATGAGGACCGTCTGGGCCTTGTCGACGTGGGCGCCGCCGTGCTGGTGGGCGTGGGTGGCGAAGGTGAAGGAGGTGATCAGCAGGACGACGAGGGAGATGCAGACCGCCAGCATGTCGACCTTGCCGAGCTTGGCCAAGGGCCGCTCGATCCAGCGCAGCCACTGGATGTCCCGGTCCTCGAAGATGAAGTCGAGGAAGATCATCAGCAGGAACATGCCGCCGAAGGCCGCGATCGCCGGGTGCGCGTCGGTGACCAGCTGCTGGTAGCGGTCCTTGTCGTTGAGCGCCAGGTCGACGGCCTGGAGCGGGCCCATCTTGGCGGTGATCGCCACGATGACGACGGGGAACACCAGCCGCATGCCGAAGACCGCGATGAGGACGCCGACCGTGAGGAAGATCTTCTGCCAGAAGGCGCTCATCTTCTTCAGGATCCCGGCGTTGACCACCGCGTTGTCGAAGGAGAGCGAGATCTCCAGGACGGCGAGGATCGCCACGATACCGAAGGCCGTCCACCCTCCGTAGAACACCGCGGCGACCAGGCCGAGCGCGGTGATCGCGAACGACCAGCCGAAGGTTTTCAGAAGCACTGGCTACCCCATCATCTGTCCGGGGGCCCTCCCAGACGGTGTCTGGGGGAGGGTCTCCCCCGTGCCGTACGCGGCTTTACGAAACGTTGACTCCGAAGTCTAGAGCGATACCCCGGAGGCCCGACGCGTACCCCTGTCCGACGGCTCGGAACTTCCACTCGCCCTGGTACCGGTAGAGCTCGCCGAAGATCATGGCGGTCTCGGTGGAGGCGTCCTCACTCAGGTCGTACCGGGCCAGTTCCTGGCCGTCGGCCTGGTTGACGACGCGGATGAAGGCGTTGGAGACCTGGCCGAAGGTCTGGCCGCGCTCGTCCGCCAGGTGGATGGAGACCGGGAAGACGATCTTCTCGCACCGGGCCGGGACCTTGGCGAGGTCGACCAGGACCGACTCGTCGTCGCCCTCGCCCTCACCGGTGAGGTTGTCCCCGGTGTGCTCCACCGAGCCCTCGGGGCTGGTCAGCTGGTTGTAGAAGACGAAGTACTCGTCGCCCAGGACCCGGTCGGTGCCGTCGCACAGCAGCGCGCTGGCGTCCAGGTCGAAGGGGGCGCCGGTGGTGGAACGCGCGTCCCAGCCGAGCCCGATCAGGACGTTGGTGAGGTTCGGTGCGGCCTTGGAGAGGGAGACGTTGCCTCCCTTGGCGAGCGTGACGCCCATGATGCTGGTCCTCCCCTGGTGGTGCTTGCCTGGTGGTGCCGCGCGTCCGGCGCCGCCCGTCGAACGGTGCGGCGCCGGGGCTGGAGCGGGTCGGTGTCAGACGTTGACGCCGAAGTCCTGGGCGATGCCGCGCAGGCCCGAGGCGTAGCCCTGGCCGATGGCGCGGAACTTCCACTCCGCGCCGTTGCGGTACAGCTCGCCGAAGACCATGGCGGTCTCGGTGGAGGCGTCCTCGCTCAGGTCGTAGCGGGCGATCTCCTGCTGGTTGGCCTGGTTGACGACGCGGATGAAGGCGTTGCGGACCTGACCGAAGGACTGCTGGCGGTTCTCGGCGTCGTAGATGGACACCGGGAAGACGATCCTCTCGACGTCGGCCGGGACACCGGCCAGGTCGACCTTGACCTGTTCGTCGTCGCCCTCGCCCTCACCGGTGAGGTTGTCGCCGGTGTGCTCGACGGACCCGTCGGGGCTCTTGAGGTTGTTGAAGAAGACGAAGTGCTGGTCGCTCGCGACCTTGCCGGAGTTGTTCAGCAGCAGCGCGCTGGCGTCGAGGTCGAAGTCCGTGCCGGTCGTGGTGCGCACGTCCCAGCCCAGACCGACGATGACGGCGGTCAGGCCCGGGGCCTCCTTCGTCAGGGATACGTTGCCGCCCTTGCTGAGGCTGACTCCCACGGGTCCTCCATGTGGTGTTCGGGGGCGGGGGCCCCGTCGTGTCTTCGGATATGGGATCAACGTGCCGATCCTAGTGACGGGTTCCCGCCCACCGCAGACCTTGAGCATGGGAAATCAGCGGTTCGACACCGCCGGACGGCTCAGAGGGCGTCGAGCGCCTCGACGTATTCGCGCAGGTCACGGGCGTCCGGCAGGCCGTTGACCACGGTCCACCGCACGATGCCCTCCTTGTCGATGATGAAGGTGCCCCTAACGGCGCATCCCTTCTCCTCGTCGAGGACGCCGTAGGCGCGCGAGACCTCGCCGTGCGGCCAGAAGTCGCTCAGCAGCGGGTACTCGAAGCCCTCCTGCTCGGCGAAGACGCGCAGGGTGTGGATGGAGTCGTTGGAGACGGCGAGCAGCTGGGTGTCGCGGTCCGAGAACTGCGGCAGGTTGTCGCGCAGCTCGCACAGCTCGCCGGTGCACACGCCGGTGAAGGCGAAGGGATAGAAGAGGAGGACCACGTTCTTCTCGCCGTGGAACTCCGAGAGCCGCACGGTCCGGCCGTGGTTGTCCTTCAGTTCGAAGTCGAGGGCCTTGTCTCCGACCTGGATCGCCATCGTCGTGCATCCCTTCGGTGGGCTGTCGGGGGGAGGGCACAGCAAACGCCGTGGTCCACCCTACGCAGCGATCCCCGGGGGGTACGGACGGGCCGGGCGTTCCCGGCCCGTCCGGTGGTGACGAAGCGGTCACTTCTTGGACTTGGCCGCCTTCGGCGTCGCCAGGCGGCTGCCGCTCCAGTCCTTGCCGACACTGACGCTCTTGGCGGCGGTCAGGCCGGCCGTCGTCGCGGCGTCCTGGATGTCGCTCGGCTCCACGTACCCCGAACGGCCGGTCTTCGGCGTGAGGAGCAGGATGGTGCCGCCCTCTTCGATGTACGTGGTGGCATCCACCAGCGCATCCGTCAGGTCGCCGTCGTCATCACGGAACCACAGCACAACGGCGTCGGCCACGTCGTCGTAGTCCTCGTCCATGAGGTCGCCCTCGATGGCTTCCTCGATGGCCTCGCGGAGCTCCTGATCGACGTCGTCGTCGTAGCCGATCTCCTGGACCACCTGCCCGGGCTGGAACCCCAGCCTGCCGGCAGGGTTCGTCCGCTCCTCCGCGTGGTCCGCGGTCGCGCTCACGGGGTGCCTCCTGATCATGTCTTGGGAATATCTCAGCCACGCGCGTGCGCGAAGCATTGGCCGTAGTCCACACGGGCGGGGCGGATCGCGCAAGTACCCGGCCGTCGGGACCGCCGAAACGGTGACGATCCCGGCCGGGTCGCCGCAACTTCTGGCACCGTATCCCGATTCCACGTAACCCACCTCACACCGATGTGCCCCGTTTGCACGGTTCGGAATCATCCGCAGACACGTCACTCGAACGACTTTGCCAAGCGCGTCACACCCCGGGCGTATCGTTGCGTTTTGACCGGTGCGGATGACGTACACCTCCCCGAGGTACACGATGGGGACGGTGTAGGCAGGCGCAGAACTGGCCCTCTCATAGGTAAGGAACAGCGTGGCTTCCGGATCCGATCGTAATCCGATCATCATTGGCGGCCTTCCGAGTCAGGTTCCTGACTTCGATCCCGAAGAGACCCAGGAGTGGCTCGACTCCCTGGACGCCGCCGTCGACGAGCGCGGCCGGGAGCGGGCCCGCTACCTCATGCTCCGGCTGATCGAGCGCGCGCGCGAGAAGCGCGTGGCCGTGCCCGAGATGCGCAGCACGGACTACGTCAACACCATCCCCACCAAGAGCGAGCCGTTCTTCCCCGGCAACGAGGAGATCGAGCGCCGGATCCTGAACGCGACCCGCTGGAACGCGGCCGTCATGGTGTCCCGCGCCCAGCGCCCGGGCATCGGCGTCGGCGGCCACATCGCCACGTTCGCCTCCTCCGCCTCCCTGTACGACGTCGGCTTCAACCACTTCTTCCGCGGCAAGGACGAGGGCGACGGCGGCGACCAGGTCTTCTTCCAGGGCCACGCCTCCCCCGGCATCTACGCCCGCGCGTACCTGCTCGACCGGCTCACCGAGGAGCAGCTGGACGGCTTCCGCCAGGAGAAGTCCAAGCACCCGGTCGGCCTCTCCAGCTACCCCCACCCGCGCTCCATGCCGGACTTCTGGGAGTTCCCGACGGTCTCCATGGGGCTCGGCCCGCTCGGGGCGATCTACCAGGCGCGGATGAACCGCTACATGGAGGCGCGCGGCATCGCCGACACCTCCCGCTCGCACGTGTGGGCGTTCCTCGGCGACGGCGAGATGGACGAGCCGGAGTCGCTCGGCCAGCTGACCATCGCCGCGCGCGAGGGCCTGGACAACCTGACCTTCGTCGTCAACTGCAACCTCCAGCGTCTCGACGGCCCGGTGCGCGGCAACGGCAAGATCATCCAGGAGCTGGAGTCGGTCTTCCGGGGCGCCGGCTGGAACGTGATCAAGCTGATCTGGGACCGCACCTGGGACCCGCTGCTCGCGCAGGACCGGGACGGCATCCTCGTCAACAAGATGAACCGCACCCCGGACGGGCAGTTCCAGACGTACGCCACCGAGTCCGGCGCCTACATCCGCGACCACTTCTTCGGCGACGACCACCGGCTGCGCGCGATGGTCGAGAACATGACCGACGACCAGATCCTGCACCTGGGCCGGGGCGGCCACGACCACCGCAAGATCTACGCGGCGTTCAAGGCGGCCAAGGAGCACCGGGGCCAGCCGACGGTCATCCTCGCCAAGACGGTCAAGGGCTGGACGCTGGGCCCGAACTTCGAGGGCCGCAACGCCACCCACCAGATGAAGAAGCTGACGGTCGACGACCTCAAGCGCTTCCGGGACCGCCTGCACCTGCCGATCTCCGACAAGGAGCTGGAGTCCGGCCTGCCGCCGTACTACCACCCGGGCCGGGACACGGAGGAGATCGAGTACATGCACGACCGCCGCCGGTCGCTCGGCGGTTACGTCCCCACCCGCGTCGTGCGTTCCCAGCCGCTGCCGCTGCCGGACGACAAGACGTACGCGACGGTGAAGAAGGGCACCGGCCAGCAGTCCATCGCGACGACGATGGCCTTCGTGCGCCTCCTCAAGGACCTCATGCGGGACAAGGAGATCGGCAAGCGGTTCGTGCTGATCGCCCCGGACGAGTACCGTACGTTCGGCATGGACTCGTTCTTCCCGAGTGCGAAGATCTACAATCCGCTCGGCCAGCAGTACGAGGCGGTGGACCGCGAGCTGCTCCTGGCCTACAAGGAGTCGCCGACCGGTCAGATGCTGCACGACGGCATCTCCGAGGCGGGCTGTACGGCGTCGCTGATCGCGGCCGGCTCGGCGTACGCCACGCACGGCGAACCGCTGATCCCGGTCTACGTCTTCTACTCGATGTTCGGTTTCCAGCGCACCGGCGACCAGTTCTGGCAGATGGCCGACCAGCTGGCGCGCGGATTCGTGCTGGGCGCGACCGCCGGTCGTACGACCCTGACCGGTGAGGGTCTCCAGCACGCCGACGGCCACTCGCAGCTGCTCGCCTCGACCAACCCGGCGTGCGTGGCCTACGACCCGGCGTACGCCTACGAGATCGCGCACATCGTGCAGGACGGCCTGCGCCGGATGTACGGCGGCTCGCCCGAGCACCCGCACGGCGAGGACGTCTTCTACTACCTGACCGTCTACAACGAGCCCATCCAGCACCCGGCCGAGCCCGCCGGCGTGGACGTCGAGGGCATCGTGAAGGGCGTTCACCGGATCGCCGAGGGCACCGGCGGCTCCGTCCCGGCGCAGATCATGGCGTCCGGTGTCGCGGTGCCGTGGGCGCTGGAGGCCCAGCGGATCCTCGCCGAGGAGTGGGACGTCAGGGCGGACGTGTGGTCCGCGACCTCCTGGAACGAGCTGCGCCGGGAGGCCGTGGAGTGCGAGCGGCACAACCTGCTGCACCCCGAGGAGGAGCAGCGGGTGCCGTACGTGACGCGCAAGCTGGGCGCGGCGGAGGGGCCGTTCGTCGCCGTGTCCGACTGGATGCGGTCGGTGCCGGATCAGATCGCCCGGTGGGTGCCGGGCACCTACCAGTCCCTCGGCGCGGACGGCTTCGGCTTCGCCGACACCCGGGGGGCCGCGCGCCGCTTCTTCCACATCGACGCCCAGTCGATCGTGCTGGCGGTGCTGACCGAGCTGGCGCGCGAGGGCAAGGTGGACCGGTCCGCGCTGAAGCAGGCCATCGACCGGTACCAGCTGCTGGACGTCTCGGCGGCGGACCCGGGCGCGGCGGGCGGCGACGCGTGACCTGAGCGGTCCCGGACGACGGGAGGGCGGTGGAGTCGACACTCCACCGACCTTACGTTTTCTTTACTATACGTTCATGGAACAACAGTCGGCGCAGGCGCGGTGGGAGCGGCACACCCAGCGGCCGCTGCTGGCGTTCGCGCTCGCCTTCACCGTCGCCTACGCGGTGCCGATCGTGGACGCGTCCGCCGGCCGCTCCCTGACCGCCGCGTGCACGGTGGTGGAGTGGGTGGTCTGGGGCGCGTTCGCCGTCGACTACCTGATGCGGCTGGCGCTCACCTCCCGGCGCCGGGAGTTCGTGCGGCGCCACTGGCCCGACCTGTGCGCGGTGGTCCTGCCGATGCTCCAGCCGCTGCGGCTGCTGCGCCTGGTGTCCACGCTGCTGCTGGTGGGCCGGCGGGCACGGATGGCCCCGCAGATCCGGCTGACCACCTATGTCGTCGGGGCCGTGGTCGGGCTGCTGATGTTCGGCTCGCTGGCGGTGCTCTCCGTGGAGCGGGAGTCGCCGCACGGGAACATCCTGACGCTCGGCGACGCCGTGTGGTGGTCCTTCACGACCATGACGACCGTGGGGTACGGGGACCACGCGCCGACCACGGGGCTCGGCCGGATGATCGCCGTCGGGCTGATGCTGTCCGGCATCGCGCTGCTCGGTGTGGTCACCGCGAACATCGCCGCGTGGTTCATCTCGCGCTTCGAGAAGGACGACGTGGAGGAGCGGCGGCAGACGGAGGCGATCGCCTCCCTGACCGAGGAGGTGCGGCTGCTGCGGGCGGAGGTGGCCCGGCTGGTCGCGGAGCAGCGGCAGCACCGCTGACGCGACGCCGGGCTCCGGCCGCCGGCCCGGCGCGGCGCGGGGCCGCGCCGCCGGTCACAGCAGGCCGGGGCCCCAGGTCGCCGCGCCGGCCAGGGCGATGACGGCGAGCAGTGTGTCGATCGCGCCCAGGATCAGGGCCACCAGCGCCGGCACGTTGCGGTCGTTGGACCAGGTGCGGCCCATCGACTGCCAGCCGCAGAACATCGCGACGGGGCCGAGCACGATGCCCAGTGCGAAGAATCCGGCCACCGCGCAGATGGTTCCGATGATCCCGAGCGTCGCGCGGTCCGGCCCGGTCCGCTGCCACGTCCGGCCGCGGGACCGGGGGTACCCGCGCGTTCCTTGCCCGAAGCCCGCCATCATCAACTCCCTGGGTCGGCTGGACAGTTCGGCTTCGGTGGGCGGGTACCCCGGTTCCGTCCCGGCAGACCCGCGCGCGCCGCCCCCCTCCGGCAGCGCGCGCCGCGGTCCGGTCGTCCCCCCAGCCCTTGCGGAGGACCTGACCCACTGTGACCTGCGGCGCGCGCCGGGAGCGAGCGATCTTCGGCGCGGTCACCCTGATGGGGGAACTCCGTCGGAGAAACGGGTGGGTGAAGGTGGCTCAGATGTGACCCACGCCCGCGCCCGCCTCCGCGTTCGCCCCCCGCTTGGTGAGCAGCGCGACCAGGACGGCGGCCGCCGCCACGCCGGCCGCGACCAGGGAAGCGAGCCCCATGCCGGAGATGAAGGTCTCGTGGGCGACGGAGGTGATCTTGGCGACGAGCGGCTCGGGCATGCCCTTGGTCACCGGGGCCACACCGACCTGCACCGCCTCGGACGCCTGGTCGAGCTGCCCGGGTGTCAGCTTCGGCAGGCCGGCGTCCGCCCAGTTGCCCGGCAGGTCGCTGTCGACCTTGGAGGCCATCACGGCACCGAGCACCGCCGTACCGAGGCTGCTGCCGATCTGCATGGCCGCCTGCTGGAGACCGCCGGCCACGCCGGACAGCTCCATGGGGGCGTTGCCGACGATGACCTCGGTGGCGCCGACCATGACGGGCGCGAGCCCGAGGCCGAGCATGGCGAACCAGAGCGACATCAACGCGCTGCCGGTGTCGACCTCGAGCGAGGACATGCCGTACAGGGCGATCGCGGTGACGGCCATGCCGCCCGCCAGCGGGACGCGCGGGCCGATCCGGGTGATCGCGGCACCGGCCAGCGGGGAACCGACGATCATCATGCCGGTCAGCGGCAGCAGGTGCAGACCGGCGTCGACGGGGCTCATCCCGTGGACGTTCTGGAGGTAGAAGGTCACGAAGAACAGGCCGCCCATGAACGCGATGGCCATCAGCACCATGAGCACCACGCCCGCCGAGAGCGGCACCGAACGGAACAGACGCAGCGGGATCAGCGGCTCCGCGACGCGCGTCTCCCAGAAGGAGAAGAGGGCGAACAGCAGCACGGAGGCGGCGATGAACAGCCAGGTGCGGCCGGCGCCCCAGCCCCACGCCGGGGCCTTGATGAGCGCCCAGACCAGGCAGAACATCGCGCCGGACAGCAGGCCGATGCCGAGGACGTCGAAGGAGCGCGGGGCGTTCTCGGCACGGTGGTCGAGCAGGATCAGGGAGCCGAGAAGCAGGGCGAGGGCGCCGACGGGCACGTTGATGAAGAACACCGACTGCCAGTTGACGTGCTCGACGAGGACGCCGCCGAGGATGGGGCCGCCCGCCGTGGAGGCGCCGATCACCATGCCCCACACGCCGATGGCCATGTTGAGCCGCTCGGCCGGGAAGGTGGCCCGCAGCACGCCGAGCGCGGCCGGCATCAGCAGCGCGCCGAACAGTCCCTGGAACACCCGGAAGGTGACGACCGCGGCGATGCTGCCGGAGAGCCCGATGGCGCCGGAGGCGGCGGCGAAGCCGGTGACCCCGATGAGGAAGGTCTGCCGGTGGCCGAAGCGGTCGCCGAGCTTGCCCGCGGTGATCAGGGTGACCGCGAGGGCGAGGAAGTAGGAGTTGGTGATCCACTGCACGTCTGAGAAGGAGGCGTGCAGGTCGTCGCGGATGGCCGGGTTGGCGATGGCCACGATGGTGCCGTCCAGGGCCACCATCATGACCCCGACGGCGACGGTGATGAGGGTGAGCCACGGGTGGCCACGCAGGCCCGGGGCCGGGGACGGTCCCGACGGAGCGGGCGCCTTGTCCCCCGGTCCTGTCGGGTCGATGGCGGTCTGACTAGTCATATCCTGAGACTAGTGACAGCGACTGACAGTTGACAAACGGAATCACAAGACGGTTACTGACATTCGGCCGCCGGATAGGCTGAGCAGGCCGGACGTGCACGGGAGGGAGGGCCATGGAGACGCTGCGCGAACTCAAGAAGCGGCGCACCCGGGAAGCGCTCCTGCGGGCCGCCCTCGAACTGTTCACCACGCAGGGGTACGAGCAGACGACCGTCGACGAGATCGCCGAGGCCGTCGACGTCTCGCAGCGCACCTTCTTCCGCTACTTCGCCGGCAAGGAGGACGTGGCCTTCGCGGTCACCAGGACGACGGAGGCGGCCTTCGTCGCCGCCGTCCGGGCGCGGCCGCCGCACGAGGCGCCGATGCAGGCCCTGCGGCAGGCCTTCCTGGAGGGCTGGGACGGGATCCGCGACACGGTCGAGGCGGCCGTCCCGGTCGAGCTGTACCTGCGCATGTACCGCACGATCGACTCCACGCCCGCGCTGCTCGCCGCCCACCTGCGCCGGTCGGCGGCGACGGAGGAGACCATCGCCCGCGTGCTGGCCGAGCGGGAGGGCGTCGACGTGGACACCGATCCACGGCCCCGGCTGGCGGTTGCCGTGTTCGGCGGCGTGATCCGCGTCTCCGAACGGCGGTGGTCCGCCGGCGAGGAACTGGGCCTGGAATCGATCCGCACGCTCACCGCGTCCTACCTCGACCAGCTCGGCTCGGCGCTCACCGGGAACTGGCGCGCCGACTGACGCCCCCGGCCGGTGACCGGCGGCACACCCCCGGTGGCGCCCGGCCCCCGCTGAAACGTGCCGGGGCACGTGATCCGCGTCACTCGGTTACCGCGAGACCCTCCCGTTCTCCTAGTGTGTCCTCCCAGTGACTTCCTTCGACTCCTCCCCGAAATTGAACGTCTGGCGTGCCCTGCCCGCGCTCGCCGTGGTGTTCGTGATGCTGGCGACCACCGGCTGGACCGCCATGCGCAGCCACCGGGAGTCGACGGCGCTCCAGGCCTCGCTCTCCGGCTGGGATCACGGCAGCGTCCACGGCCACCGCCTCCCGGACCCCGGGATCGGCCCGGCGCGCCTCGGCCGCTTCTTCGCCTCGCTCACCCCGCGCGAGCGCGACCGCCTCGCCCGCCGCTACCCGCTGGCGGTCGGCAACATGAACGGCGCCCCCGTCGCGCTGCGCTACCGCGCCAACCGCGTCGCGCTGGAGCAGGCCCGCGGGGTGGAGCGCAAGCGGATGCACGACAGCCGGCTCAGCACGGCCGGCCAGCAGGACGCCGGCGAGCGGATGCAGCGCTACACGTCCCTGCTCGACCCCGCCCGGCACATCCTGGCCTTCGACCCCGAGGGCTCGGGCCGGGTCGCCGAGGTGTTCGGCGACCTCGACCGGGCCCGGCGGATCTCGGTCGTCGTCCCCGGCGTCGACACCGACCTGCTCACCTTCCAGCGGACGTACCGCAGGTACAGCGCCCCGGTCGGCATGGCCGAGGCCCTGTACGCGGCCGAGCGGGAGGCGAGCCCCACCACGGGTACGGCGGTGATCGCCTGGGCCGACTACACCGCCCCCGACGGGCTGGGCGTGGACGCGGCCACCGGTCTGCGGGCCGAGGAGGGCGCCGTACGGCTGAACGCGCTGCTGCGCGCGCTGCCCGGCCGGGCCCCGGTGTCGATGTTCTGCCACAGCTACGGCTCGGTCGTCTGCGGGGTCGCCGCGCACGGCATGCCCGGGAGGGTGGCCGACATAGCCGTGGCCGCGAGCCCCGGCATGCGGGTCGCCGAGGCCGGCCACCTCGGCACGACGGCCCGGGTGTGGGCCATGCGGGACGCCACCGACTGGGTGCGGGACGTGCCCTACCTGGAGCTGGGCGGCCTCGGCCACGGCGCCGACCCGGTGTCCGCGGGGTTCGGGGCGCGGGTGCTCTCGGCACGTGACGCGCAGGGCCACAGCGGTTACTTCCAGCCCGGCACGGACAGCCTGCGCAACCTCGCCGACATCGGCGTGGGCGCGTACGACGGGGTGACCTGCGCGCGGGAGAACGACGCGTGCCGGTCCGGTCTGTCCGGCACGACGACGGCCGGACGCGCGTAGAGACAGCAGGAAGTGCGGTCTGCGCGGAGGGCGACGGAGGAGCACGTGCCGCATACGATGAGCCGCATGGGTGACGTACTGGCGGGTTTTCATGCCGTATGGGGGTTCGAGTCCGACTCCGTGCTCATCCGCTACGAACGGGGGATACGGACACCGAAGCTGTTCCAGGCGCTCGGCGAGCGCCGGATACCACTGGCCGCGGTCGAGGAGGTGACCCTCGCCCCCGGCAGACGCGGCACCGTCGTCCTGCGGCTGCGGCCACGCCCCGGCGCCGATCCGCTGATGGAGGCGGCCGACGGCCAGCTGAAGGAGGGCTCCGACCCCTACCGGCTGGTGCTGCCGGCCGAACGGGAGACCCTCGCGGAGTACTACGCCGACGAACTGCGGGGCCTGCTGGCCGGGCCCGGTCCCGCCGACCGGTACCTGGTGGCGGCGCCCGAGGCGCCGCTCCAGTTCAAGGCGTACGACGGGAAGGCGTCCTTCGACGGGACGTCCGTGCAGTTCCGCTGGTCGTGGACGGGAGCGTCCTCGGCGAAGTGGAAGGCCGGCGACCAGAGTTTCCCGGTGACCGGGCTGAGCGGGGTGGAGTGGCGGTCGCCGGAGGTCTTCGAGGGGCACCTGCGGCTGCTGACGCGCGACCAGGACGCCGGCCGGCCCCCGCAGCCGGACCAGGACCCGGCGTCGGTGGTGTTCGGCCTCGGGTACGGCCCGGTGCACGAGTCGCTGCCGTTCGCCGCGGCGGTCCTCGCGGCGGTGCGCTCCCGCGGGCCGACACCGGTGGCGCCGGCCGTGTCCCGGCGCGACCCCGCCGGCGTCGCCGAGCGGATCCGGCACCTCGGGGAGCTGCACCGGGCGGGGCTGATCACCGACGAGGAGTTCTCCGTGAAGAAGGCCGAGCTGCTCGCCGAGCTGTAGCGGTCCGGCGGGCGGGGGCCCGCCTCTTCGCGGCCGGCCCCGTCGGCCGGGTGCGGTCCGCGCCGGGCCGAGCACCCCGTGGCCGGCGCCGTCCGCCGGGTGCGGCCGACACCGGCGCCCGCGTGCCCGCCCGTTCTCCCGCATCCCTCGCCGCCTCCCCGGTCGCCTGCCCGGCGAGGTCCCGGCCGCCTCCGGCCCGGCGCTACTCCCGGCCCGCGGAGGTGAAGGTCATGTCCGGGAACCGGTCGCCGGCCACCTCGGCGGCGAGCGGCTCCAGCCGGGCCAGTTCCGCGTCGGTCAGGGTGATCCGTGTCGCCGCGGCGTTCTCCGCCACCCGCTCCGGACTGCGGGTGCCCGGGATCGGGACCACGGTCAGCCCGTCGACCACCGCCCGCTGCTGGATCCAGGCCAGGGCGATCTGGCCGGGGGTGGCGTCGTGGGCGCCGGCGATCGCGCGGACCGGCGCCAGCAGGGCCGCGTTGGCCGCCGCGTTGTCCCCGTGGTAGCGGGGCATGCGGCGGCGGAAGTCGTCGGCCGTGAGGTCCCGGGCGGCGTCGGCGAAGGCGCCGGTGAGGAAGCCGCGGCCGAGCGGGGAGTACGGCACGAGGGCGACCCCCAGCTCCCGCGCGGCCGGCACCACCCGGGCCTCGATGTCCCGGCTGAACAGGGACCACTCCGACTGCACGGCCGCGACGGGGTGCACGGCGTGCGCGGCGCGCAGCTCACCGGCGGTGACCTCGCTGAGCCCGAGGTGCTTGACCTTGCCCTCCCGGACCAGGTCCGCCATCACGCCGACGGTCTCCTCGATGGGGACCGTCACGTCACGGCGGTGCATGTAGTAGAGGTCGATCACGTCGACGCCGAGCCGCCGCAGGCTCGCCTCGACGGCCTGCCGGATGTAGGGCGGGTCGTTGCGGATGATCCGCTTCGCCGGGTCGTCCGGGTGCTGGGACAGGGCGAACTTGGTGGCGACGACCACCTCGTCCCGGTGGGCCGCGAAGAACGGGGCGAGGAAGCGCTCGTTCTCGCCGGAGCCGTAGAAGTCGGCGGTGTCGTAGAGGGTGACGCCCAGTTCGAGGGCCCGCTCCAGCGTGGCCCGGGCCCGGCCTGCGTCGGTGGGTCCGTAGGCGGCGCTCATGCCCATGCAGCCCAGCCCCTGGACGCCGGTCACCGGGCCCCGCGCGCCGAGCCGTACCGTGGCGATCCCGGCGTCGGCGGTACCGGTGTCGGTGCGGGTCGTACCGGTGTCGGTCATCGGGTGGTCCCTTCCGTGGCGTAGAAACCGATCTTGCGGTCGAGCACGGCGAGCGTGTCCCGCAGTTCGGCGATCCGGCCGAGCACGTCCCGGCGGGTGGCCTCCAGCAGTCCCCGGCGCTCCGCGTACGTGCTCTCGCCCGCGCGCACCAGTTCTGCGTACCGGACCATGTCGGCCACCGGCATGCCGGTCAGCCGCAGCTTGGTCACGAAGTCCAGCCAGTCCAGGTCGCGGTTGGTGTAGCGGCGCTGGCCGGTGTGCGAGCGGTCGACGTGCGGCATCAGCCCGATCCGCTCGTACCAGCGCAGGGTGTGCGCGGTCAGGCCGGTGCGGGCGACGACCTCGCTGATCGTGTAGCGGTCCTGGCCGTCGGGCCGGGGATGGCTCGGGGGCGGGGCGGAACAGATGTCGGCGGGGGTGGCGGGCCCGGCGGCGGCCGGGGTGGTCTGCGTCACCGTCATGACCCCCACGCTATGGCCTTGGAGTGCACTCCAGGCAAGCGGGGCCGGGGAGAAATCCGCGCGACGCGGTCGCGGCCGGATGGCTAGCGTGCGGATCATGAGTTCCGTACGCCGGGCCCGGCCCGAGGACGCCGCCGAAGTGCTGCGACTGCGCCAGCTGATGATCGACTCCCTGTGGGGCGACGGGGATTCGGGTGGGTCCGACTGGCACGCGGAGTCGCTGCCGACGCTGCGGGAGCGGCTCGGCGAGGAGGACGGGGACTTCGCGGCGTTCGTCGTGGACCGCGCCGGGCGGCCGGGGGCGCTGGCCGCACTGGTGGCGGGCACCGTGGAGTACCGCATCGGCAGGGCGGGCAATCCGCGGGGGCGGGTGGGGTACGTCTTCAGCGTCGCGACCGACCCGGACGCCCGCCGCCGGGGGTACGCGCGGGCGTGCATGACCGAGCTGCTGGCCTGGTTCCGGGCCCGGGGCGCCGGGCACGTGCTGCTCAACGCCGCGCCGGAGGCCGAGCCGCTGTACGCCTCCCTCGGCTTCACCCGTGACGCCGACCCGTCGATGCGGCTGCCGCTGTGAGCCGCATAGGCTCGGGCGCATGTCGTTGCAGAGCCTGGCACTGATCGAGAACTGGCCCGTCCCCACCGCCGCGGCGGGTGTCGTACGTGCCGACGGGACCGTCCTCGGGACACACGGCCCCGTCGGGCACCGCTTCCCGCTGGCCTCCGTCACCAAGCCGCTGGCTGCCTACGCGGCGCTCGTGGCGTACGAGGAGGGGGCGGTCGAGCTGGACGAGCCCGCCGGTCCGCCCGGTTCGACGGTCCGTCACCTCCTCGCCCACACCTCCGGGCTGGCCTTCGACGAGCACCGGGTCACCGCCCCGCCCGGGGAGCGGCGCCTGTACTCCAACGCCGGGTTCGAACAGCTCGGCGACCACATCGCCCGGGCGACGGACATCCCGTTCGCCGAGTATCTGCGGCAGGCCGTGCTGGCGCCGCTGGGCATGACGTCCACGTCGCTGGAGGGCTCCCCCGCCAAGGACGGCGTGTCGACGGTGTCGGACCTGCTGCGGTTCGCGGCCGAGGTGCAGGCACCGCGCCTGCTGGACCCGCGCACCGTCGCGGAGGCGATGAGCGTGCAGTACCCGGGGCGCAAGGGCGTCCTACCCGGCTACGGCCACCAGAACCCCAACGACTGGGGGCTGGGCTTCGAGATCCGCGACTCCAAGTCCCCGCACTGGACGGGCGGTTCGTCCTCGCCGCGCACGTTCGGGCACTTCGGCCAGTCCGGCACCTTCCTGTGGATCGACCCGGAGGCCGAGGTGGCGGCGGCCGCCCTGACGGACCGGGCGTTCGGGCCGTGGGCGACCGAGGCGTGGCCGCCGTTCACCGACGCGGTGCTGGCGGAGGTACGCGGCTGACGTCCCGGGCGGGCACGGGGCCGCCCGGCCGGGGCCAGGGTCTGTGCGAGGGCCGGGTCACGGCGCCATCTCCCACACCAGCAGCTCCGCCGCGGTCAGCGCCGTCACCGCCGGGTCCCCGGCGTCCGTGAGGCGGGCCGCGTCGCCCGGCCCCAGCTCCGCGCCGTCCAGCCGCAGCTCCCCGCGCACCACGTGCAGGTACACGTGCGGCGCGGCCGGCACCGCGGTCCGCTCCCCGGGCGACAGGCGCCGTACGTGCAGCACCGCGCCGGCCGCCGGGACCGCGTACGGGGTGGGGTCGGCGATGCCCGTGACGGTCCGGTAGGCGGGCTCGCCGCCCGGCTCCCGGGGGGCCAGCCACATCTGGAGGAAGACCAGCGGGACGGCGCCGTCGTTGCGCTCGGTGTGCCGCACGCCCGTCGCCGCGCTCAGGTGCTGGACGTCCCCGGGGCGGACGGTCGTCCGGTGGCCGGCGGAGTCCCGGTGGGTCAGCTCGCCCTCGATCACCCAGGTGACGATCTCGGTGTGGCTGTGCGGGTGCTCGGCGAAGCCGGCGCCGGGGGCGAGCCGCTCCTCGTTGCACGCGATCAGCGCGCCGAAGCGCAGGTTGTCCGGGTCGTAGTGCGGGCCGAAGGAGAAGGCGTGGCGGGTGTCGGTCCCGGTCCCCGGGTCCCCTCCGCGGTAGCGCTCCGCGGCGCGCCGGACGTCGATCACGGGCACCACCGTAGACCCGGTCCCCGACCCGGCTACGCAGGGGCCCGTCCCGATAAGGCAGTCTTGTCCCCGTGCCCGAACCCGAAACCCACCGCAGCGACCCCGCGGGACACGCCGTCCACGCGCACACCGCGACCCTGAGGCGGCTGGAGAAGTCCTCCGGCAGCCTCGCCGCGCAGGCCATCGCGCGGATGGACGAGACCTTGCCGTGGTACCGGGCCATGCCCCCGGAGAACCGCTCCTGGATCGGGCTCGTCGCCCAGGCGGGCATCGCGGCCTTCACCGAGTGGTTCCGGCGCCCGGACGCCCCGCAGGCGATCTCCACGGACGTCTTCGGGACCGCGCCGCGCGAGCTGACCCGGGCCATCACGCTGCGGCAGACCGTGGAGATGGTGCGCACCACGATCGAGGTGATGGAGAGCGCCATCGACGAGGTGGCGGCGCCCGGCGACGAACGCGTGCTGCGCGAGGCGCTGCTGGTGTACGCCCGCGAGATCGCCTTCGCCACCGCCCAGGTGTACGCCCAGGCCGCCGAGGCACGCGGTGCCTGGGATGCCCGCCTGGAGTCGCTGGTGGTGAACGCCGTGCTCAGCGGGGAGGCCGACGAGGGGGCCGTCAGCCGGGCCGCCGCCCTCGGCTGGAACTCCCCCGAGCACGTGTGCGTGGTGCTCGGGACCGCCCCGGACGGGGACAGCGAGCTGACCGTCGAGGCGATCCGGCGGGCCGCCCGGCACGCCAAGCTCCAGGTGCTGACCGGGGTGCTCGGGGACCGGCTGGTCGTCGTCGCCGGCGGCAGCGACAACCCGCTCGCCGTCGCCAAGTCGCTGATCGGGCCGTACGCGGCCGGACCGGTGGTCGCCGGACCGGTCGTGCCCGACCTGCTGGCCGCGACCCGGTCCGCGCAGGCCGCCGCCGCCGGCCTGAAGGCCTGTTCGGCCTGGCAGGACGCGCCGCGGCCGGTGCTCGCGGACGATCTGCTGCCCGAGCGCGCCATGGCGGGCGATCCCGGCGCGCGCGAGCAACTGGTGGAGGAGATCTACAGACCGCTGGAAGAAGCGGGCTCGGCCCTCCTGGAAACCCTGAGTGTGTACCTGGAGCAGGCGAGCAGCCTGGAAGGCGCGGCGAGAATGCTCTTCGTTCACCCGAACACCGTGCGCTACCGGCTCCGACGTGTGACAGACGTCACCGGCTGGTCACCCTCGGATGTACGATCCGCCTTCACACTGCGGATCGCGCTCATCCTGGGGCGTCTGGCCGACGGTGATGCTCAGGCATAGGGTTTTGTGGGGGCTCCACAAAAGCCCTCCGTGTTCTTCGTCCCTGTCCCCACGGGCGGCCGCGCCCGTCCCCAAGAGAGAGTGTGAGAGTGCTCGTACTCGTCGCTCCCGGCCAGGGCGCCCAGACGCCCGGCTTCCTGACCCCCTGGCTCGACCTCCCCGGTGCCGCGGACCGCGTCGCCGCGTGGTCGGACGCCCTCGGACTGGACCTCGTCCACTACGGCACCCAGGCCGACGCCGACGCCATCCGGGACACCGCGGTGGCCCAGCCGCTGCTGGTGGCCGCCGGCGTCCTGTCCGCCGCGGCACTGGGTGACATGTCCGAGATCGCGCCGGGCGCGGTCGCGGGTCACAGCGTCGGTGAGATCACCGCGGCCGTCTTCGCCGGGGTCCTGGACGACGCGGCCGCCCTCGGTCTCGTCCGCACGCGGGGTCTGGCGATGGCCGACGCCGCCGCGGTCACGGAGACCGGCATGGCGGCCCTGCTGGGCGGCGCCCCCGAGGTCACCCTCCCGCACCTGGAGAAGCTGGGCCTGACCCCGGCGAACATCAACGGCGCGGGCCAGATCGTCGCCGCCGGCACGCTGGAGCAGCTCGCCGCGCTGGCCGAGGACAAGCCGGAGGGGGTCCGCAAGGTCGTCCCGCTGAAGGTCGCCGGCGCCTTCCACACACGTCACATGGCCCCCGCGGTCGAGACGCTGGCCAAGGCCGCGGCGGACCTCACGCCCGCCGAGCCGCGGATCACCTACGTCTCCAACAAGGACGGCCGGACCGTCACGGACGGCGCCGAGGTGCTGGAGCGGCTGGTCGGCCAGGTCGCCAACCCCGTGCGGTGGGACCTGTGCATGGAGACGTTCAAGGAACTCGGCGTGACCGCGCTGATCGAGGTGTGCCCGGGCGGCACGCTGACCGGCCTGGCCAAGCGCGCGCTGCCCGGCGTGGCGACGCTGGCCCTGAAGACCCCCGACGATCTCGACGCGGCCCGCGCTCTGCTCGCAGAGCACGCCGGCGTCTAAGGAGCCGTACATGGCGAAGATCAAGCCCAGCAAGGGCGCCCCGTACGCGCGCATTCTCGGTGTCGGCGGCTACCGTCCGACCCGGGTCGTGCCCAACGAGGTGATCCTCGAGAAGATCGACTCGTCCGACGAGTGGATCCGTTCGCGCTCCGGCATCGAGACCCGGCACTGGGCCGGACCCGACGAGACCGTCGCCACCATGGCGGTCGAGGCCTCCGGCAAGGCCATCGCCGACGCGGGCATCGACGCCGAGCGGATCGGCGCGGTGGTCGTCTCCACCGTCTCGCACTTCAGCCAGACCCCGGCCATCGCCACCGAGATCGCCGACCGGCTCGGCACCGACAAGGCCGCCGCCTTCGACATCTCGGCCGGCTGCGCGGGCTTCGGCTACGGCCTGACGCTCGCCAAGGGCATGGTGGTGGAAGGTTCCGCCGACCACGTGCTGGTGATCGGCGTGGAGCGACTGAGCGACCTCACCGACCTGGAGGACCGGGCGACCGCGTTCCTCTTCGGCGACGGTGCCGGCGCGGTCGTCGTCGGCCCCTCCGACGAGCCGGCCATCGGCCCGACCGTGTGGGGTTCCGAGGGCGACAAGTCCGAGACGATCAAGCAGACCGTGCCGTGGGACCGGTTCCGGCTGGGTGACCTGTCCGCGCTGCCGCTGGACTCCGACGGCAACATCAAGTTCCCTGCGATCACGCAGGAGGGCCAGGCGGTGTTCCGCTGGGCCGTGTTCGAGATGGCGAAGGTCGCCCAGCAGGCGCTGGACGCGGCCGGGATCACCCCGGACGAACTGGACGTCTTCATCCCGCACCAGGCCAACGTGCGGATCATCGACTCGATGGTGAAGACGCTGAAACTGCCGGAGCACGTCATGGTCGCCCGTGACATCCGCACCACCGGCAACACCTCGGCCGCCTCGATCCCGCTCGCGATGGAGCGGCTCCTGGCGACCGGGGAGGCGAAGAGCGGCGACACCGCGCTCGTCATCGGATTCGGGGCGGGTCTCGTCTACGCCGCCACGGTCGTTACCCTCCCCTAGGCACTCCGTGCCGGACCCTGCGGTCCGGAACGGGGACAACTGCCACAAACCGCAACAGCATCGAAGAAGGAGCGCCTGACATGGCCGCCACCCAGGAAGAGATCGTGACCGGTCTCGCCGAGATCGTGAACGAGATCGCCGGGATCCCCACCGAGGACGTCCAGCGGGACAAGTCCTTCACCGACGACCTGGACGTCGACTCGCTGTCCATGGTCGAGGTCGTCGTCGCCGCCGAGGAGCGCTTCGACGTGAAGATCCCGGACGAGGACGTCAAGAACCTCCGGACCGTCGGCGACGCCACCGACTACATCCTCAAGCACCAGGCCTGAGCCACCACGCAGGCAACAGGCCGCTAGGCCCTCTCGTTCGGATCATGCCGGGCTCGCGGGCTGGCACCGCGCCTCGCCGCGTTGTCGTCGGTTGCCATGGCTCCGCCATGACGCCCTCCTCCGCGTTGCGATGCACGGCACCGGACCCCGCTCCCTGATCCGGCCCGATCCGAACGAAAGACCCTAGGCCCCGCCACCCGGCGGTGGCGCCGTCGAATCCCGTATCCGTTGGAGAAAGAATTCCCGTGAGCCCGACCAATCGCACCGTGGTCGTCACCGGTATCGGCGCAACCACACCGCTGGGTGGCGACGCAGCCTCGACCTGGGAGGCCCTCCTCGCCGGCACGTCCGGCGTCAGCCCCCTGGAGCAGGAGTGGGCGGCCCAGCTGCCCGTCAGGATCGCCGCGCAGATCGCCGTCGAGCCGGGCGAGATCATCCCCCGCCCGCAGGCCCGCAAGCTGGACCGGTCCGCGCAGTTCGCGCTGATCGCCGCTCAGGAGGCCTGGAAGGACGCCGGCTTCACCGCCAGGGCCGGCGAGGACGCGTCCGTCGACCCCGACCGCCTCGGTGCGGTCATCGCCTCCGGCATCGGCGGTGTGACGACCCTCCTGGACCAGTACGACGTCCTGCGGGAGAGGGGCGTCCGCCGCGTCTCCCCGCACACCGTGCCCATGCTGATGCCCAACTCCCCGGCGGCCAACGTCGGGATCGAGCTGGGCGCCCGCGCCGGCGTGCACACCCCCGTCTCGGCCTGCGCCTCGGGCGCGGAGGCCATCGGGTACGCGATCGAGATGATCCGCACCGGGCGCGCGGACGTCGTCGTCGCCGGTGGCACCGAGGCCGCCATCCACCCGCTTCCCATCGCCGCGTTCGGCAACATGATGGCGATGTCCAAGAACAACGACGACCCCACGGGCGCGTCCCGGCCGTACGACGCGGGCCGCGACGGCTTCGTGCTCGGCGAGGGCGCCGGTGTGATCGTCCTGGAGTCCGAGGAGCACGCGAAGGCTCGCGGCGCCCGGGTCTACGCCGAGGCCCTCGGCCAGGGCATCTCCGCCGACGCCCACCACATCACGCAGCCGGAGCCGTCCGGCAACGGCATCGCGCACGCGCTCCAGAACCTGATGGACAGCACGGACCTGAAGCCGGCCGAGATCGTGCACGTCAACGCGCACGCCACGTCGACCCCGCAGGGCGACGTCGCCGAGATCAAGGCGCTGCGGAAGGTGTTCGGCGACGACGTCGACCACATGGCGATCTCCGCGACCAAGTCGATGACCGGTCACCTGCTCGGCGGCGCCGGCGGTGTCGAGACCGTCGCGTCGATCCTGGCGCTGGTGAACCGCGCGGCCCCGCCGACCATCAACGTGGACAACCTCGACCCCGAGGTCAACGCGGACGTGGTGACGGGCGCGCCGCGGGCGCTGCCCGCGGGCCGGATCGCCGCGCTGAACGACTCGTTCGGGTTCGGCGGGCACAACGTGGTCCTGGCGTTCAGGACCCTCTGAGCGGACACACGGCGAATGGGGCCCCCACCGGTGGTGGGGGCCCCTTCGCCGTGTCCGTGGTCCGCGCGGCTCACACCACCTGGTGCAGCCAGCGCACCGGCGCGCCCTCCCCGGCGTGGCGGAACGGCTCCAGCTCGTCGTCCCACGGCTTGCCCAGCAGCCGGGACAGTTCGGCCTCCAGGTCCGTCTCGCCCCGCCGGCTGCGCAGCAGGGCCGCGCGGAGCCGGTCCTCGGGGATGAGGATGTCGCCGTGTATGCCGGTGACGGCGTGGAAGATGCCGAGGTCGGGGGTGCAGCTGTAGCGCTCGCCCTCGGCGGTGGGGCAGGGCTCGGCGGTCACCTCGAAACGCAGCAGATGCCAGCCGCGCAGCGCGGAGGCGAGTTGGGAGGCGGCGCCGGCCTCGCCCTGCCAGGAGAACTCCGAGCGCCAGGTGCCGGGGGCGGCGGGCTGCCGGATCCAGTCGAGGCTGACGCGCGTGCCGAGCACCCCGGCGACGGCCCACTCGACATGCGGGCACAGCGCGCGCGGCGCGGAGTGCACGTACAGGACTCCACGTGTCGTCACCGGAACCTCCGGGCAGAGCGGGACATGGTGCGGACTGGCTGGGCGGCCGTGGCACGACGGCCGCGTTGATGGCGAGGCTACCCTGCGGCGGGGCGGGGAGTGTGACGTACCGTCGGTCCCGGGGCCGGGAAAACACCGCCATTCACCCAGGGGGACGCTTGTGCGGGGGTGTCCCGTTCCCGGGGGAGCCCGGACGGGAACCCCCGCACGTTGTCAGAGGGGGGAGTCCGACCGTCGAGCGAGGGGAACACCAGGATGCGCAAGCGAAGCCGCCGTGTGCGGACGGTGCTCGCCGCCGTGGCGGCCGTCGTGCTGGGCGCCGCCGGATGTGACGGTGGGAGCCCGGCCGCGCCGGGCACGGGCGCGCACACGGCACGGCCCCCGGTGTGGGACCGCAGCCCGGACTCGATCGCCGCGGTGGGTGACTCCATCACACGCGGGTTCGACGCGTGCGCGGTGCTGTCGGACTGCCCGGAGGTGTCCTGGGCGACGGGCGGTGACGCTCGGGTGGACAGCCTGGCGGTGCGGCTGCTGGGCGTGCCGGGGGCGGCGGAGCGCAGCTGGAACTACGCGGTGACGGGCGCCCGGATGGCGGACCTGCCGGGGCAGATGGCGCGGGCGGCGCGGCGCCGGCCGCAGCTGGTGACGGTGATGGCCGGCGCGAACGACGCCTGCCGGTCGTCGGCGTCGGCGATGACGCCGGTGGCCGACTTCCGCGCGGACTTCGAGGAAGCGCTGCGCACGCTGCGTTCGGCGCTGCCGAGGACGCAGGTGTACGTGGCGAGCGTGCCCGACCTGAAGCGGCTGTGGTCCCAGGGCCGGACCAACGCGCTGGGCAAGGAGGTGTGGAAGCTCGGCATCTGCCCGTCGATGCTGGCCGACGCGGACGACATGACCGGCTCGGCGATGCTGCGGCGGGACAGCGTGCAGCGGCGGGTGGTGGCGTACAACGCGGTGCTGCGGGAGGTGTGCGCCCGGGACCGGCGCTGCCGGTTCGACGACGACGCGGTCTACGACTACCGCTTCGGCACGGACCAGCTCAGTCAGTGGGACTGGTTCCATCCCAGCACGGACGGCCAGGCGAGGCTGGCGGAGATCGCGTACCGCAGGATCACGGCGAGCCACCCGTGACCTAGGGTTCGCACATGAACGAACTTTTCGGCACACTTCCCGACGGCGGTCCGGTGCGGCGATGGACGCTGGAGCGCGCCGGGGTGCGGGTCCGGGTGCTGTCGTACGGCGGGATCGTGCAGTCGGTGGAGGTCCCGGACGGGGCCGGGCGGACCACCGACGTGGTGCTCGGGTTCCCGTCCCTGGACGGCTACCTGGCGCACCCGGAGCCGTACCTGGGCGCGGTCGTCGGCCGGTACGCCAACCGGATCGCGGGCGGCCGGTTCCCGCTGGACGGCCGGACGTACGCCCTGACGCCGAACGAGGGCGCCAACTCGCTCCACGGCGGCGTGCGCGGCTTCGACAAGCGGGTGTGGGAGGGGACGCCGACCGCGCACGGGGTGCGCCTGAGCCGGGTCAGCCCGCACGGCGAGGAGGGCTTCCCCGGCCGCCTGGAGATCGGGGTGACGTACACGCTGACGGAGACCGGCGCGCTGCGCATCGTCTACGAGGCGGTCACCGACGCGCCGACGGTCCTCAGCCCGACGAACCACACGTACTGGAACCTGAGCGGTTCCGGTCGGGCGGGCGGGCACGAGCTGCGGCTGGCCGCGTCCCGGTACACACCGGTGGACGCGGACCTGATCCCCACCGGCGCCCTGGCGGACGTCACCGGCTCCCGCTTCGACTTCCGCACGGCCCGCGCGGTGGGCAGCGGCCTCGACGTCAACCTCGTGCTGGACAAGGGGGTGAGCGGGACGGCCGAGGAGGTGGCCGAGCTGTACGACCCCGCGTCCGGCCGGGTCCTGACGGTGGCGACCACCGAGCCGGGCGTCCAGCTGTACACCGCCGACCACCTGTCCGACCCGTTCGCGCCGGGCGCCGCGGTCGCCCTGGAGACCCAGCACTTCCCGGACTCCCCCAACCACCCGGCCTTCCCCACCACGGTCCTCCGACCCGGCGAGTCCTTCCGCTCCGAGACTGTGTACGGGTTCGGCGCCAGGAACCGGACCACGTCCGACGCCTGACGCTCAGCCACCCGGCCACGCGAACGAGGCCGGCGCCCGCCGACGCGCCGGGATCGCCGGCGGTGAGGCTCACCGGTGCCGCCCGCGCCGCGCCGGGATCGCACAGCCATCCCACGGACACGGGCGCCGACCGGCGGCACTGGTCGGGTGTACCGGGAGGCCGGTGTTGCCCCGGTCCGGGGGTCAGGTCCCGGACCGGGGCTGCTCTCGGGGGTGTCCCGCTCGGTGGGGACTTGTCCTGGATCAGACGTTAATCGGTGCGGTGAGCCTTCGGTCCGCGATCGAGCGTCCGGCGGCGATCTCGTACGAACCCTTCACACACTGCCACGCCTTCGCCGTCTCGTCCCAGACCTCGAAGGCGCGGCGCGGGAGGTCGACGGCGACCTCGGTGCTCTCGCCGGGACCGGCCTCGGCGGCGGCGAAACCGGCCAGCCGGCGCGTGGGGCGTTCGGGGCCGGGGCCGGTCGGGGCGACGTAGATCTGGACGACCTCGCGGCCGACCCGCGCGCCGGTGTTGCGGAGGCGGACGCGGACGGTGGTGCCGTCGACGTCCAGGGACTCGTAGGCCCAGTCGGTGTAGCCGAGGCCGTGGCCGAAGGGGTAGGACGGGGTGCGGCCGGCCTTCTCCCAGGCGGCGTGGCCGATGAAGACGCCTTCGTCGTAGCGGAGTTCGCCGTCGGTGGGGACGACCTCGGTGACCGGGGCGTCGGCGAGGGAGCCCCAGGTGGTGGGCAGCCGGCCGCCGGGCTCGTGGGCGCCGGTGAGGACGTCGGCGAGGGCGGCGCCGCCCTCCTGGCCGGGGAACCAGCCGAGCAGGACGGCGGCGGTCTCGTCCCGCCAGGGCAGTTCCACCGGGGAGCCCGCGTTGACGACGACGACGGTGTTCGGGTTGGCGGCGGCGACCGCGCGGACCAGGTCGTCCTGGCGGCCGGGCAGCCGCAGGTCACGGCGGTCGAAGCCCTCGGACTCCACCCGGTCGGTGGTGGCGACCACGACGACGGCCGTGTCGGCGTTGCGGGCCGTCTCCACCGCCTCGGCGATCAGTTCGTCGGGGTCGCGCCGGGGCCCGGAGTGGGCGAGCGCGAACGCGACGACCTTCATCGGGAGGTCCGCGGGGAGCCGGATCGCGTGGGTGAGGGAGACCTCGACCGGCCGGCCCGCGGTGAGTTCGGCCCGGGCGCGGGGCACGGGGGCGCCGAAGAACGCCTCGAAGGGGTCCCCGTCGCCGGGGCGCTGGTCGTCGTCGTAGTACGTCGTTCCGTCCACGGTGAGGGTGAAGCCGCCGGTGCCCTTGACGCCGAAGGTGTGCGTGCCGGACTCGCGCGGGGTGAAGGTGCCGGTCAGCTCGACGGTGTGGAGGGTCTCGTGGGTGACGCCGTCCGGGAGATCGGTGCCCGTCCACTGGATCAGGCCGCCGGGGGCGGAGCGGGTGCCGACGATCTCGCCGGCGGCGTCGCGGCAGACCGCCCGCAGGGTGAAGCCCGGGCCGGCCGGGCCGAGTTCGGTGGCGGGGTCGGCGCCGACGGCGTAGCTGAGGGCGCCGTCGGGGAGTGCGGCGGTGAGCCCGTCGAGCGGGGAGACGGTCCGGGCCGGGAAGACGGTGGCGGAGCCGCCGCCGAGGATGCGGGCGTCGCGGGCGGCGGCGCCGATCAGGGCGACGGTGCCGTGCGGTGCCAGGGGCAGGACGGCACGCTCGTTGCGCAGGAGGACGAAGGAGCGGCGGGCGATCTCGCGGGCCAGGGCCTCGCCGTCGACCGGCGCGGGCGGTGTCGTGACGACGGGTTCGGCGCCGCGCAGGACGCCCACGCGGGCGGCGAGCCGCAGGACCCGGCGGACCGCCGCGTCGACCGTGGCCTCGTCGACCCCGCCGTCCCGCACCGCGCGGGCGAGGGCCTCACCGTAGACGGTCCGCGGGCCGGGCATGGCCACGTCGAGGCCGCCCTCGATGGCGCCGGTGGTGTCGCGGGCGGCGGTCCAGTCGGAGACGTTGACGCCGTCGAAGCCCCATTCGCCGCGCAGGACCTCGTTGACGAGGTGGTGGTGCTCGGTCATGGTCGTGCCGTTGACCGTGTTGTAGGCGGTCATGACGCCCCACGGGCGGGCGTCGCGGACGATCGCCTCGAAGGGGGCCAGGTACAGCTCGCGCAGGGCGCGTTCGGGGACCAGGTTGTTCACCGTGAGGCGGTCGGTCTCGGCGTCGTTGGCGACGAAGTGCTTCACGGTGGTGCCGACACCACCGGACTGGACGCCGGACACGTAACCGGTGCCGATGACGCCGGTGAGGTAGGGGTCCTCGCTGTAGCACTCGAAGTGGCGTCCGCCGAGCGGCGAGCGGTGCAGGTTGACGGTGGGCGCGAGCAGCACGTGGACGCCCTTGCGGCGGGCCTCCTGGGCGAGCAGCACACCGGCGCGGCGGGCGAGTCCGGGGTCCCAGGCGGCGGCGAGCGCGGTCGGTGAGGGCAGGGCGACGGAGGGGTCGTCGGCGGTCCAGCGCACGCCCCGGACGCCGATCGGGCCGTCGGACATGACGAGGGACTCCAGGCCGATCTCGGGCAGTGCGGGCAGGCTCCAGGCGTCCTGGCCGGCCAGGAGGCGCGCCTTGGTGTCGAGGTCGAGGGTGCTGAGGGCGGCCACCACGACCGCCTCGCGGGTCCGGTCGGCCGGGTCGGGCTGGACGTGCGCCATCGCGGGTCCTCCTTCGTCGGGTCCGTGCGGGTGGCCTCCATCGTGCCCCCGACTCACCTGTGACGCGGTAGGTTTCGTCACCTCGGCGTGATGTGGGGTGCGGGGGGATGCCGTACGGTGACGGCATGAGCGCGAGGGCGCGGAGCGAGGAGCGGCGCGCGGAGATCGTCGGGGCGGCCCTGGA
The DNA here is from genome assembly GCF_044759735.1 of Streptomyces sp. NPDC100445. Classification (NCBI taxonomy): domain Bacteria; kingdom Bacillati; phylum Actinomycetota; class Actinomycetes; order Kitasatosporales; family Streptomycetaceae; genus Streptomyces; species Streptomyces sp. NPDC100445. Next base: position 320,339 of record NZ_JBIVZV010000002.1, on the reverse strand, counting down.
GGTGATCGCCGAGCGCGGTTACCGGGGGGCGAGCCTGGCCGCGGTGGCGGAGCGGGTGGGGCTCACCCAGCAGGGCCTGCTGCACCACTTCCCGACCAAGGAAGCCCTGCTGGTGGCCGTGTTGCGGGACCGCGACCGGTGGGACGCGGTGCCGGGCACCCCGTGGCGGACGGAGCTGCTGGCCGCGCTGGTCGAGTACAACGCGATGCGCCCGGCGATCGTCAGGACCTTCTCGGCGCTGCTGGGCGAGAGCGTCACCGAGGGGCATCCGGCGCGCGGCTACTTCACCGAGCGCTACACCCGCGTGCGGGAGAGCACGGCGGCGGTCCTGCGCACCGAGTACGGCGACCGGCTGCCCAACGGGCTCACCCCGGAGCGCGCCGCACCGCTGCTGGTCGCCGTGATGGACGGTCTCCAGTACCAGTGGCTGCTGGACCCGGAGTCGGTCGACATGCCGGGGGCGTTCCGCGACTTCCTGCGGCTGCTGGGCGAGCCGCCGGCCTGAACGGGCCGCCGGCGACGGGGCGTCGGCGGACGGCGGCGCCCGGCCGCCGGTCGGTGCCATGGCGCGGGTGACTCCCGCCGGGTCATACTGCCGCCGTCCACCGCACCACGCGCCCCACAGCGACGGAAGGACCCGAACTCCCTTGACCCGCACACGTCTTCGCCTCGGTGTCATCGGCCTGGCCCTGCTGACCGGGCTGTCCGCGCCCGGCACCGCGGCCTTCGCCCGTCCGGCGGCCCCCTCCCCCACCGTCGAGGAGCAGCGGCTCGACCGGGCCGTACCCCAGGAGATCCTGCGGCGATCCGGGTTCGACGACGTGGCGCCCGCGTTCCGCCACGGACTGGAGCGCGCGCACTCCTACACCGAAGCCCGCCGCCTGGTCGTACGGGAGGGCACCGCGCTGTGGCGGCGGGCGGTGGCGCGGGCGCAGGGGCGGGGGCCCGCGGGCGGTGACCTGAGCCGGGACGACGACCGTCCCCTGTACTGGGCGCGGCTGGGGATGAGCCGGGAACTGCGCCAGTGGCTAACGGGGTTCGGGCTGACGGACGGGCAACGGGACGAACTCCTCGACCGGCTGGAGCGGACCTCGCGCGGCCAGACGGGCATCCGCTACCCCGGGGGGCACCGGCTGCGGCGGGTACTGCTCACCGGGTTCGACCCGTTCACGCTCGACCGGGACATCCGCACCTCCAACCCGTCGGGGGCGAGCGCGCTGGCGCTGGACGGCACCGTCATCGAGACGGACCGGGGGCCGGCGCGCGTCGAGACCGCCGTGTTCCCGGTGCGCTGGCGGGACTTCGCCGAGGGCACGGTGGAGCGCGCCCTGAAGCCGTACCTGCCGGAGGTGGACCTGTTCACGACCGTGAGCCAGGGCCGCGCCGGCCGGTTCGACGTCGAGCGCACCAACGGCGCCTGGCGGGGCGGCTTCCCGGACAACGACGACGTCTCGCGGACCGGGACCGTCCCGGTCGCCGACGCGGGCTCGCAACCGCAGTGGACGAGCACGACGCTGCCGTACACCGCCGTCGTAGCCGCCCGGACGGGACGCTTCCCCGTCTACGACCACACCGAGGTGACGGAGATCCCGGCCGGCGGCGCGGACCCCGTCGTACGGCCGGACGGGCCCACGCCCGGCTCCACCGCCCGCGCCGGGGGCGGCGGCGACTACCTCTCCAACGAGATCGCCTACCGGGCCACGCTGCTGCGGGACCGGCTGGGGCTGCACGACACCCTGCCCGGCGGGCACCTGCACACGCCCGTCCTGGCGTTCGGCGCCGGCAACACCGACCCGGCGACGGGGGCGGTCACGGACCCCGAGTTCGTACGGAACCGGCTGGACATCATCGCCCAGGTGCGGTCCGTCGTGGCGGTCGCGGTCGGCGCCGGCACGCGGGCCCGCGGCTGACGTGCCCCGGTCACCCGGGGACGTCCTCCCGGTCCGGCCGGCCGGCGGGGGCCGCGGACGTGCCGACGGCGCCGTCCTCGCCCAGCAGGTCGCGGGCGAGGAGGGTGGCGCCGGCCACCGCGCCCGGCATCAGGAACACCGCGACGAACGGCACCAGGAAGGCCAGCCCCAGGGGCGTGCCGAAGCCCCAGACCAGGGTCTTGCGGGAGCGGAGCAGGGCGAGGCGGGCGCGCAGGTCGACGCCCCGGCGCTGGAGCGCCACGGCGACCAGTTCCTCGGTGAGGAAGAAGCCGGTGACGAAGAAGCCGAGCACGGGGACGACGGTCTGCCCGACGAACGGCACGAAGCCGAGGGCGAAGAGCAGTACGCCCCACAGCGCGGCGCGGACCAGGACGCGCAGGCTGTCGCGGGCGGAGACCCACAGCTCGCGCCAGAGCGGGAGCGGGGAGCGGGGCGCGGTGCCGTCGGGCGAGACGTCGGCGTCGACCCGCTCCGACAGGTTCTCGTAGAAGGGCTGGCCGACCAGCAGGGTGACGGCCGTGAACGTGAGCACGGCCAGCAGCAGGCCGAGGGCGAACAGCACGGCGGTCAGCAGGCCGCGGAACAGGCCCTGCCAGGGGTCGGCCCAGTCGTCCGCGAACGGGGTCGCCCAGGTGACCGCGTCCTCGCCCCACACGGCCAGCGCGACCAGCGCGGCGGCGTACAGCACCAGCGTGATCAGCCCGGGCAGCAGGCCGAACCCGTACCGGCGCCCGTGCCGGGCCACCCATCGCTGGCCCTTCAGCAGATAACCGAAACCCACCCCGAGATCACGCATGTCCTGGACTTTACTGGCTCGCCGCGCGGGGGTGGTCCCTCAGTCGTCGAGCATGCGGCGCAGCAGGTCGCGCAGGGAGCGGCGCTGCTCGTCGGAGAGGCCGGCCAGGGGCTCGCGGGCGAAGTGCAGGCCCTCGCGGAGGTCGCGGGCCACGCGCCGGCCCTCCTCGGTGGCGGCTGCCACCTTCACCCGGCGGTCGGCCGGGTCGGGGCGGCGCTCGACCAGGCCGCGGGCCTCCAGGCGGTCCACGATCCCGGTCACGTTCGACGGCTCGCACTTCAGCTTCTGCGCCAGTTTGCGCATGGGCAGCGCCTCCAGCGACAGGAGGCTGAGGAGGCGGGCCTGCGGGCCGGTCAGGGTGTGCTCGCCCGCCGCCTTCTCGTAGTCCGCGTAGAAGCGGGCCACGACGTCCCCGATCAGCTCGACGACCTCCAGGGTGAGCGCGTCGGGGCGGGGGAGCTTCGATGGGGTGGACATACCCACCAGGATACCCGGTTACTTGACATCATGAAATATCCATGAGCATGGTTGTTTCAGGTACTGAAGTAACTGAGTGAAGAGAAAGGCGTTGTCATGATCAACCGCGAGTGGCACCTGCTCCGCCGTCCCGTCGGCTGGCCCGAGCCCGAGGACTTCGCCCTCGTCGAGACACCCGTCCCGGCCCCGGAGGAGGGCCAGGTGCTGGTGCGGAACACGTACCTCTCCGTCGACCCGTACATGCGCGGCCGGATGAGTGCCGCCAAGTCGTACGCCGCCCCGTTCGAGCTGGACAAGGTCATGCAGGGCGGCGCGGTCGGCGAGGTGATCGAGTCCCGCGCCGAGGGCATCTCCGCGGGCGACCACGTCCTGCACTTCTTCGGCTGGCGCGAGTACGCGGCCTTCGACGCCAAGCACGCCGTCAAGGTCGACCCCGACGCCGCGCCGCTCTCGACGTACCTCGGCGTCCTCGGCATGACCGGGCTGACCGCCTACGCCGGCCTGCTGCGCACCGCCTCCTTCAAGGAGGGTGACACCGTCTTCGTCTCCGGGGCGGCGGGCGCCGTCGGCAGCCAGGTCGGGCAGATCGCCAAGCTCAAGGGCGCCTCCCGGGTCATCGGCTCCGCCGGGTCCGACGAGAAGGTCAAGCTCCTCGTGGAGGAGTACGGCTTCGACGCCGCGTTCAACTACAAGAACGGCCCGGTCGCCGAGCAGCTGCGGGAGGCCGCGCCCGACGGCATCGACGTCTACTTCGACAACGTCGGCGGGGACCACCTCGAAGCCGCCGTCGGCTCCCTGAACCAGGGCGGCCGGATCGCCGTCTGCGGCATGATCTCGGTCTACAACGACACCGAGCCCGCCCCCGGACCGAAGAACCTCGCCCGGCTGATCCAGACCCGCGGCCGCATCGAGGGCTTCCTCGTCGGCGACCACTACGACCTCCAGCCGCAGTTCGTCCAGGAGGTCGGTCCCTGGGTCGCCTCGGGCGCGCTGAAGTACCGCGAGACCGTGGTCGAGGGCATCGAGAACAACCTGGAGGCGTTCCTCGGGGTCCTGCGGGGCGACAACATCGGGAAGATGGTCGTCAAGCTCTGACGGCGGCCCTTCCCGGCGGCCTTCCCGGGGGCCCCTTTCCGGGGGGCCTCTCCCTGTCGGCCTTCCCGTTGATTTCGCCATGCGGTAACTTCTTTCCGAAATCCGTCGCCGATCGTGGGCGCGAGTCGCGGCGGACCGAGGAGAAGGACAACCGCATGGCCATCACGCAGTCCGACGTCCTGTACACCGCCGTCGCCACCGCCGAGAACGGCCGCGACGGGCGGGTCGCCACCGACGACGGCGCGCTCGACGTCGTCGTCAACCCGCCCGCCGCGATGGGCGGCACCGGCGCCGGCACCAACCCCGAGCAGTTGTTCGCCGCGGGGTACAGCGCCTGCTTCCAGGGCGCGCTCGGTGTCGTCGCGCGTCAGGAGGGGGCCGACGTGTCCGGTTCCACCGTCACCGCGAAGGTCGGTATCGGGAAGAACGAGGACGGGTTCGGGATCATCGTGGAGATCTCCGCGAGCATTCCGCGCGTGGACGCCGAGGTGGCTCGGGCGCTGGTGGAGAAGGCTCACCAGGTGTGCCCGTACTCCAAGGCGACGCGGGGGAACATCAGCGTGACGCTGGTCTGAGGTCACCGGCGATTGCGCTGGCGCTGGGCCTGGGCGCGGGTGGGGTCGGTGCGTTGTCGGGTGCGGGGTCCGTGGGGGCTTGTCGCGCAGTTCCCCTCGCCCCTGGGAAGTTGGGGCTAGCGCTCATCCCGGGGGCGCCGGGGCGCTCGTGACAACTCCGCGCGGCCTCCCGTTCGCCTTCGGTCGGCCCGGCTACCGGGACTCGGAAGGTGCGCTCACCCCGCGCCGGAGCCGATTATGGTCGTGTACATGCAGGCACATCAGCCGTATCAGGCCTCCGTCCCGCCGTCCCCGCCCACCGTTCCGACAGCCGGCCGGGGACCGCTGGTGGCCGCGCTGCTGATCGGGCTGCTCGTGGGCGGTGGTGGCGTGGGCATGGCCTGGGCGCTGACCGGTGGCCCGTCGGACGCGGGCAGCAGCGCCATGGACGACGCCCGAGGCGCGTGCGAGGCGCTGGACGGCGTGGACGCATCGAAGCTCTCGACGAGAGGCAAGGCGGGCGAGCAGGCGCTGTACCGCTTCGCGGGCGCTACCGCCCTGGCCACGGCCGCCGCCGCGGGCGACTCCTCGTACAAGCCGCTCGCGGAGGCCATCACCCGCGCGCGCAACCGCCAGAACCAGGTCTTCCAGGTCGACGCCACGGTGAAGAAGGAGCTGGCCGAGGCTCGCGGCATCTGCGCCGACCTCTGACACTGCGTGCGCCCTCGACGGGATCGTGGGGTCAGGTGCACCACCAGAGGAAGCGGTCGCAGGTTCTGGTGGGGGTCGAGGTCGGGGTCGGGGTGGGGGCCGTGGGTGTGGGGGGCGGCGGCGTCGGGGTGGGGCTCGGGTCGGTCGCGGCCGGGGGCGCGGGGGCGCCGGCGGCGGGTGTGCCGGAGGGGGCCGCGGTCGGTCGCGCGGGGTCGCCGCTGCCCTGGGCCGACGGGGAGCCGGACGGCTCGCCCGAGGGGGACTCCGACGCCGACGTCGAAGCCGAGGCGGACGGGTCGGCGGAGGCGGAGCCCCGCGCGCCCGGCGTGGTGACGGAGACCGCGTCCAGCGGGTCCGCCGGGCGGGTCGGCGCCACCGGGGAGCCGCCGCCGTCCACCGCCGCGTCCCCGGCCGGGGCCGGCCTGTCCGCGGTGAACGGCGAGAAGGGCATGTCCGTGCCCAGTTCGGCGAGGCTGAGACCGCCCGCCGCGAGGACGAACCCGGCGGCGACCAGGGCCGTGCGGCGGCGCCGGCGGCGGTGCGCGGCGGCCTTGCGGTCCCGCCGGCCGGGCGGCGCGACGGCACCCCGGGCGGCTTCCGTGGGCCCGGCGGTGCCGGCCGCGGGCTCCGGCTCCGGGTACTCCCCGCCGACCGCCACGCCTTCGGCGGTCTCGGGGGTTTCCGGGTACGCGTACGCCGCCGGTGTTCCGCACCCGGGGCAGGCCAGGGCGCCGTTGAGGTGCCGTTGGCACGGGTGACAGAAGTTCATGACGCCGGAAGACTAGAGTCCGCACGACCCGCCTTCCAGGTGACGCCGTGAAGGTTTGGTGCGGGACCGGGAGAGTGCTCGCGCGCCGTGCCGAAACCGTTACCTGTTCGACCCATTGACACTCCCACCGCACCGTCCTTACTGTCACGCCAGCATTTCGAACGTGTGACGAAATCTCGAACAGCTGAGGGGCAACTGTCGTGCGCATCACCGGAATCAGCACGCACGTGGTCGGTACACCGTGGCGCAACCTGACCTACGTCCAGGTGCACACCGACGAGGGGATCACCGGCGTCGGCGAGACCCGGATGCTCGGTCACACCGACGCGCTGATCGGCTACCTGCGGGAGGCCGAGGCCAACCACGTCCTCGGCTCGGACCCGTTCGCCGTCGAGGACCTGGTGCGCCGGATGAAGTACGGCGACTACGGCCGCGCCGGCGAGATCGTCATGTCGGGCATCGCGGTCGTCGAGATGGCCTGCTGGGACATCAAGGGCAAGGCGCTGGGCGTACCGGTGTGGCAGCTGCTCGGCGGCAAGGTCACCGACAAGGTGAAGGCGTACGCCAACGGGTGGTACACCACCGAGCGGACCCCGGAGGCGTACCACAAGGCGGCGCAGGGCGTCGTGGAGCGCGGCTACCGGGCGCTGAAGATCGACCCGTTCGGCACCGGGCACTTCGAACTGGACCACCGGGAGACCCTGTACGCCGTCTCGCTCATCGAGGCCGTGCGGGACGCCATCGGCCCGGAGGCCGAGCTGATGCTGGAGATGCACGGCCGCTTCTCCCCCGCCACCGCCGTCCGGCTGGCCAAGGAGATGGCGCCGTTCAAACCGGCGTGGCTGGAGGAGCCGGTGCCGCCGGAGAACCTCAAGGCGCTGGAGAAGGTCGCCGCCAAGGTCGACATCCCGGTCGCCACCGGTGAACGCATCCACGACCGGATCGAGTTCCGCGAGCTGTTCGACAGCCAGTCGGTGGACATCATCCAGCCCGACGTCGGCCACATCGGCGGCATCTGGGAGACCCGGAAGCTCGCCGCGACCGCCGAGACGCACTACATGCTGGTCGCCCCGCACAACGTGGGCGGGCCGGTGCTCACCGCCGCCTCCCTCCAGGTCGGCTTCACCTCCCCTAACTTCAAGATTCTTGAGCACTTCAACGACTTCGCCGACGCGGAGATCAAGAAGGTGGTCAAGGGGGCGCCGCAGGTCGTGGACGGGTACTTCCACCTGTCCGACGCGCCCGGTCTCGGGGTCGAGCTGGACGTCGACGCGGCGGCCGAGTTCCCGCAGCAGCAGGCCCGGTTCGACCTGTGGGCCGAGGGCTGGGAGCAGCGCCGGCCGAAGGGCACGCAGTGAGTTCCCAGATCCTGGTCGAGGCGCCCGGCGTCCACCGGGTGGCGGACCACACGCCCCGCGACCCGGGCCCCGGCGAGGCGCTGGTGGCCGTGCACGCGGTGGGGATCTGCGGCAGCGACCGCGAGGTGTACCAGGGCAACCGGCCCGAGGGGTACGTGCGTTACCCGCTGACCCCCGGGCACGAGTGGTCGGGGACGGTCACCGCGGTGGGGCCCGGGGTGCCCGGCTCGCTCACCGGCCGCAAGGTCGTCGGCGAGGGCTTTCGCAACTGCCAGGTGTGCGAGCGGTGCCACGCGGGTGAGACCACGCTGTGCACGGCCGGGTACGAGGAGACCGGGTTCACCCGGCCCGGGGCCATGGCGGCCACGCTGACCCTGCCGGCCCGGCTGCTGCACGTCCTGCCGGACGAGGCCGACCTGACGGCCGCGGCGCTGCTGGAGCCGGCGGCCTGTGTCGCCGCCGCCGCGCTGAAGGCGGGCGCCCGGCCGGGCGAGCGGGTCGCGGTGGTGGGCACGGGCACGCTGGGCATGTTCGCCGTGCAGTTCCTGAGGGCCGTCTCGCCGGCGGAGCTGCTCGTCGTCGGCACGCGCAGGGACCGGGAGGCGCTGGCCCGGCGGTTCGGGGCCACCGACTTCCGGCTCAAGGACGAGGAGGCGCCCGCCGGTTACGACGTGGTGATCGAGACCGCCGGGTCCGCGTCCGCGGCGCGCACCGCCGCCGCGCTGCTGCGGCGCGGCGGGCGGCTGGTCCTCACCGGGATCCCGGCACCGGGCGCGGACGGACTGGACCCGACCGATCTCGTCGTACGGCAGCTGGAGGTGCACACCGTCTTCGGGGCGCCGCCGGACGCCTGGGCGCACACCGTGCGGGTGTTCGGTGCCGGGTTGCTGGAGCCGTTGCCGCTGGTCACGCACGAGTTGCCGCTGACCGGGTTCTCGGAGGCCATCGAGCTGGTGGGGGCCGGCGACCCGGCGGTGGGCAAGGTGCTGCTGCGCCCCTAGGGCCTTGCTTCCCCCAGTCGTGGGGGGGGGGGGGGGGGGGGGGGGGGGGGGGGGGGGGGGGGCCCCCCCCCCCCCCCCCCCCCCCCCCCCACCACCAGCGCCCAGCCGTACCCAGAGCCGCGAACCTTGTCCGATATACCGAACACGAAGGACAGCTTGTGACCGACGCTTCCGCCCCGGCAGTCCGCAGACCCGGCGAGCAGGTGCTCGCCGCGCTCGGCCTGGGGGCACCCGCCCTCGATCCCGCCGACGCCTCCACCCGCACCTTCCCGGGCGGTGGCCGCTGGCGCACCGAGATCCCCTCGTGCGAGGGTCCCGAGGCGCTGGCGGTCATCCTGAAGGAGGCCTCGCGCCTCGACGTGCCGATCCACCGGATCAGCCAGGGCAGCGGCGTGTGGATGCTCACCGACGCCGAGATCACCGAGATGGTGGACGCCACCGCCGAACGGGACATCGAGCTCTGCCTGTTCACCGGCCCGCGCGGCACCTGGGACATCGGTGGCTCGGTGCGCTCCGACTCGCGGGGGGCCGGACTGCGCGCCCGGGGCCACGACGCCGTCGCCGGCTGCGTGGAGGACGCCGTCCGCGCCACCGAACTGGGCGTCAAGTGCCTGCTGGTGGCCGACGAGGGCGTGCTGTGGACCCTGCACCGGGCGCGCGAGGCGGGGATCGTCCCGGCTGACACGACGCTGAAGGTGTCGGCGCTCATCGGCCCCGTCAACCCTGCCTCGTACGCGGTCTACGAGCGGCTCGGCGCCGACTCCGTCAACGTGCCCAGCGACCTGACGCTGGACCACCTGACCGAGATCCGCCGGGTGTCCGGCGCCCCCATGGACATGTACATCGAGGCCCCCGACGACCTCGGCGGCTACATCCGGATGTACGAGGTCGCCGAGCTGATCCGGCGCGGCGCCCCGCTCTACCTGAAGTTCGGCCTGTCCAAGGCGCCCGGCATCTACCCGTGGGGCACCCACCTCAGGGACCTCACCCTGCACACCGCCCGGGAGCGGGTGCGGCGCGGCCGGCTCGCCCTGGACCTGCTCGCCCGGCACGGCGCGGACGAGGGCATGGCGCCGCTCGGCTCCCGGCTGCCCGGACCGCTCCACCGCTTCCCCACCGACACGACCGCTCCCCTCGACGACGAGATCGACAAGGACTGATCCCATGCGCACTCGCAGAGCCGCCCTCACCGCGATAGCCGGAGCCGCCTCGCTCGCCCTGACCCTGACCGCCTGCGGGCAGAGCGGTGAGGGCGGCAGCAAGGAGAAGACCGGTGACGCCAAGGGCGCCACCATCGGCATCGCGATGCCGACGAAGTCCTCCGAGCGGTGGATCTCCGACGGCAAGAACGTCGTGAAGGACCTCCAGGCCAGGGGCTACAAGACCAAGCTGGTGTACGGCGAGGACGACCCGGAGCAGCAGGTCTCGCAGATCGAGAACCTGATCACGCAGGGCGTCAAGGGCCTGATCGTGGCGGCCATCGACAACAAGTCCCTGAACAGCGTGCTCCAGCAGGCCGCGGACGCGCACATCCCGGTGATCTCCTACGACCGATTGATCCTCGGCACCAAGAACGTCGACTACTACGCCTCGTTCGACAACGAGAAGGTCGGCCGGCTCCAGGGCTCGTACATCGTGCACAAGCTCGGTCTGGACAGCGGCAAGAAGGGCCCGTTCAACATCGAGCTGTTCGCCGGCTCCAACGACGACAACAACACCCGGTACTTCTTCGACGGCGCGATGAGCGTGCTGAAGCCGTACCTGGACAAGAAGCAGCTCGTCGTCCGCTCCGGCCAGACGGCGCTCGACAAGGTCGTCACCCTGCGCTGGGACGGCGCCACCGCGCAGCGGCGCATGGACGACATCCTCACCTCCTCCTACAAGAGCGAGCGGGTCGACGCGGTCCTCTCGCCGTACGACGGCATCTCCATCGGCATCCTGTCCGCGCTCAAGTCGGACGGCTACGGATCCGGGAACAAGCCGCTGCCGGTCATCACCGGCCAGGACGCCGAACTCGCCTCGGTGAAGTCGATCATCGCCGGGCAGCAGACGCAGACCGTCTACAAGGACCTCCGCAAGCTCGCCGAGGTGGCCTCCACGATGGTCGACGACGCCCTGAAGGGCAAGAAGCCGCAGGTAAACGACGTCAAGTCGTACGACAACGGCAGCAAGGTCGTCCCCGCCTACCTGCTCCAGCCGGTCAGCGTCGACAAGAGCAACTACGCGGACGTGCTCGTCAAGGGCGGCTACTACACGGCCGGCCAGCTGAAGTAGTCCTCCCGGCCGACCGACCCCACACCTGACTGAAAGGCACGACCATGGCGGGACCCGTCCTGGAAATGCGCTCGATCGTCAAGACCTTCCCCGGTGTCACAGCGCTCTCGGACGTCACACTGACCGTGCGTCAGGGCGAGGTCCACGCCATCTGCGGCGAGAACGGCGCCGGGAAGTCCACCTTGATGAAGGTGCTCTCCGGCGTCCACCCGTACGGCAGTTACGAGGGCGACGTCCTCTTCGAGGGCGAGCCCTGCCGCTTCAGGGACATCCGGGCGAGCGAGCAGCACGGCATCGTCATCATCCACCAGGAACTGGCGCTGGTGCCCTACCTCTCCATCGCGGAGAACATCTTCCTCGGCAACGAGCACGCCAGGCGCGGCCTCATCAACTGGAACGACACGCTCAGGCACGCCGGCGAACTGCTGCGCCGGGTCGGTCTGAGCGACCACCCCGAGACCCGCGTCGCCGACATCGGCGTGGGCAAGCAGCAGCTCGTGGAGATCGCCAAGGCGCTGTCCAAGAAGGTGAAGCTGCTCATCCTGGACGAGCCGACGGCCGCCCTGAACGACGAGGACAGCGGCAAGCTCCTCGACCTGATCCTGGAGCTGAAGAAGCAGGGCATCACCTCGATCATCATCAGCCACAAGCTCAACGAGATCCGCCGGGTCGCCGACTCGGTGACGATCATCCGCGACGGACACTCCATCGAGACGCTGGACGTGAGGTCGGCCGGGACGACCGAGGACCGCATCATCAGCGGCATGGTCGGCCGCGACCTCGACCACCGCTTCCCCGAGCGCACCCCGCACGAGCCGGAGGAGGGCGCGGCCCCGGCCCTGGAGATCCGCGACTGGACCGTGCACCACCCGATCGACCAGCAGCGCAAGGTGGTCGACGGGGTGTCGCTCCAGGTGCGGCGCGGGGAGATCGTCGGCATCGCGGGCCTGATGGGCGCCGGCCGCACCGAGCTGGCCATGAGCGTCTTCGGACGCTCCTACGGCCGGTACGCGGGCGGCACGGTCCTCAAGGACGGCACCGAGATCCGTACCCGGACCGTCCCCGAGGCCATCGGGCACGGCATCGCCTACGTCACCGAGGACCGCAAGCACTACGGCCTGAACCTCATCGACACCATCAACCGCAACATCTCGCTGACCTCGCTGCGCAAGGTGGCCCGGCGCGGGGTGGTCGACGAGCACGAGGAGCGGCGGGTCGCCGAGCGGTTCCGCACCTCCATGAACATCAAGGCACCGACCGTCTTCGAACCGGTCGGCAAACTCTCGGGCGGCAACCAGCAGAAGGTCGTCCTCAGCAAGTGGATCTTCACGGGCCCCGACGTGCTGATCCTGGACGAGCCGACGCGCGGCATCGACGTCGGCGCCAAGTTCGAGATCTACACGGTCATCGACCGGCTGGCGGCCGAGGGCCGGGCGGTCGTCTTCATCTCCTCCGAGCTGCCGGAGCTGCTCGGCATGTGCGACCGCGTCTACACCATGGCCGCGGGGCGGCTGACCGGCGAGTTCTCACGGGCCGAGGCATCCCAGGAATCGCTGATGCGCCAGATGACGAAGGACAAAGAGGTAACCCGATGAGCACGGACGTGACCGCCAAGACCCCGGCACCGGCGCCGCCCGGGAAGAGCGGCGGCCAGGCCTCCGGCGGCCTGTTGCACCTGATCCTGGACGGCCTGCGCAACAACATGCGCCAGTACGGCATGCTGATCGCGCTGGGCCTGATCGTGGCGCTGTTCTCGGTGTGGACCGGCGGCGACCTGCTGCTGCCGCGCAACGTCTCCAACCTGGTGCTCCAGAACAGCCACATCCTGATCCTCGCGATCGGCATGATGCTGGTGATCATCGCGGGCCACATCGACCTGTCGGTCGGCTCGCTGACGGCGTTCACCGGCGCGTTCGCGGCCGTCCTGACGGTGCAGCACGGCGTGTCCTGGCCCGTCGCCCTGGTGCTGTGCCTGCTGGTGGGCGCGGTGGCCGGCGCCGTCCAGGGCTTCATGATCGCCTACTTCGGCATACCCTCGTTCATCGTCACCCTGGCCGGGATGCTGATCTTCCGCGGTCTGACGGAGATCTTCCTGGAGGGCCAGACCCTCGGCCCGTTCCCGGACGGGCTCCAGAAGATGGGCAACGGCTTCCTGCCGGAGGCCGGCCCGGACACCAACTACCACAACCTCACCCTGCTGCTGGGCATCGCCCTGATCGTCTTCACCCTCCTGCGGGAGGTCCGCGACCGGCGGCGCCTGCGGGAGTTCTCCCTCGACGTGCTGCCGGGCAGGATCTTCCTCCTCAAGCTCGTCGCCATCACCGCCGCGATCCTCGTCGTCACGATGCTCCTCGCCAGCTACAAGGGCGCCCCGATCGTGCTGATCATCCTCGGCGTGCTGGTGGTCGGCTACGGCTACGTGATGCGCAACGCCGTCTTCGGCCGCCACATCTACGCCATCGGCGGCAACCTGCCGGCGGCCAAGCTGTCCGGCGTGAAGGACAAGAAGGTCACCTTCTACGTCTTCCTGAACATGGGCGTGCTCGCGGCCCTGGCGGGTCTGGTGGTCGCCGCCCGCCTGAACGCGGCCTCGCCGAAGGCGGGCCTCAACTTCGAACTCGAGGCAATCGCCTCGTCGTTCATCGGTGGCGCGTCCATGAGCGGCGGTGTCGGCACCGTCCTCGGCGCCATCATCGGCGGGCTGGTCCTCGGCGTGCTGAACAACGGCATGAACCTCCTCAGCGTCGGCACCGACTGGCAGCAGGTCATCAAGGGCCTCGCCCTGCTGGTGGCGGTCGGGTTCGACGTGTGGAACAAGCGCAAGTCCGGTTCGTAAGCGCCCAGACAAGGGAGCCGCACCCATGGAACTGAACAGACGCACGGTCATCGCGGGCGCCGCCGCGGCGGGCCTCGCCGCGACCGCCCTCGGCGCGGGCAGCGCCCAGGCCGACACCGGCCGCCGACCGGTCAGGGAGCCGTTCGGCACCCTCGCCGACGGCACGAAGGTCCACCGCTGGTCGCTGGAGAACGGCGGCACCCGGCTGAAGGTGCTGTCGTACGGCGGCATCGTCCAGTCGCTGGAGATCCCGGACCGGCACGGCCGCCACGCCGACGTCGTCGCCGGCTTCGGCGACATCGCCGACTACGAGGCGAAGAGCCCCTACTTCGGCGCCCTGATCGGCCGCTACGGCAACCGCATCGGCAAGGGCCGGTTCACACTGGACGGCACCACCCACCAACTGTCCGTCAACGACGGCGTGAACCACCTGCACGGCGGCGCCAAGGGCTTCGACAAGCACGTCTGGCACGTCGAGCCGTTCACCGAGGGCTCCGACGTCGGTCTCCACCTGCACTACACCAGCGTCGACGGCGAGATGGGCTACCCGGGCACCCTCCGGGCGAAGGTGACGTACACCCTCACCCGGCACGGCGACTGGCGCATCGACTACGAGGCCACCACCGACCGGGCCACGATCGTCAACCTCACCAGCCACGTGTACTGGAACCTGGCAGGCGAGGGCAGCGGCTCGATCGAGGACCACGAGCTGACGATCGCCGCCGCCCGCTTCACCCCGACCGACGCCGGCCTGATCCCCACCGGCGAACTGGCCGGCGTCGCGGGCACCCCGTTCGACTTCCGCCGGGGCAAGCCGGTCGGCCGGGACCTGCGGGCCGGCCACGAACAGCAGGTGCTGGCCAAGGGGTACGACCACAACTGGGTGCTGGACAAGGGCGTCACCGCCCGGCCCGAGCACGTCGCCACGCTGCGCGACCCGCGCTCCGGCCGCACCCTGCGGATCGCCACCGACCAGCCGGGCCTCCAGTTCTACTCCGGGAACTTCCTCGACGGCACCCTGACCGGCACCGGCGGCCGCACCTACCGCCAGGGCGACGCCCTCTGCCTGGAGACCCAGCACTTCCCGGACTCGCCGAACCACCCGCACTTCCCGTCGACGGTGCTCCGGCCGGGGCGGACGTACCGGACGTCGACGATCCACACGTTCGGGGCGTGAAGCGGCTCACACCGCCGACGAGTTGAACGCCACTGACGCCCCCTCCGTACCAGGGGGTGGGGCCCGCCGCCCCCCCCGGGGCCCCCCCCCCCGGGGGGGCCCGGGGGGGGAAAAGAAACCAGGTTTTATACCGCCCCCCCCCGCCCACCCCCCCCCACGGCGCGGGGGCGCCGGTACGGGACTCCCCCCCCCCCCCGGGGGGGGGGGTCACGCGCCCCCCCCCCCCCCCGAGTTCACCCCCCCGCCCCCCCCCCCCCCCCCGGGGGGGGCCCCGCGCCCCCCGCGCGGCCCACCCCCGGACGGAGGTTCCCTTGCCTGACAACGTCACCTCGTTGTTCCGCGACGCCGCCGCGCACAGCCCCTCGATGGCGGCGCTGACGCGGGAGAGCGACGGGTCGGGCCCGGTGGACTTCTGCATCCCGTGCAACCCGTACTTCCCCACCCCCGCCATGTTCGAGGAGATGGGGGCCCGGCTGCGCGAGATCATCACGTACTACCCGAGCGGCGCCGACACCATCACCGCGGAGCTGTGCGGCCTGCTCGGGCTGCCCCCGAGTTGCGTGGCGATGGGCAACGGCTCCACGGAGCTGATCACCTGGATCGACCACCTCCTGGTCCGCGAGTCCCTGGCGGTCCCGGTGCCCGCCTTCGGCCGCTGGACCGACCAGCCGATGGAGACGGGCAAGCGGGTCGACATGTTCCCGCTCCAGGAGGCGAACGGGTTCGCCCTGGACCTGGACCGGTACGCCGAGTTCATCCGCGCCCGGGGCACCCGCGCGGCGGTGCTGTGCAACCCGAACAACCCCGACGGCGGCTACGTGCACCGTCAGCGGGTGGTGGAGTTCCTGGACGCCATGGCCGACCTCGACCTGGTGGTGGTGGACGAGTCGTTCCTGGAGTTCGCCGACGCCGAGACCGAGCCGAGCGTCGTCCACGAGGCGGTCCTGCGCCCCAACGTCATCGTGCTGCGCAGCCTCGGCAAGAACTTCGGCCTGCACGGCGTGCGCTTCGGCTACCTCGTCGCCAACCCGGCGCTCGCGGGCAGGATCCGCTCCATGCTGCCGAAGTGGAACCTCAACTCCTTCGCCGAGCACGTGGTGTTCATGCTGCGCGAGCACGGGCCCGAGTACGCGGCCAGCCTGGAGCAGATCCGCCGCGACCGGCTGGACATGGCCGGCCGGCTCTCCACGCTCCCCGGTCTCACGGTCTACCCCTCGCAGGGCAACTTCCTCTTCGTGCGCCTCCCCGTCGGCGCCGAGGGCACGGTGGTCCGGGACCGGATGCTCACCGAGCACCGCATCCTGGTCCGCGAGTGCGGCAACAAGATCGGATCCTCCAGCCGCTTCCTGCGGCTCGTGGTGCGCCCCCAGGTCGACGTGCGTCGCCTGGTGTCCGGCCTGGAACAGGTGCTCTACGGGTCCGGGAGGGGAGCCGCCGTACCCGGGCCGGGCGCCGGGACCGCCTACAGCTCGGGTACGGCGGCGGTCGACCGGCTGGTCAGCGAGACCAACGGGGCGGGGCTGCCGGGACTGGCCGCGCGGGCCGCCGCCCGGACCGCCCCCGCCCCGGCCACCGGCACGGGCATGCCGCTGCCGGCCGCCGTACCGGCGACGCCCGGGACCCCGCTCCCGGCGGCGGCCGCCCTCCCCCGGCCGGCGTACGCCCCGCCGCCCCGGCCCGTGTTCACCCCGGCCCCCCAGCCGGCGTACACCCAGATGCCCGCCCCGCTGCCCGCACCGGCGCCCGCGCCCGCCCCGGTACCGGCGCCGGTCCCCCTGCCCGTCCCGCCGCCCGCACCCGCGCCCGCGCCCCTGGCTCCCGCCGCGTTCGCCGCACCCGCTCCGGCGCCCGGCCCCACCCCGCCCGGCGTGCCGGCCCGCGGCGGGCTCACCGCGGCGCAGGTCCGGGGGATGACGGCGCCGGCGCCTGCCGCGGGCCTCGCCCCCGCTCCCGCGACGGGCTGGCCCGACGCGCGGAGCTGGCCGAACGCGGCGGGCACGGGCCAGGCGGCCGGCTAGCGGACGCACGGCCGGAGCCCGCGGCCCCCGTCTCGGCGGGGGTCGCGGGCTCCGGTGATCTCCCTCCGGGGACGTCAGGCCTTCGGGCAGTTCTTCCAGGCCATGTGGTACACGGTGCTGATGTCCCCGTCGGTGGAGTCCATCGTCATGAAGCTGACCTTGTCGGGGGTGGTGGTGCCGGCGTTCACCCGCAGCTCGGTGTTGATGTTGAAGTTGCGCAGCACGCCGCAGGGCGCCCAGACCAACTGGGCCCAGTCGGTGGAGTCGGTGGCCTGCCAGTCGTCGTTGTAGGGGCCGCCGAACGGGTGCGTCCGGGGCACGGTGCTGGAGGATCCCTGGAAGTAGTACGACGCCTTCTGCGTGGCCGTGGCGCCCTTCTGGAGCGAGGCGAAGCCCCGGTAGTCGGCGCTGGCTATCGCGTAGGTGAAGCCCTGCGGGACGTGGACCACCAGGTTGAGCTGGCAGTTGCGGCGGAAGGCCGTGGGATCGGAGTTGCCCCCGGCCTGGGCCAGGTAGGCGCTGTAGGTGACGGTGAAGGCGGTGTTGTCCGGTGAGACCGCCACGGCGGCCGTGCCGGCCGGGCAGCCGGAGCCGTTCACCGTCGCCACGTCGATGACGATCTTGTCCGGGGGCGGGTCGTCGAACACGGAGGAGGGGCTCTGGGCGGGCAGTGCGGTGGTGAGCAGAGCGGCCACGGCACCGCTCAGGAGGAGTCCACCAGCCATGGTTTCTCCCGGTTGTCGGGTGGGGGGTGCGCCTCCTCCCGGGCTCCGCCCACAGGTGAGGGAAGTGTGTGTCACCTGTGAAGCGGGGAAGGAGGCGTGGGCATCGTAGGGAGCCCCACCCGGGCCCGGCAGGGTGAACTCCGGCCATTCACACCGGGGTTTTCACGATGGCCGGGCCGCCGGTCACCCGCCCAGGACGCCCCGGGGCACCAGGGACTGCGGGGAGGCCATCGGGTTCCCCACCTCCAGGGCGCCGAGCAGGCCCCTGAGGAGCGGCGCGCCGGGGACCCCGGCGGACGGGACGGGCTTCACGGCGGCCTCGGCGGCGGGGGCGGCGGCCAGGAAGGCGGCGGCGAGGACGGAGGCACAGACGAGTTTCCTGATCATGCCGGGCCCAACGACGGTCGCCGCCCGGGGAAACCCGCCGTCCCCCGGCCGGACGAGCGAGCGGGCCCTACGGGTTCTCCCAGGCCGCCGGTTCCGCCGCGAGCGCCCGGACCGGCTCGGGCAGGGTGTCCGCGGCGAGGTCGGCGAGGGTCACGCCCTCCAGGATGCGGCGGACGTTGGCGCGCAGCGCGATCCACAGCGGCAGCAGGGGCTGGGCCGTACCGGTGTAGGCGAGACCGGTGGGGCGTTCGCCGCGTACCGACACGATCGGTCCGTCGACGGCGCGGATGACGTCCGCCACGGTGACCGCCGCCGGGTCCCCGGCGAGCCGGTAGCCGCCGCCCCCGCCGCGCCGGCTGTCCACGATCCCGGCCCGCCGCAGATCGCCCAGGATGCCCTCCAGGAACTTGTGCGGGATGCCCTGCACGGCGGCGATCTCCTCCGCCTTCACCGGGCCGTCCCCCTGCCGCACGGCCAGCTCCAGCACCGCCCGTACCGCGTAATCAGCCCGCGCCGAGATCCTCATGCGTCCATTGTGGGGCGTCCCGGCGTGCAGAATGGCGGCACCCGCGCCCCGTAAGATCGCCCGGGAGGATCCACCTTGGCGCTCAGCAGACGTACCTTCAGTGCCCTGACCGGCTCGGCCGCGCTCGGTCTCGCCATGGGCGGCAGCGGCGGGCCGGGGGCGCCCTCGGCCTACGCGGGCGGCGGTGTGCCGGCCGGTCCGGCGCCGGGCCCGCCCAGCGCGGACGGCGTCCGGCACACCGTCGGCCACGACCGCCACTCGCTGCTCGTGGACGGGCGGCGCCTGGTGGTGTGGTCCGGGGAGATGCACCCCTTCCGGCTGCCCAGCCCCTCCCTGTGGCGGGACGTGCTCCAGAAGATGCGGGCCCACGGCTTCAACGCGGTGAGCGTCTACGTTGCGTGGAACTACCACTCCCCCGCGCCGGGCCGGTACGACTTCACCGGTGTCCGGGACCTCGGCCGGTTCCTGCGCACGGCCGCCGAGACCGGGCTGTACGTCATCCTGCGTCCGGGCCCGTACATCAACGCCGAGGTCGACGGCGGCGGCTTCCCCGGCTGGCTGACGGCGGCCGGGGGCACGGCCCGCACCGACGACCCGGCCTACCTCGCGCACGTCGACGAGTGGCTCACCCAGGTCGACCGGATCGCCCGCGAGCACCTGTTCACCCGGGGCACGGGGACGGTCCTGCTCTACCAGATCGAGAACGAGTACGACGCCCACGTCGGCGAGGCCGCCGGCCGGGACTACATGTCCCACCTGTACCGCAAGGTGCGGGCCGACGGGATCGACGTGCCGCTGTTCCACAACGACAAGGGCCGCAACGGGTACTGGGTGCCGGGATCGTTCGACACCGGCGGGGAGCGCGGCGGCTGGCTGTACGGGTTCGACGGGTACCCATCGCCGTCGCAGACCCCGCCGGACTGGGGGCTCTTCGGTCCCGGCGGACCCAAGGGCGGGTCCACGGCGTCGCCGTCCACCCCCGGGTTCGTGCCCGAGTTCGGGGGCGGCTGGTTCGACCCGTGGGGCGGTGCCTGGTTCGACGGCAAGGGGTACGCCGAGGCGCGGCGCACCCGTGACGCGGCGTACGAGCGCCGCTTCTACCTGACCAACCTGGCCAACGGGATCACCCTGCACAACGTCTACATGGCGTTCGGTGGCACCTCGTGGGGCTGGCTGCCCGCACCCGTCGTCTACACGTCGTACGACTACGGCGCCGCCATCGACGAGGCCCGCAACGTCACCGCCAAGATCGCCCCGCTGCACCAGCTCGGGCACCTCGTGCAGCGCGTGCCGGCCTTCGCCCGGCTGGACCGGGCGTCCGACGTGCACGCCGACGGCCTGAAGGTCTACCACCTCACCGACCGGGTGACCGGCACCCACGTGTACGTCGCCCGCAACGACGGCACCGACGACGTCACCACCGACCTGCCGACCGACGCCGGCCGCCTGCGGATCACGGTGCCCGGCAAGGACGCCAAGCTGCTCACCACGGGGCTGCCGCTGGGCGTCCGGACCCTGGAGTACGCCACCACCGCGCCCATGCTGTGCCTGACCGCGGGCCGCCAGGACATCGCCGTCTTCACCGGCCGGCGCGACGAGATGGCCGAGCTGGTGCTCAGGTGCCCGGCCGAACCGTACGTGCAGCGGCTGGACCCGGAGGCCGCCTGGGTCTACGACCGGGACGCGCTGCACGTCAACGCCCCGCTCGGCCGGGGCGGCCTGACCCGGGTGCTGGTCCGCGGGGGCGAGAGCGACACCCCGCTGCTGCTGCTCCTCGCCGACGACGCCACCTCCGTCCGCCTCTTCCCGTACGACACCCCCGCCGGCACCCTGCTCGTGTACGGCCCGGCCCTGCTGCGCCACGCCGAGGTGCGTGGCTCCGAGGTCCACCTGACCGGTGACATCACCGGGGCCACCGGGCTGGAGGTGTGGGGGCCGCGCGGGATCGACACCCTGGTGTGGAACGGACGCAGGCAGGCCACCCGGATCACCCTCTCCGGCAGCGTGAAGACCACCGGCGACTTGCCGGCCGTACCCGAGGTCCGGCTGCCCGAGCTCGGCGGCTGGCGGACGCGGACCGAGAACCCGGAGGCGGGCCCCGGCTTCGACGACTCCGCGTGGCGGGTCGCCGACCGGACCGTCTCCCACAGCACCACGGCCGTCCCGGCCGGGCAGCCGGTGCTCTTCGCCGACGACTACGGCTTCCACTACGGCGACGTCTGGTACCGGGGCACCCTCACCGGGACCACCGGCGTCGAGGCGGTCTCGCTCGCCTACAGCACCGGCACCCAGGGCCTGCTGATGGCGTGGCTGGACGGCGAGCCGCTCGGCACCCACCGCATGCCCGTGCCCGACAAGGAGGTGACGATCCGCAAGGGCACCTGGACGGACACGGCGGTCTTCCCGGTGCGCGCGCGGCTGCGCTCCCCCGGCCGGCACGTGCTGTCCGTCCTGGTCCGGCGCATGCAGCACGACCAGGACGGCAAGTCCCTCGACACGCACAAGGCGGCCCGCGGACTGACGGCCGTCACCTTCGAGGGGGCCTCCCCGAAGGTGCGGTGGCGCATCCAGGGCGAGGGCGCCCCCGACCCGGTGCGCGGCCCGATGAACAACGGCGGCCTGTACGGGGAGCGGGAGGGCTGGCACCTGCCCGGCTTCCGGGACCGGGACTGGGAGCAGGTGACGTTCCCGCGCGCCGTGCGGCGCCAGGGCGTCACCTGGTACCGGACCGCCTTCCGGCTGTCGGTGCCGGCCGACGTCGACGCCTCGGTGGGACTCACCCTCGACGACGACCCGTACCGCGCCTACCGGGCGCAGATCTTCCTCAACGGCTGGAACCTGGGCCAGTACATCAACAACGTCGGGCCGCAGCACACCTTCGTCCTGCCCAACGGCATCCTGCGCACGAGGGGGGCCAACACCCTCGCGCTGGCGGTGCTCTCGGAGTTCACCACGCTGTCGGGTCCGGGGTCGGTGCGGCTGACGCTGCTGGGCGCGGCGGCGGGCGGGGTGCCGGTCACCCCTGTCTGAGCACGCTCCGGAACAGATCCTTCCGGGTGGGACGGCGGTCACCGGATCGCATGACGCGGACGCGCCCGGACGCGTACGCTCGGACCGGCCGGACACTGCGGACGGGAAGGGAGAGCGATGAGCTTCGGCGGCGCGCGAGAAGGAGCCGCACGCCTGGCCGCCCGCCTGCGGCGCCCCCGTCCGCGCGCGGCGATGCGCGCCCTGGCCCGGGACCTCGCCACCGCCGTCCACGCCCGGCCCCGGCAGCCCGACGGCGTACGGGAGCTGTGCCTGGCGGTGTGCGCGGAGATGACCGCGCTGCGCGGCGGACGGCCGGTGGAGGTGCGCTTCGAGCGGTTCCCGGACGAGCTGGAAGTCACCGGACTGTGGGTGGAGTTCACCGACTTCGACCTGGTCATCGTGGAGGACCGCGCGGAGGCCGTGCAGCAGCTGGTCATCCTCGGCCACGAACTGTGGCACCTGCACGCCGGGCACCGCCACCACCACCTGGCCGGGGCCGCCGCCGTCCGCGCCCTCGCCGACACACCCGGCTGGCGGGAGGCGGCCCTCACGGTGGCCGCCCGCAACGGCTCCCGGGAGGCCGACGAGGCCGAGGCCGACGACTTCGGGCACCGGCTGGCCACCCTGTTCCGCGGCCGTCTCGCCGGCACCCGCGGCCTCCCCCTCGACCCCGTGCAGCGTTCCCTCGGCTACCGCGGACGGGAGCCGGTGGACGGGCGCGGGCCGGGAACGGGGGGAGCCACGCGGTGACCCCGCTGGCGCTGGACCCCGCGGGACTCCTCGCCCGGTTCTACATCTCCTTCTGGATCCCCACCGCGGTGCTCACCGCCGCCCTGGTCATCAAGCTGCCGTCGATCATCCGGTGGTGGCGGGACCCGCTGCTGCGCGCGGTCGGCGGCCTGCTGCTCCTCGCCTGCGCGGTGTTCGTCTCCTGCACCCCCTCCACCATCGCCGCGGTCAACCGGCTGACCGGCGTGCCCAACGCGGCGGCGCCCTGGTGCTACTCGCTGATCACCGCGTTCTCCGGCTCCTGCCTGCTGCTCATCGTCACCTGGCGGCACGGCCCGGCCGTCCGCTCGGCCGTCACCCGGCGCGCGAGACGCTGGGTGATCTCGGTGTACTCCGGGGTGATCGCCGCCCTGTGGGCCCTGTTCGCGCTCGCCGACGCCCCCGGGGAACGGCTGCGGGACCTCGACACCCACTACGCCACCACGCCGTTCATGCGCGAGGAGATCCTGCTCTACCTCCTCGCCCACACCGCGGCCTGCCTGATCACGTTCCGTCTCATCCGCGAGTGGGTGCGCGCCGAGCGCCTGGACGCCTGGCTGCGCCGGGGCCTGGAGCTGCTGGGCGCCGGCAACGCCCTCGGCCTGGTCATGGACTCGGCCAAGCTCACCGCCGTCACCGCCCGCTGGTGCGGCCGTGACCTGGACTGGCTCAGCACCGATCTGGCGCCGCCCGTCGCCGCGCTGTCCGCGATCGTGACAGCGGCCGGGTTCGTCCTGCCGCACGCCGGGCAGTACCTGCGCGACCGCCGGGGGGTCCGGCTCGCCCACCGCGAACTGCGGCCGCTGTACCGGTTGTTGCGCGCCGCGAGCGGCGAGGGCGTGCCGTTCGCGCTGCGCGCCACCCCCGAACTCCGGCTCACCCGGCGGGAGACGTTCATCCGGGACGTGCTGCTGCCGCTGGCCCGGCACATGGACACCGGCCTGGGGCGGCGGTCCTACGACGCCGCGCTCGACCTCGGGCACCCGCCCGAGCGGGCCCGGGCACTGGCCGCCGCGGTGAGCATCCTCGACGCCGTCGGCACCGGGGCCCGTACGACGGAGCCGCCCGGACCGGCCGACGGGCCCGACCCGGCCGGCCTGCTCCGGGAGATCGGGGCCGTCTCCCGTGCCCTGAGCCGCGCCGGCGACATCGAGGCGGTCCGCGCCCGCGCGGCCGCCCCGGCCCGGTCCGTCACCGCGCCCGAGTGACCGCGCCCGGCGCCCTCAGCCCGCGAACGCCGGCTGGGGCAGGCCCTGGCCCGCGCCGGGGACGACCAGCAGCGCACCGGAGAGCGGATGCGGCGCCGACAGGCCCGTGCGGGCCGTGGTGATGTACAGGTCGGTCAGCCCGGGGCCGCCGAACGCGCAGGCCGTCGTGCGGGGCGCGGGCACCCGGATCACCCGGTCGAGCACCCCGTCGGGTGTGTACCGGCGCACCGCGCCGCCGTCCCACAGGGCCACCCACACGCAGCCGTCCGCGTCGACCGTGAGGCCGTCCGGGTGGCCCGCGCCCTCCTCGATCTCCACGAGCGGGCGGCGGTGGCGCACGCCGTCCGCGTCGTGGTCGAAGACGTCCACCCGGCGGGTCGGGGTGTCGACGTAGTACAGCAGGCCGCCGTCCGGGCTCCAGCCGGCGCCGTTGCTGACCGTGACGTCGGCGAGGACGGTGCGCACCGTCCCGTCGCCGGTCAGCCGGGACAGCGTGCCGCCGCCCGGCGCCTCGTCGTAGCGCATCGTGCCCGCCCACAGCGAGCCGTCGGGGGCCACCGCGGCGTCGTTCGCGCGGCGCCCGGCGACCGGCTCGTGGTGCAGCCAGCGGAAGGTGTCGTCGGCGTCCAGCAGGCCCACGCCGTCCCGCAGGTTCAGCACCAGTCCGCCGCCGGCCCGGGGCTTGACCGCGCCGACGTGCTGCTCCGTCGTACGGACCGTGCGCCGGCCGGTCGCCGGGTCGTACGTGTGGACGCGCATGCCCAGGATGTCGAGCCAGATCAGCCGGCCGGTCGCCGGGTCCCAGGTGGGTCCCTCGCCGAGCGCCGCCCCGGCCGCCACCGCCACCTCGTACGCCGTCATGCCGCGCTCCGGTGGCCGAGCCGCTCCGACAGCTGTGCCGCGCCCTTGACGGCGAGCTGCTCCAGCTCGGCGCGGCGCTCCTCGCTCCAGCGGATCATGGGCACGGAGATGGACAGGGCGGCCACCACCTGGCCGGTGCGGTCGCGGACCGGCGCGGCGACGCAGGACACGTCCGGGTTGGACTCGCGGTTCTCCACGGCGAGTCCGCGCCGCCGGATCTCCGCCAGGGACTCGCGCAGGGCGGCCGGCCCGGTGATGCTGTTCGGGGTCATCGCGGCCAGCTCGGTGCCGTCGGGGATCCGCGCGGCCAGCTCCGGCTCGGGCAGGGAGGCCAGCAGCATCTTGCCCACGGAGGTGCAGTGGGCCGGGAGACGGCGGCCCGCGGCGGAGACCATGCGGACCGCGTGCGTGGAGTCGACCTTGGCGATGTAGATGACGTCGGTGCCCTCCAGGATGGCGACGTGCACCGTCTCGTCGCAGGTCTCGGCGACGGAGCGGGCCACCTGCTGGCCCTCGGCGGCGAGGTCGAGCTGCTCGGCGTAGCGGCTGCCGAGCTGGTACGGGCGTACGCCGAGCCGGTACCGTCCGGGCTGGCCCGGCAGCGGCACGATGTACGAGCGCGCGGCGAGCGTGGTGACCAGTTCGTGCACGGTGGTGCGCGGCAGCTGGAGCCGGCGCACGATGTCGGGGGCGGAGAGCGTCCCGTCCCCGTCGAGGAACAGCTCCAGAATGTCCAGAGCCCGGGTCACGGCAGGCACGAGGCGTCCCACGTCCGGCCCCCTCCCTTGGGTGTTGGCGCCTGCGGACGACATCCCGCGCGTTCGAGATATCAACAGACGATCGGCATGACGAACACAGGCTAGTCAGGGAAGGGGGTACGGGCAATGGCCGGGGGCGGGCGGAACGGGCCGGGCACCATGGATGCCATGCGACTCGACTTCCAGCTGGTGCTGCTGCGCCGGATGGCCGACCACAACCCCGGCCT
This sequence comes from Streptomyces sp. NPDC100445, assembly GCF_044759735.1. NCBI lineage: Bacteria > Bacillati > Actinomycetota > Actinomycetes > Kitasatosporales > Streptomycetaceae > Streptomyces > Streptomyces sp. NPDC100445. The sequence goes on along the minus strand of NZ_JBIVZV010000002.1, from coordinate 294,852 downwards.
CGTCGAGGAGGCCCGCCACGAACTGGGCGCCTCGCCCGCCGACATGAGGGAGGCCAACAAACGCTGGCAGGCCATGGTCCGCTCGCCGCGGGCCCGGGGCGCCGCCGCGCGCTACCGCTCGGTCCTCGGCACGCCCGAGCGCGTCCTCGCCCGCCGCCTCGGCGACGTCGACTGCCAGGCCTGGCAGTGGGCGCTGCCGCTCTGGCCCGGCCTGCGCTTCGAGGTCCTCGTCGGACCCGGCGGCGGCGTCTGGAACGAGTGGCTGGTGCGGGCGCCGGACGCCCCCGCCCCCGAGCTGCGCGCGCTGGAGGATCTGACGCCCTGGTCGTGCACGGTCGACGAGGCGGCCCGCGCCTTCGCCCCTGCCCGCCCGCTGGAGGGCACCGCTCCGACCCGGTGGGGGCTGGCGTTCGCCGCCCCCGACCGCGCCGGCACCCGGCACGAGGTGGTCGCCGAGTTCACCTGGGGCCTGCTCCAGCGCACGGCGGTCGTCACCTGACGGGAGCGGCTAACCGGCGACGGCCGCCGTCAGGATCGCCGCCGTCACGTGCTCCGGCGAGCCGGGGTGCAGCCACAGGAACAGGTTGGGTTCCACCAGCTCCAGCTCCATCAGGCGGGGCGCGCCGTCCGCCCCGTCCACCAGGTCCACGCGCGCGTAGAGCAGCCCCGCGGCGCCACCGGGCACGGCTGCCAGCGCCCGTTCGGCGACGGCGAGTTCGGCGGCCGTCGGCTGCCAGGGCTCCAGGCCGGGATGGGCGACCTTGACGGCGTCGTACGGCGTGCCGGGGGACAGCACGGCCCCCTTCCGGCTGGCGTGCAGCAGCCGGCCGCCGAAGAACTGGAGCGCCCGCTCGCCGCCGACGTCGATGCCCGGCATGTACGGCTGCACCATCGCCGTGAGGCCCTCCGCGTGCATCCGCGTGAGCTGCCGTACCGCCGTGTCGTGCTCGGCGGGCGTGTAGCGGGCCGCGAACCGGGCGCCGGCGCCCGACGTCGGCTTGATCACGAAGTCGTGGCCGTCGGGCAGGCGGACCGGCTCGCCCGGCGCCGCGTACCGGGTGGGCACGGTGGGCACACCGGCCGCCGCCAGCTCCCCGAGGTAGCGCTTGTCGGTGTTCCAGCGCACCACGGGGGCCGGGTTGGCGAGCCGGGTCAGCGCGCCGGTCCGCTCCACCCAGGCGGTGAACTCCGCGGCCCGCCAGCTGTAGTCCCAGGTGGAGCGGATGACGACGAGGTCGTAGCCGCCCCAGTCCACCGCCGGGTCGTCCCAGTACGGGGCCTCCGCCCGTGCGCCGGCGTCCTCGAGCGCCCGCACCAGCACCGGCAGGTCGGTGTCCCTGCTCGGCTCGGTCCCGGGGTCGTAGCTGGCCAGGGCGATGCGGGGCACGGCGGGGCTCCTCGTCGTACGGGGGTTCGATGCGCGGACGCGCTGCGAGGCTAACAAGCACCGAGCGGCCCCGGCACCTCGTTTGACCTTCCCCCTCGGTCAGGCCCCAGCATCGATGGCGGACGACGAGAGGCACGGACATGCGCACGGAACTGCTGACGATCGGCGCCTTCGCGAAGGCGAGCCGGCTCTCCCCCAAGGCGCTGCGGCTCTACGACGAGCTGCGGCTGCTGCGGCCCGCCCGGGTCGACCCGGACACCGGCTACCGGTACTACGCCCCGGCCCAGCTGGAGCGGGCCCGGCTGGTCGCCTGGCTGCGCCGGCTGGGCATGCCGCTCGCCGGGATACGGACGGTCTGCTCGCTGGAGCCGGTGGAGGCGGCCCGCGAGATCCGGGCGTACTGGGCGCGTGCCGAGGCGGAGACCGCCGCACGGCGGGACCTCGCCGCGTTCCTCGTCGACCAGCTGACCACCGAACCGGAAAGGGAACCCACCGGCATGCTGGAACTGCGCTACAGCGCCCACTCCGACCGCGGGCACGTCCGCCCGGCCAACCAGGACACCGTGTACGCGGGCCGCGGACTGCTCGCCGTGGCCGACGGGTGCGGGCCCGCGGGGGCGCCCGCGTCCCGCGCCGCCGTCGCGGCGCTGAAGCGTCTGGAGGACGCCGGGGAACCGGCCGCGGGCGGTGTGCTGAACCAGCTGGAGGACGCCGTGCGCGGGGCCGACGAGGCCGTGCGGGAGCTCGCGGAGGGCGACGCGGAGAACGGCACCACGCTGACCGCGCTGCTGTGGACGGGGTCGAAGCTGGCGCTCGTGCACATCGGGGACTCACGGGCGTACCTGTTGCGGGACGGTGAGCTGTTCCGCATCACCCACGACCACAGTGTGGTCCAGTCGCTGATCGACGAGGGCCGGCTGACCCCGGAGGAGGCCGACAGTCATCCGCAGCGCGCTCTGCTGTTCAAGGCGCTGGGGGGCGGCCCGGACCAGGTGCCGGACCTGCGGCTGCACGACGCCCGGACCGGCGACCGGTACCTGTTGTGCTCCGACGGTCTGACCGGGGTCGTGCCCGACGGGCGCGTCCGGGAACTGCTCGCCGCCGCCCCGGGCCCCGAGGCGGCGGTCCACCGGTTGATCGGCGCGGCCAACGCGGCCGGCGGTCCCGACAACGTCAGTTGCGTGGTCGCCGATGTGGTGGAGACCTCACCGGCCTGAGGGCGCTCGTGGGCCGGGAGTCTCTGGTGTAGGAAGGGTGTTGTCGTCCCGGCGGTCGACGCTGTCGACAGTAAGGAGTGCGCCGCGTGTCCTCTCTCTTCCCCGCCCTGACGGAGGGTCCGGGCGAGCGGCCCGCCCTGCGGTTCGGCCCGCGGACCCTGACCTACGGCGGCCTCGCGGGCGCCGCCGGGGCCCTCGCCGGCCGGCTGGGCGGCACCGGACGGGTCGCCGTGTGGGCCACCCCCGAGCTGGAGACCGCGGTGGCCGTCATCGGCGCGCTGCTGGCCGGGGTGGCCGCGGTGCCGCTGAACCCGAGGTCGGGTGAGAAGGAGCTGGCGCACATCGTGGCGGACAGCGCGCCGTCGCTGGTGCTCGCCGCTCCCGGGGCCGAACTGCCGCCCGTCCTCACCGCTTTGCCCCGCATCGACATCGACGCCTCCGCCACCGGAACCGTCCCCGCGGAGCGGGCCGGGGACGGCGATCCGGCGCTGGTCGTCTACACCTCCGGCACCACCGGCCCGCCCAAGGGCGCGGTGCTGCCCCGCCGGGCCCTGGCCACCACCCTGGACGCCCTCGCCGACGCCTGGCGGTGGACCGCGGAGGACGTGCTGGTGCACGGGCTGCCCCTGTTCCACGTGCACGGGCTGGTGCTGGGCGTGCTCGGCCCGCTGCGGCGCGGCGGCTCGGTGCGGCACCTGGGGCGGTTCTCCCCCGAGGGGGTGGCCCGGGAGCTGGACGACGGCGCGACCATGGTGTTCGGGGTGCCGACGATGTACCACCGCATCGCCGAGGCCCTGCCCGGCGACCCGGCGCTGGCCGCGTCGCTCGGCCGGGCCCGACTGCTGGTCTCGGGGTCGGCGGCGCTGCCCGTCCACGACCACGAGCGGATCGCCGCGGCCACCGGACGCCGGGTCGTCGAGCGGTACGGCATGACCGAGACGCTGATGAACACCAGCGTGCGCGCCGACGGAGAGGCCCGGGCGGGCACGGTCGGGGTGCCGTTGCCGGGCGTGGAGCTGCGGCTGGTGGAGGAGGACGGTTCGCGGATCACCGCGTACGACGGGGAGAGCGTCGGCGAGATCCAGGTGCGCGGACCCCACCTGTTCACCGAGTACCTGAACCGGCCCGACGCCACCGCCGCCGCCTACACCGCCGACGGCTGGTTCCGCACCGGGGACATGGCCGTGCGTGAACCCGACGGCTACGTCCGCATCGTCGGGCGCAAGGCCACCGACCTGATCAAGAGCGGCGGTTACAAGATCGGGGCCGGTGAGATCGAGAACGCGCTGCTGGAGCACCCGGGGGTGCGGGAGGCGGCGGTCACCGGGGAACCCGACGCCGACCTGGGCGAGCGCATCGTGGCGTGGATCGTGCCCACGGAGCCGGAGACCCCGCCCGGCGCCGAGGAGCTCGCGGACCACGTGGCCCGGCGGCTGGCCCCGCACAAGCGCCCCCGGACCGTCCGCTACCTGGAGGCGCTGCCCCGCAACGACATGGGCAAGATCATGAAGCGGGCGCTGACCGGTGCCTGAACGGCTCACCGCGCGGCAGGTGCTGGCCCTCGTCACGGACCCCGGCAGCTTCGGTGACCTGCCCGACCCGGCGCGCGATTCCCGGCCGGACGGTCCGCTCGGCTGGCAGGGCTACGACGACTCGCGCGCCCGCGCCGCCGCCCGCACCGGTGAGCGGGAGTCGGTCGTCTGCGGCACCGCGAGCGTCGCCGGCACCCGGGCGGTGCTGCTCGCCTTCGAGTTCGGCTTCCTCGGCGGCTCGCTCGGCGAACGCACCGGGGACCGGCTGGAGGCGGCGTACACGTACGCTCGCGCGCACCGGCTGCCGGTCGTGCCGCTCGTCGCGACCGGGGGCAGCCGGATGCAGGAGGGGATGCTCGCGCTGACCCAGCTCCAGCGGGTGGCCCGCCAGTCGGCGCTCACCAGGGAGGCCGGCCTGCCCCAGGTCGCCGTCGCGCGGGACCCGACCACCGGCGGCGGCTGGGCCACGCTGGGCGCGGGCGCCGACGTCGTCCTGGCCCTGCCCGGCGCCCAGGTCGGCTTCGCCGGCTCCCGCGTCCGCCCCCCGGACGCCGATCCGGCCGCCTACACGGCCGAGGCGCAGGTGGCGGCGGGCTCGGTGGACGCGGTGGTGGAGCCGTCGGCGGTGCGGGAGGTGCTGGGTTCCTGGCTGCGGCTGCTGACCGGCGGCACGCCCCCGGACGGCGGGCCGGTCGTGCCCGCTCAGGTACCGGCCGCGCTCGGCGCCACCGCCCTGCCCGGCACCGGCTGGGAGGCGGTCCGGCGGGCCCGGTCACCGCACCGGCCACGCTGCCTGGCGTACCTGGACGCCTACTTCGCGCACCGGGCCGGCATCAGCGGCGACCGGTGCGGCGGCACGGACCCCGTCGGCATGCTGTGCGGGTTCGGCGAGCGGGACGGCCGTACCGTGGCGTACGCCGCGCAGACCGGGGCGGCGACCCGCCCCGCCGGGTACCGCACCGCCGCCCGGCTGATCCGGCTGGCGGACCGGCTCGGCACACCGGTGCTGACGCTGGTGGACACCCCGGGCGCCGCCAACGACGCGGAGGCCGAGCGGCAGGGCGCCGGCCCGGCGATCGCCGAGGTGTTCGGCGCGGTGGCCGCAGCCCGGGTGCCGGTCACCACCCTCGTCATCGGCGAGGGCGGCTCCGGCGGGGCCCTGGCGCTCGCCGCGCCCGGCAACACCTGGGCCACACCGGACAGTTACTTCTCGGTGATCGCCCCGGAGCTCGCCGCGGCGATCCTCAAACGCGGGCCCGGGGAGGTCGAGGCGACCGCGGGGCAGCTGCGGTTGCGGCCGCAGGACCTGGTGGAGCTGGGCGTGGTGCGGGGCATCGTGACGCGCGGGGGTCCGGCACAGGACGCGGACCGGCCCGGCCCGGTCGTCCCTGGGTGACATATCCGGCTGACGTTCCCGGCTGACCTCCCCGGGTGACGGGTTCTGGCCGTGGCGGGCTCCCAGGGTGACGGGTTCTCGCCAACCTGGGCCGGTGGGCCGCCGCGCGCCGTCGGCGGTGTGACACCCGAAGCACCGTCCGTAACATGAGGGTTGTCAGGCAGTCAGGTACGACGGGGGAGCGAACGGCGCCATGGACGGGCTGGTGGAATTCACGACCGAGGACGGCGCGCAGGTCGTGGTGGAGGGTGTGGTCACCCGCTCCGGGGCGCGCCTCGTCTCGCGCGGCGACGGGCCGGCGCAGGCCGCGCGGACCTTCGAGGGCGCCCTGGAGGGCGTGCGGGCGGCGGCCTCGGCCGCGCTGCGCGTCTTCCGGGACGGCAGTCTGCGTCCGGACGCGGTGGAGATCGAGTTCGGTGTGCGGCTGTCCGCGGAGGCCGGCGCCGTCATCGCGAAGGGATCGACGGAGGGCCACCTGGTGGTCAAGCTCAGCTGGTCCCCCGGGCAGTCGCCCGAGCCGGTGCAGTCCGCGCGGCCCGCGCCGGAGCGGAGCGTGCCGGGCCAGGCCGCGTCGGTCCCGGAGGCCGCCGACCGGTGAGGAGCAGTGCTGCCTGGCACGCCCGGATCGTCTGCGGCCACGAGGTGGGGGCCGGTTTCCTGGTGACCGGCCGCCGGGTCCTCACCTGCGCCCACGTGGTCGAGGGCAGCGGCACGCGGGAGGTGACCGTCTCCTTCCCCAACGCCCGGGAGCTGGGCGAGCTGTCCGCCTCGGTCGTCGCCCACGGCGGCTGGGCGGGCGACGCCGCCGACCCCGGTGACGTCGCCGTGCTCGAACTGGAACGGGACGTCCCGCTGACCCCGGCCGCGTTCGCGCCGCCGGACGCCGCGTACACGCGGCCGTACCCGAAACTGGTCGCCTACGGCTTCCCCGAGGGCTACGACGAGGGCACCCTCGCCGAGTACCAGGCCGTCTCCGGCCAACTGATCGCCGACGAGTGGCTGGAACTGGTGGCCTGGCACGGGCACGGGCAGCCGCTGGTGGCCGGATTCAGCGGGGCGGCGGCGACCCTGCCCGACGGCCGGGTGGCCGGCATGGTCACCGCGGCCCTGGACGCGCCCGCGGTGCGCAAGGGCCGGATGCTGCCCCTGGACGTGCTGGCCCGGTACTGGCCCGAGCTGGGCGAGCTGGTGCCCACCCCCGGCCACCGCGACGACGCGCGGCGGCGGCTGTACGCCCTGCTGCGGCGGGCCACGGGCGCCGGCCGCGCGGACGACCCGGGCGCCGGCCGCACCCTCGACCCGAACCGGCTGTACGTGGACGCGGTGGGCGCCTTCGGGCCGCCCCTGCCCGCGGGCGGCTTCCCCTCGCTGTGGGCGGCCGCCGCCTACGCGCAGTGGGAGGTGCCGGACCCGGAGGCCGTGGACCGGTTCGCCGCCCGGCTCGGGAAACTGCTGGACCCGGGCCCGGCCCACCCCCCGCCGTCCCCGGCGCCCCACCCCCCGCCGTCCCCGGCGCCCCAGGCCCCGCCGTCACCGGCCGCCGCCGGTGCCGAGCCGTCGGCCTGGGCCCCGGTCGTCGTCGAGATCGAGCACAGCGGCGCCGGCCCCGACCAGGTGACCGTCGAGGTGTCCGCGTACCGCGACGGCCGGCGCCGGCCGGTGGGCGCGGGCCGGCTGCCCAGGACCGGCGTACGGGCCTACGTCCAGGGCCGCATCGACGAGGCCGTCGCCCAGCTCGCCCCGGACGCCGACGAGCTGGTGACGTTCGTCCTGCCGCGGGAGTGGCTCAACGAGGCGGTGGCGCAGTGGGAGTGCGGCGCGGAGGACAGCACCCCCCTCGGCTGCGCCTACCCGCTGGTGGTCACCGACCGCGCACGCCACCGCAGCGGCCGGCTCCGCCACCAGCTGCGCAAGAAGTGGCAGCGGCTGGACTCGGCCGGCCGGGGCGCGGAGGTGCACCGCGTGGAGTGCGGCACCCAGGAACGCCCGCCGAGCCTGCGCAAGCGGCTGTGGGACGGCGACGCCGGACTGGCCGGTTACGCCTCCCCGCCCACGGCGGCGCGCGGCCACTTCGAGGTCGGCCTCACCGTGCCCGTCCCCGTCCTGCTGTGGTCCCGCACCGGCTGCCCCCGCGCCACGCACACGGACCCGGTCTGCCCGGACCACGCGGAACCGCCCTGCCCGGGCAGCGCGTTCCTGGACGAGCTGGCGGTGTCGGTCGCCGAGGTCCCGCCCGCCGAACTGCCGCGCCACATCCTGTCGCTGCGGCTGGCCGCGGCCGCCGACGACGAACCGGACCTGCACTGGGCGAGGGACCTCCAGCTGCTCTGGGACGACCCGCGCTGCTTCCCCGAGACCACCGCGAGCCTGCACTCCCCCGTCGCCTGACCGACCGCGCCCCCCACGGAGAAGAAGAGCCCATGCCCCTGTGGCCCGTCTACACCGGTACGAACGAGCCGCACGACGGCATCGCGAAGCTGCCCCCGCCGCCGCCGTGGCGGGCCTTCGACGGCGGGCCGGCGCTGCGGGCGCCCGACGCGGCGGCCGACGCCTCCGCCGTCTCCCCCGACCGCATGCACCGTGCCGAGACCTACCAGGCGACGGAACAGACCGTCCAGCTGGTCAACGCGGCCCTGTACCTGCGCCGTCCGCTGCTGGTGACCGGCCCGCCGGGCACCGGGAAGTCCTCGCTCGTGTACGCGGTCGCCCGTGAGCTGCGGCTCGGCCCGGTCCTGCGCTGGAACATCACCAGCCGCAGCACGCTGCACGACGGCCTGTACCAGTACGACCCGCTGTCGCGGCTGTACGCGGCCCGGCAGGCGGTCCCCCCCGCCGGTGACGGGACGGACCGCGCCGGCCCGGCCGGACCGGCCGGGCGGGAGGCGGGCGCTCCGGGCGGGTCGGGCATCGAGGACCACCTGCGGCTGGGCCCGCTCGGCACCGCCCTGCTGCCCTACGACCGTCCCCGCGCCCTGCTCATCGACGAGATCGACAAGAGCGACCTCGACCTGCCCAACGACCTGCTGAACGTGCTGGAGGAGGGCCAGTACGAGATCCCGGAGCTGGTGCGCGCCGCCCGCCTCGCCCCGGGCGGGATCGCCGAGGTGCTGGCCGACGGCGCCGACGAGCGGGTGCCGGTGGCGCACGGCCGGGTCCGCTGCCGGGCCTTCCCGTTCGTCGTCCTCACCAGCAATGGCGAGCGCGAGTTCCCGCCCGCCTTCCTGCGCCGCTGCGTCACCCTGCACCTGCGGCAGCCGGACGACCGGCACCTCGCCGAGATCGTCCGCGCGCACCTGGGCGAACCGGACGCCTACGCGCGGACCCTCATCGAGCGCTTCCTGTCCCGCGCCGGCGTCGGCGACCTGGCCACCGACCAGCTCCTCAACGCGATCTACCTGGCCCGCTCCGCCGACCTGGACACCGACTCCCTCGACCGGCTGGCCGAGCAGCTGATGCCGTACCTCGGGCAGGCGGCGCAGTCCGATGTCTTCTGACCGCGCCGGTTCCCCGGACCCCGTGGTCCGCCTGGCCGACATCCTGGCCGAGGCGGGCCGCGGGGTGCGCCCGACCCCGCTGGAACTGGCCGAACTGCTCTGGCTGGCCGGGCGGATGAGCCCCGACAGCACGGCCGGCGGCACCCCCGGACCACCCCCGGCCGCACCCCCCGCCGTCCCACCGCCGGCGGCGGAGCAGGCACCGCCGTCCCCGCAGCCGCCCCCGGCCCCGCCCGCGCCCCGGACCGCCCCCGCGGCGGACCGTGACCCGGCACCCGCACCCGCCTGCCCGGTGTCCCGCGTCCCCCTGCACCTGCCCGCCCGGCGGCCCGCCCCGGCGCCGGCCGGCCGGCCCCACCGCACGCTCATGGCCCCGGCGCCCCCGATGCTGCGCCACCCCCTCGCGCTCCAGCGCGCGCTGCGCCCGCTGGGGCGCCGCACCGACGCGCCCGTGGGCCTCGAGCTGGACGAGCGGGCGACCGCCGACCGCATCGCCCGCCTGGGCGCCGCCCCCGAGTGGTGGCTGCCCGTGCTGCGCCCCGCCCAGGAACGCTGGCTGCGGCTGAACCTGGTGTACGACGCAGGGCCCACCATGCCGGTGTGGCGGCCCTTGATCCGCGAACTGCACACGGCCCTGGCGCAGTCGGGCACCTTCCGCACGGTCGCCCTGCACCGGGCGGCCGCCGACGGCACCGTGCGCGGCGCCGGCGCGCACGCCCCCGGTGACGGCCGCACCGTGACCCTCCTGATCAGCGACTGCATGGGCCCGCAGTGGCGGGAGGGACCCGCCGGCTCCCTCTGGTACGCCACCCTGCACCGCTGGGCCCGCCGCACCCCCCTGGCCGTCGTCCAGCCGCTCCCGGAGCACCTGTGGCGGGACACCGCGCTCCCCGCCGCACCCGGCCGGCTGTCGGCCCCGTACCCCGTGGCCCCCAGCGCGGCGCTCACCTTCACCCCCTACGACCGGGACGGGCACGAGTCCGTGACGGCCGGCCGCACCGTGCCCCTGCCCGTGCTGGAGCCCGCGCCGAGCTGGCTGGCGCACTGGGCGGCGCTGCTCACCGCGCCGGGCGGCGGGGAGGTGCCCGGCGCGGTCGCCGAGCTGGGCCGGCCGCTGCCGGTGGACGCCGAGGACCGCACGGACGTCGGCGCGCTGTCCGCCGAGGAACTGGTGCTGCGGTTCCGGGCGACCGCCTCCCCCGAGGCGTTCCGGCTGGCCGGGCACCTCGCGGTGGGCCGCCCCGACCTGCCGGTCATGCGCCTGGTGCAGGCGGCCGTGGAACCCGACCCCCGCCCGCAGCACCTGGCCGAGATCGTGCTCAGCGGCATGCTGACAGCCGTCCCGGGCGGCCCGCCCGGCACCTACGCCTTCCGGGACGGGGTGCGGGAGCTGCTCCTGCTGGGCCTGCCGCGCACCGCCCGCAACAGCACCGCCGGACTCCTGGAGCGCGTGGGCGAGTTCATCGACCGCCGGGCGGGCCGGGCGCCGGGCGAGTTCCGGGCGTCGGTGCCGGCGGGGCGGGGGGCGGGCACGGCGGCGGAGGGCGAGCCGTTCGCCACGGTCAGCGCGGACAGCGTGCGCCGGCTGTCGGGCGCGCCCGCACCGCTGTTCGCGGGCCGTTACCGGCTGCTGCGGCGCACCGGCCCCGACGGCCCCGACAGCACCGACTGGCTCGCCGAGGACACCCGGCGGGACGACGGGACGGTCCTGGTACGGCGGTACACGTACCTCCCGCGGGAGCTGCGGGCCGGCTTCGCGGGCGTCGCCGCTCTGCTCGGCGGGATCCGCCATCCGGGCATCGCGGCGGTCACGGACCACGGCGTCACCGACGAAGGCCCCTACCTGGTCCGTGAGTTCGCCCCCGGCCGCACCCTGGACCGGCGGCTCGACAGCGCGCCGCACGGTCTGCCCGCCGCGGAACTCACCGCCCTCCTGCCCCCGCTCGCGGCGGCCGTGAACGCCCTGCACACACAGGGGCGCCCGCACGGGCGGCTGACGGCGTCGGACGTCGTCCTCACCCCCCGCGGGCCCGTCCTGACCTGCCTGGACGTCAGGACCTTCGGCGGCGGGAGCCGCGCCGACGACCTGCGCGCACTGGGGCACATCGTGCGCGCCGCGCACCACGGTCCGGCCCCCGGCCGGCGACTCCCCCCGCCGCCGGACCACCTCTTACTGCCGGAGCGGATCGAGGCGGAGCTGGACACGGCGGTGGCCGAGCTGCTCTCCGACCGCCCGGAGACCCAGCAGCGCGGCGCCGACCGCCTGCGCCGCCTGCCCGGACTGCGGGACCACACCTCCCGCGCCGGGGACGCGGCCGGGACCGGTGCCGGGGGCCCTGCCCCCGCCGGCCGGTCCGGGATCCGGTTCTCGGCCGACGCCCTCGGCGGGCGGCCGGAGGCCCGCATCACGCTGGAGGCCGCCGTGCACGAGGTCCTGGCCCGCGGCTCCCTCACCCCCCGCCAGTACGCGGTGGACGTCCACCCCGACGGCTACCTGGTGCGCACCGGCCCGGACGCCCGCCTCCTGCCCGCGCTCGTCGCCGTCCTGCGCGAACTCCCCCAGGCGCTGGCCCGGCTGACCGATCCGCCGCGGCTCATGGTGACGTTCGGGGAACCGCCGGTCCGGCCGCCGGAGGCCGCCGCGGACGCCGTGGTCGTCGTGCCGCCGGCGCTGTACGACGACTTCGCCGCCAGCTCCGCCGCCCGCCGCTCCCCCGCGTTCCGGCCGCTCTTTTACGACAGCGCCCCGGACAGCCCACCGGCCGCCTGGTACTGCCTGCTGGGGCCCAGATCGTCCGAGCCCGGCGAACGCGACCTGGTGCGGGGTCCCTTCATCACCGCCGACCTGCACGAGCTGGGTGTTCCCACCCCGGGCCGCACGGCCGTCGTCCACACGCGCCCCGGCGGCCCGCTGACACTGCTCGACCCGATCCAGCCGTACGGCACCCGCGCGCCCCGCCCGGAGACGTACTACACGGTCGACCTCACCCCGCACGAGGCGAGGCACCTGGTGTCCCTGCCCAGTTCCGGGAAGGGCGCGTTCAAGGCGGCGGTCAAGCTGTCCTGGCGGGTCGAGGACCCGGTCGCCCTCGTCCGCGCCGAGGCCACCGGCGTCCCGGCGCTGCTGCTGGCCCACCTGACCGCCGCCGCGGCCCCGCTCACCCGCCCTCACCCGCTGCGCCGCGCGGGCGCGGCCCAGCGGGCGGTGAACGCCGGGATCGACGGGTGGCCGGTGCCGGGCCTCGCGGTGTCGTACACCGTGCAACTGGTCCCCGAGTGGGCGCCCGCGCCGGAGGCGGAACCACCGGTGCCGTCGCGCCGCCGGCTGTCCGCCCTCCTGACCGACGCCGAGACGGTGCTCATCGGCTTCGACGGGCCCCTCGCCCGGCTGTTCCCGGCGCAGCGGGCCCGGGAGGCCGTCCTCGACCTGCTGTCCGTCGTCGCCGACCACCGCGATCCGCAGGACGCGCTGACGGGCCGGCCGCTGCCGCTGGCCGGCCCGGTCGGCCGCGAGGCGTTCACCCATCCGCTGGACCTGCTGCGCGCCTTCGCCCACGACCGGCTCGGCCCCCTGCTGCGGGCCCGCCTGGACGACCTGGAACTGCGCGCCGTCCCCGACGCGCCCACCACGCACCGCTCCCTCGCGCTGGTCCGCGCCCTGCACCGCTCCGGCCGGCGCGTCAGCGTGGTGACGGACGTCAGCACCCCGGCCGTCCACCGCTACCTGGAGCCCTCCCGACTGCCCCTGGCGGGCGTCCACGGCCGCCGCGCCGACCTCGGCCTGCTGACGCCGCACCCCGACTGCCTGCTGCGCGCCCTGCGCGCCCGCGGCACCCCGGCCCGCGGCGGCGTCCTGATCAGCTCCTCGGTCGCCGAGCTCACCGCCGCCCAGCAGCTCGGTCTCCGCTTCGTCGGCTACGCCCCCACCGCCGCCGGGCGCCGGCGGCTGCGCGAGGAGGGCAGCGAGGTCACCGTGTCGTCCCTCGAACCGCTGCTGGAGGCCGCCCGTTCCCTGTGACCGGGCCCGCCGTCCGGCCGACACTCCGGGGCGGCGGGAAAGTACGCCCGTTCGGCGGCACCCCGCCCGGCCGCCCAGGGCAGGCGCCCGCCCCCGGCACCGCGCAGGATTCCAGTGAGCCCGCCGACCAGGCGGGACACCGAGGCCCGCGCACCCGGGAGGAGCTGCCGTGACCGTCAGCCTGGAGCAGTTGCGACGCTGTCACTTCGCCGTCGACCTGGGTGCGGCGCGCACCCGGGTGTACGTGAAGGGCACCGGGCTGGTCGTCGACCAGCCGTCGGCGGCGGCGGTGAACACACGGACCGGCGCGCTGATAGCCGTGGGCGAGTTCGCGGAGCAGATGACGGGGCGGACCCCGAGCTACATCAGGGTCGTCCGGCCGATCTCCGGCGGCACGGTCGTCGACATCGAGATGGCCCAGCGGATGCTGCGGCACCTGCTCGGCGACCGGATGCGCCGGGCGCTGCGCCGCAAGCCCCGGCTGCGGGCGGCGGCCTGCACCCCGCACGACGCCGATCCGCTGGCCCAGCGGGCGACGACCGAGACGCTCGTCGGGCTCGGGGCCAGACGGGTGGTGCTGGTGGACACGCTCATCGCGGCGGCCGTGGGGTGCGGGCTGCCGGTGGAGCGGCCCGAGGCCACCATGATCATGGTGTGCGGGGCGGCCGCCACCCAGGTCGCGGTGTTGTCGATGGGGTCCATCGTCGCCGCCGAGCGGGTCCCGGTGGGCGGCGAGGCCGTGGACCACGCGATCACGCAGTACCTGCGCCACCGGCACGAGCTGATATTGCCCAGCCAGTCGGTACGGCCGCTCCAGGTCGCCCTGTCCGGCACCGGGCTGACTTCCCAGGGGCCGGCGTCCGCCGAGATCCACGGCCGGGACGTGGTGACGGGCCTGCCGCGCAGCGTGCGGGTGGACACCGCCGCCGTGCGCGGCGCGATCCAGACCCCGCTGACCGCCGTCCTGGACGGCATCGGCAAGGTGCTGCGCGACTGCCCGCCCGACCTGGTCGCCGACCTCGCCGACCGGGGGATCACGATGGTCGGCGGCTCGGCGCGGCTGCCCGGGTTCGACGAGATGCTGCGGCAGGCCACGGGGATGCCGGTGTCCATCGCCGAACGGCCCGACATCTGCGCGGCCCAGGGCCTGGGCGACATGCTGGAGGGCCGGATCGAGCCGCTGGTGCTGAACCCGCTGGCCGCCTGAGACCGGCCCCCGACGGCCCGGGTGGCCCCCGGACTGCCGTCCTCCCGGACGAAGGGGACGGTGCCGGACACGTACCGCCCTGCGTCGGCGTGGACGGCGAGGGGTGCGCGAACCGGTCGGCGGCCCCGGCGCTCACGCTCCTGACGCCACCGCCTCGGTCCCCACCGGTGCGGACCACAGCGGGTCCGGCATCCGGCGTGGCTCGCCCCGGCGCCCGCGACACCGACGAGAGGTCGGCGCGGGGAGATCCGGGTGATGCACGTCATCACGCTCTCGAACGGCCCGTTCCGGCGCGCGTTCCCGGATGTCCCGGGAGGGCGGGCCGACCTCGCCCGCCGCCCGCGGTCCGGTCCGCCCGACCGGCGGCGCACAGCGCCGGCACCGGGCCGCCACACGGGTGTCCGGCCGCCCACGGCCGCTGCGGTGGGCGGGAAGCGCGGACCGGAGGGCCGGCCGGCTCAGTACGGCAGGATGCGGCCCGAGGGCGTCCTGCGGTCGATCTCCTGCCCGCGCGGCGCTGCGGGACGCCGGCTGACACGCACCCTGATCCGACGGTCCATGACGCCCTCCTCCTGCCGACCCCCCGGCCGGACGCCGGTAGGAGGTCCGTGCCCAGGACATGGCCCGTTCAAGCCTGAACGGGTCAAGTGGTGCGGGCGCACGGGTCGTTGCCGCCGTCCGGTTACCGGGTCAGGTACCTCGTCAGGACCGGGTCGAGCTGGGCCACCCAGGTGCTCAGGCGGGCCCTGCGGCGGGCGTTCAGTTCGCAGGAGTACACGGCGCCGTCCCACAGCCGCACGGTGACGGTGAGGCGGTTCCCGCGCCAGCTGCGCTCGACGTGCGCGATCTCCGCCCACGGGAAGTCGGCGGTGACGCCGGCCAGTTCGAGCAGCACCCCGGCGGCGTTGACGACCACGCCGGCCTGCGCGTCGGCGAGCACCGCCTCGGGGCTGCCGTACGGGACCGGCGGCCCGAAGCCGTAGGGGGCGGGCGGCGCGGCGACGGGCACGGGTTGCTGGTACGGGGGTGTGGTGGGCGGCGGCGCGCCGAACCCCGGAGGCGTCGCCGGGAACATCGGCGGGGGCATGACGGGCGCCCACGGCGGCGCGGTGGGTGCCGCCGGCGGGTACGGCGGGGCCGCCGGGTGGGCCGGCAGCGCGTCGGCGGCGGTCAGCCGGTCCAGCAGCGCGGTGGGCGTGGGCCGGTCCGCGGGGTCCTTGGCCAGGCAGGCGGCCACCACGTCCGCGAGTGCGGCCGGTACCGCGGACAGGTCCGGCGGCTCGTGCACCGAGCGGTACATCAGCCCCATCGGGGTGCCCTCGCCCCACGCGGTGCCGCCCGCCGCCGCCACCAGCACGGCGCCCAGGGCGAACACGTCGGCGGCACCGGTGACGTCGTGGCCCAGGGCCTGCTCGGGCGCGAGGAAGCCGGGGGTGCCGAAGGCGGTGCCGGTGGCGGTGAGCCGGGTGGACTCCACGGCCCGGGCGATGCCGAAGTCCAGGACGCGCGGCCCGTCGTCGGCCATGATGATGTTGCCCGGCTTCAGGTCGCGGTGGACCAGGCCGCAGGAGTGGATGGACTCCAGCGCCTCGGCGAGGGCGGCTCCCAGGGCCCGCAGCCGGGGTTCGTCCATGGCGCCCTCGGCGGCGAGCCGGGCCGCGAGGGTGGGGCCGGGTATGTAGGCGGTGGCCAGCCAGAGCGGGTCGCCGGTGACGTCGGCGTCCACCACCGGCGCCGTGTGGAAGCCGCCCACCGCGCGGGCCGCCTCGACCTCGCTGCGGAACCGCTCGCGGAAGACCGGGTCGGCGGCGAGTTCGGCCTTGGCGACCTTCAGCGCGACGGCCCGTCCGCCGCGCGTCCGTGCGAGATGGACCGTGCCCATGCCCCCCTCGCCGAGCCGGCGCTCGACGAGATATCCCCCGATGCGTTCCATGCGGACAAGTATGGCCGCCGGAGCGGACCGTGCGTCCAGCTCGCGTCCGCGCGGCCGGGCACCGAGCCGGAGGCCGTCCCCGGCGCGGCCCGGCGGACATCCGTGGCTCCGGGGCGCGGCCCGGGGCGGCAACCGCCGGGCGCCGCCGCGCAGGTGACGGCGCGGCGGGCGGTCGCCGCCGCGGGGTGCCGGTCCGCTCCGGCGGCCCCGGGGGCGTCACCGGGACGGCTGGGCCGCGCGTCCGGTGAGGAAGGCCAGGGCCACGGCGGCCTCGCAGGCGATGCCCGCGGTGATGACGTCCTCGTCGATACGCATGCGCGACGAGTGCAGGGACGGCGCCTCGTCCGGGGCCACGTCCGGTGGGCGGGCGCCGAGGAAGGCCAGGGCGCCGGGGACCTCCTGGAGGACGTAGGAGAAGTCCTCCGCCGTCAGCTGCGCGGCCGGCTGCACGCCGACCGCGTCGGCGCCGAGCGTCTCGGCCGTGGTGCGCAGGACGAAGTCGGTGAACGCGGCGTCGTTGACGGTGACCGGGTAGCCGGGGGTGACGATCGCCTCCGCGGTCGCCCCGTGCGCGGCGGCCACCCCGTGCGCGACCCGCGCGATCGCCGCGTGCAGCCGCTCCCGGGTCCGCGCGGACAGGGTGCGTACGGTGCCGCCCAGTTCCGCGGTGTCCGGGATGACTCCGGGTGCGGTGCCCGCGTTCAGCCGCGTGACGCTGAGCACGGCGCTGTCGTCGGCGGCGAGGCCGCGGCTGACCAGCGTCTGGAGCGCGAGAACGAGTTCGCAGGCCACGGGCACCGGGTCGCAGGTGGTGTGCGGCGCGGAGGCGTGGCCGCCGCGCCCGTGGACGACGACCCGGAACCGGTCGGAGGCCGCCATCTGCGGTCCGGGGCGCAGCCGTACGGTGCCGGCGGGCAGGGTGGGCTGCACGTGCAGCGCGAAGGCCGCGTCGGCGCGGCTGCCGGACGCCTCCAGCACCCCTTCCCCGACCATGTGGCGGGCGCCGTGCTCGCCCTCCTCGCCGGGCTGGAACATGAACACCACGTGCCCGGCCAGTTCCTCGCGCCGTCCGGCCAGCAGCCGTGCGGCGCCGACGAGCATCGCCATGTGGGCGTCGTGCCCGCACGCGTGCATGACCCCGGGGTTCTCCGAGGCGAACGGCAGCCCGGTGGACTCGGTGACCGGCAGCGCGTCCATGTCGGAGCGCAGCAGGATCGTCGGCCCGTCGGCGGCCCCGCGGAGGGTCGCGGTCACGGACGACAGGGCGCGGCCGGTGCGGATCTCCAGGCCGAGGCCGTCGAGCGCGTCCAGGACCAGGCGCTGGGTGGCCGGCAGGTGCAGGCCCGTCTCCGGACCTCGGTGCAGGGCGCGGCGCAGGGCGACGGCGTCGGGGGCCAGTCGGCGCGCCGCGTCGAGGAGGTCGCGGCCGGCGGGTGCGGGGCCGGGTGTGCCGGGGGCGGTCCGGGGCGCAGGGGGCATGCGACCGTTCTCCTTCCGGGCCCCGGCTCGGCCGGCGCGGCCCGCGCGGGGGGTCTCACCGTGACCGCCGGGCGAGGCGTGGCCCGCGCGGGTGAACGGTGGCCGCCGTATCGGCGTGGCGACCACCGTTCGTCCGTCCCCGCAGGTCGCATCGATTCTGCGCCTGCGCTGTCGGGTGGGGCGGGTGGGACTCGAACCCACGGCCGACGGATTATGAGTCCGCTGCTCTAACCGGCTGAGCTACCGCCCCATAGCGGCGTGTCGCGTACATGTGTGCGCGCCGTCTGCCGCAGCATAGCCGCTCATACGATCTCCTGCTTCGGATGGTCGGCTTCCGCGCTGCTCATGATCCCGAGGACGGCGACGCCCGGCCCGGCGGTTCCCGCGGACATGAAAAAGGACCCCTGCGGGGGTCCTCGTTCGGCGCTCCCCCGACTGGACTCGAACCAGTAACCTGCCGGTTAACAGCCGGCTGCTCTGCCAATTGAGCTACGGAGGACCGAAGCTCCCCCGACTGGACTCGAACCAGTAACCTGCCGGTTAACAGCCGGCTGCTCTGCCAATTGAGCTACGGAGGATTGCCTCGATTGCATCGATCGTGCCTACCTGGGTATTCGCCAGGGGGCGGGCGGTCGCTGCGACACATACATTAGCGCAAGCTGGGGGGTGCTCCGCCAATCGGTTCCCCCCGGGGCCAGCGCCGCACCAGAAACCTACGCACGGGAAGGGTGGCAGCCATGCGCTACCGGCTCACGTTCCTCGCCGGACTGTCCCTCGGTTACGTACTCGGCACGAGGGCCGGACGCGAGCGGTACGAGCAGTTGAAGAAGTCCGCCCGGCAGGTGACGCAGAACCCCGCCGTGCGCAACACCGCCGAGACCGCCGCCCAGCAGGGCCGCGTCTACGCCGGCAAGGCCTTCCACACGGTCAGCGACAAGGTGGGCGACCGCGTCCCGGAGTCCGTCGCCCAGCGGGTGCGCTCCCTGCGCGAGCGCGGCGTCAACGGCACCGGTGAGGACGACTGGGGCACCAGCAACACCTGAGACCCGGCCGGCTCCGGAGACCGCCGCCGCCCCTCGGCCGGACCAGCCCCGCCGATGCGGCAAAATTCGTAGGCATGGGGATAGTCGCCGGCTTGGACAGCTCGCCCGATTTCACGCGCATCGTGGTCTGCGACACGGACACGGGCGCCGTGCTGAGGCAGGGGTACGCCGCTCATCCGGTCGAGTCGCCGGACGGGGGGCGGCCCAGTGACGTCGACCCGCAGGCCTGGCTGCTCTCCCTGGGCGAGGCCGCGGGCGGCGGCCTGCTGGAGGGCGTGCAGGCCATCGGCGTCTCCTCGCAGCAGAACGCGCTGATCGCCCTGGACGCCCAGGGCAACACCGTCCGCCCGGCACTGGTCGGCGGCGACAAGCGCGCGCAGGTCGCGGCGGCCGACCTGGTGGACGCGCTCGGCGGCCGGGAGGCCTGGGCGCAGGCCGTGGGCAGCGTTCCCCAGGCCGCCCACCCGGTCACCAAGCTGCGCTGGCTGGCGAAGAACGAACCGGAGAACGCGCGGCGCGCCGCCGTCCTGCTCCAGGCGCACGACTGGCTCGTCTGGCAGTTGCTGGGGCGGCCGGCGCGTCGCACCACCGACCGCGGCGGGGCCTCCGGCACCGGGTACTGGTCGGCGGCCACCGGCGGCTACCGGCCCGACCTGGTCGAGCTGGCCCTCGGTCACCAGGCGGTGCTGCCGGAGGTGATCGGCCCCTCCGACGCGGCCGGTACGACCCCGGAGGGGCTGCTGATCTCCGCCGGGACCGGGGAGACCATGGCCGCCGCGTTCGGGCTCGGGCTGGGCCTCGGCGACGCCGTCGTGTCGCTCGGGGCGTCCGGGTCCGTGATGGCCGTGCACCCGGAGGCGCTCGACGACCGGTCCGGGATGATCACCTCCCTCGCCGACGCCACCGGCATGCACCTGCCGGTCGTCACCACCCTGAACGCCGTGCGCACGCTGCGCGGCACCGCCGAACTGCTCGGGCTGCCGGACCTGGAGAGCCTGTCCGACCTGGCGGTGAAGTCCACGCCGGGGGCGCACGGCCTGGTGCTGCTGCCCTATCTGGAGGGCGAGCGGACGCCGAACCTGCCGCACACCGCCGGGACCCTGTCGGGGCTGCGGCGGGAGTCGATGAAACCTGAGCACCTGGCGCGGGCCGCGTTCGAGGGCATGCTGTGCGGCCTCGCCGACGCGCTGGACGTGCTGCGCGGCCGGGGTGTGGCGGTACGGCGGATCTTCCTGCTCGGCCCGGCCGCCGAACTGCCCGCCGTGCAGGCGTCGGCGCCCTCGCTGTTCGGGGCCCAGGTCGTGGTGCCGCAGCCCGCGGACTACGCGGCGATCGGCGCGGCCCGGCAGGCGGCGTGGGCGCTCGGGGTGTCGCAGGGCGCCCTCGACCCGCGGACCCCGCCGGCCTGGCAGGGCGCGGCGGCGCAGGTGCTGGAGCCCGGCGAGGAACTGGCCGTGGGGCAGGCGGTGCGGCAGCAGTTCACCGCGGTGCGGGAGCACACCCATCCGGGGGCGTTCCGGTCCTGACGGGCGCGTGCCCGGGCCGGCCGGGTTAATCGTTGGGGTAACACGGGTGCGGTGCCCGACGATAGGGGCCAGGGGCAACCGTCCAGCCCCCTGTCGCCGACTCCGAGAGACGTAGCGTGCTCATACGACTTCTGCGGACCTATCTCAGGCCCTACAAGAAACCCATCGCCCTTCTGGTGCTGCTCCAGCTCCTCCAGACCAGCGCCACCCTCTACCTGCCCACCCTGAACGCCGACATCATCGACAACGGGGTCGTGAAGGGCGACACCGGGTACATCCTGTCCTTCGGTGCCCTGATGATCGGCATCTCGCTGGCCCAGGTCGTGTGCAACATCGGTGCCGTCTACTACGGCGCCCGGACCGCCTCCGCCCTCGGCCGGGACGTGCGCGGTGCCGTCTTCGACCGGGTCCAGTCCTTCTCCGCGCGTGAGGTCGGTCACTTCGGTGCCCCCTCGCTCATCACCCGTACGACGAACGACGTGCAGCAGGTCCAGATGCTGGCCCTGATGACGTTCACCCTGATGGTGTCGGCGCCCATCATGTGCGTGGGCGGGATCGTGCTGGCGCTCGGCCTGGACGTACCGCTGTCCGGGGTGCTGGCCGCGGTCGTGCCGGTGCTCGGCATCTGTGTGACGCTCATCGTGCGCCGGCTGCGCCCGCTGTTCAGGTCGATGCAGGTCCGCCTGGACACGGTGAACCGGGTGCTGCGCGAGCAGATCACCGGCAACCGGGTGATCCGCGCCTTCGTCCGCGACGAGTACGAGCAGGGCCGGTTCGGCGAGGCGAACGCCGAACTGACCGGGATGCAGCTGGCCACCGGCCGGACGCTCGCCCTGATGTTCCCCATCGTGATGACGGTGGTGAACCTCTCGTCCCTCGCGGTGGTCTGGTTCGGCGCCCACCGCATCGACAGCGGCGGGATGGCGATCGGCGACCTGACCGCGTTCCTCGCCTACCTGATGCAGATCGTCATGTCGGTGATGATGGCCACCTTCATGTTCATGATGGTGCCGCGCGCCGAGGTGTGCGCCGAGCGCATCGAGGAGGTCCTCGGCACCGACTCCAGCGTGGTGCCGCCGGCCGCCCCGGTCCGGGAGCTGCGCGGACACGGGCACCTGGAGCTGCGGGACGCGGGCTTCCGCTACCCGGGTGCCGAGGAGCCGGTGCTCAAGGCCGTCGGCCTGGTGGCCCGGCCCGGCGAGACGACCGCCGTGATCGGCTCCACCGGCAGCGGCAAGTCGACGCTGCTCGGGCTCGTCCCCCGGCTGTTCGACGCCACCGAGGGCGAGGTGCTGGTGAACGGCGTGGACGTCCGCACCGTCGAGCCGGCGCTGCTCGCCAGGACCGTGGGTCTCGTCCCGCAGAAGCCGTACCTGTTCGCGGGCACCGTCGCCACCAACCTGCGCTACGGCAACCCGGACGCCACCGACGAGGAGCTGTGGCACGCGCTGGAGGTGGCGCAGGCCGCGGGCTTCGTGCGGAAGCTGGAGGGCGGCCTCGACGCGCCGATCTCGCAGGGCGGCACCAACGTCTCCGGCGGCCAGCGCCAGCGCCTGGCCATCGCCCGCACCCTGGTGCAGCGGCCCGGGATCTACCTGTTCGACGACTCCTTCTCCGCGCTCGACTACGCGACGGACGCGGCCCTGCGCGCCGCGCTCGCCCGGGAGACCGCCGAGGCGACCGTCGTCATCGTCGCCCAGCGGGTGGCGACCATCCGGGACGCCGACCGGATCATCGTGCTCGACGAGGGCCGCGTGGTCGGCTCCGGCCGGCACGCCGAACTGATGGCGTCCAACGAGACCTACCGGGAGATCGTGCTCTCCCAGCTGACGGAAGCGGAGGCCGCCTGATGGCCGGGCCCATGGGACGCATGATGGCCGGAGGCGGCCCCGACCAGCGCTCGATGGACTTCAAGGGATCGGGCAGACGGCTCGTCGCCCGGTTCGCACCCGAACGCGTCACGATCTACACGCTGCTGCTGTGCGTGGTCGTCAGCGTCGGCCTGAGCGTGGTCGGGCCGAAGATCCTCGGCCGCGCCACCGACCTGGTGTTCTCCGGCATCGTCGGCCGGCGGATGCCGGAGGGCGCCACGAAGGCGCAGGTCCTCGCGAACATGCGCGCGCACGGCCAGGGCCGGGTCGCGGACATGCTCCAGAGCACCGACTTCACCCCCGGCCAGGGCATCGACTTCGACGCTGTCGGCCGCGTGCTGCTGCTGGCGTGCGGCACGTTCCTCGTCGCCGGCCTGCTGATGGCGGTCGCGACCCGGCTGGTGAACCGGGCCGTGAACCGCACGATGTACCGGCTGCGGGAGGACGTGCAGAAGAAGCTGTCGCGGCTGCCGCTGTCGTACTTCGACAAGCGGCAGCGCGGTGAGGTGCTGTCCCGGGCGACCAACGACATCGACAACATCGGGCAGACGCTCCAGCAGTCGATGGGCCAGCTGATCAACTCGGTGCTGACCATCGTCGGTGTGCTGGTGATGATGTTCTGGGTCTCCTGGATCCTGGCGCTGGTCGCGCTCGTCACCGTGCCGCTGTCGTTCGTGGTCGCCACCCGGGTCGGCAAACGGTCGCAGCCGCACTTCGTGCAGCAGTGGCGCTCCACCGGCAAGCTGAACGCGCACGTCGAGGAGATGTACACCGGGCACGCCCTGGTGAAGGTCTTCGGGCGGCAGGAGGAGTCGGCGCGGCAGTTCGCCGAGCAGAACGATGCGCTGTACGAGGCCGCGTTCCGGGCGCAGTTCAACAGCGGGGTCATGCAGCCGCTGATGATGTTCGTGTCGAACCTCAACTACGTGCTGGTGGCGGTCGTCGGCGGGCTGCGGGTCGCGTCCGGCGCGCTGTCCATCGGTGACGTGCAGGCCTTCATCCAGTACTCCCGGCAGTTCTCGATGCCGCTGACGCAGGTCGCCTCGATGGCGAACCTGGTGCAGTCCGGCGTGGCCTCGGCCGAACGGGTCTTCGAACTCCTGGACGCGGAGGAACAGGAGGCGGACCCGATGCCGGGCGAACGGCCCGCGGAGCTGCGCGGCCGGGTGCGGCTGGAGCACGTGTCGTTCCGCTACGAACCCGAGAAGCCGCTGATCGAGGACCTGACCCTCACGGTGGAGCCCGGGCACACGGTGGCGATCGTCGGCCCGACCGGTGCGGGCAAGACCACCCTGGTCAACCTGCTGATGCGGTTCTACGACGTCTCCGGCGGGCGGATCACGCTCGACGGGGTCGACATCCGGAAGATGACCCGCGACGAACTGCGGTCCGGCATCGGCATGGTGCTCCAGGACACCTGGCTGTTCGGCGGCACCATAGCGGAGAACATCGCGTACGGCGCCTCGCGGGAGGTGACGCGCGGGGAGATCGAGGAGGCGGCACGGGCGGCCCACGCCGACCGGTTCGTCCGCACTCTCCCCGACGGCTACGACACGGTGATCGACGACGAGGGCGCGGGGGTCAGCGCCGGTGAGAAGCAGCTGATCACCATCGCGCGGGCGTTCCTGTCCGACCCGGTGATCCTGGTGCTGGACGAGGCGACGAGTTCCGTCGACACCCGCACCGAGGTGTTGATCCAGAAGGCGATGGCCAAACTGGCGGCCGGACGCACGTCGTTCGTCATCGCGCACCGGCTGTCGACGATCCGGGACGCCGACGTCATCCTCGTGATGGAGAACGGGTCCATCGTGGAACATGGCGCGCACGCCGAGCTGCTGGCCGCGGGCGGCGCCTACGCCCGCCTGTACCAGGCCCAGTTCGCCCAGGCGGTCGCCGAGGTGGACTAGGGCCTCTCGTTCGGATCATGCCGGGCTCGCGGGGTCCCTGATCCGGCCTGATCCGAACGAAAGACCGCGCCGCCGCCCCCCGGCCGCGCCGGACATGCCAGAACCGCGTGTCCACGCCGGCCGTCACCACGCCGTCCAGTTCCACTAAGCCCTGCCGGACGACGCCTGGCGCGTGGAGCTGAGCGAGGCCGAGCCGGCGCCGCCCGCGTGGGCCGGATTCCCGGTGCGCAGACGCACCACGAGGACCCGGCCCTGGAGCCGGCCGTCCACGTCCACAGCCCCGAGGAGCACGTCGTCCCCTACGAGATTCAGGAACGGGTGGCCGCGCAGGTGGAGCACTGCCGCACCGCGCCCGAGCGGGGGGACGACCCGGTGGGCGGCTGATGTCGGCCGGTCAGTCCAGGTAGCCCCTGAGCTGGTCCGCGAAGGCGTGGTCGCGGAGCTTGTTCAGGGTCTTGGACTCGATCTGGCGTATCCGCTCCCGGGTCACCCCGAAGATCCGGCCGATCTCCTCCAGGGTGCGGGGGCGGCCGTCGGCCAGGCCGTAGCGGAGCTGGACGACCTTGCGCTCCCGCTCCCCCAGGGTGGACAGCACGACCTCCAGGTGCTGGCGCAGCAACAGGAACGCCGCCGACTCCACGGGGCTCGCCGCGTCGCCGTCCTCGATGAGGTCGCCGAGGGCGACGTCGTCCTCCTCGCCGACCGGGGCGTGCAGCGACACCGGTTCCTGCGCGAGCCGCAGCACCTCGCCGATCCGCTCGGGCGGCAGGTCCAGGTGGGCGGCGACCTCGTCCGCCGTCGGCTCGCAGCCGCGTTCCTGGAGCATCCGGCGCTGGACGCGGACGACCCGGTTGATCAGCTCGACGACGTGGACCGGGACCCGGATGGTGCGGGCCTGGTCGGCCAGGGCCCGGGACATGGCCTGGCGGATCCACCAGGTGGCGTAGGTGGAGAACTTGTAGCCGCGCGCGTAGTCGAACTTCTCCACGGCCCGGATGAGCCCGAGGTTGCCCTCCTGGACGAGGTCCAGCATGGTCAGGCCGCGGCCGACGTACCGCTTGGCGACGGACACCACCAGGCGCAGGTTGGCCTCGATGAGCCGGCGCTTGGCCATCCGGCCCATGACCACGAGCCGGTCCAGGTCGTGCGCCAGCCGGCTGTCCAGGTCGGGGGTGCTGCTCAGCTTCTCCTCGGCGAACAGGCCGGCCTCGACCCGGCGGGCCAGTTCGACCTCCTCGGCGGCGGTGAGCAGCGGGATGCGGCCGATCTCGCGGAGGTACTGGCGGAACAGGTCGGCCGAGGGCCCGCCGGACTCGGCCCGGGCGACGGCCGGGGCCTCGACGGGTTCGGTCGCCTCCTCGGCCGGCTCGGCCTCCTCCGCCGGCTCCGCGGGATCCTCCTCGGACGCCCCGGCCGCCGGCGGGGTCTCCGGGTCGTCCGCGGCGCGGGCTTGCGGGGGCACCGCCCCGAGGACGTCCGTCCCCGCGTCCGGTTCGTCCGCGGTGGTGCTGGCGCGGGTACTGCTGTCGGTCTGGGCGAGGATCTGGGTCTGCACGGGGGCGACCTCCAGGATGATCGCTGCGGAGGGGGTGCGGCAGCGGTACTTCGGGAGCGGAGAGTCGACGGCCTGCGCTCCGAGGGCTCGGGCACCGGCCCCCAGTGTGGAGTACGACACAACGCCGCCACGAGGGGCGTGCGGTGACTTTTTGCATCCGTTCCGTGACGCGGTGCTGACCGTGCCGGCCGCGCCGGGCCCGGGGCCGCCGCTGACCTGGCTCGATCGCGGGGCCGGGGCCGTGTGCCGGCTAGAGCGCCGCCGCGCCGCGTTCGCGCAACGCCTGGTCGTACTGCTGGAGGACCCAGACCTCGTTCTGGACGGCGGCGAGGCGGGCCGGGTCGCCGCCGGCGGCGAGGCGGGTCAGCTGGGACTGGATGTCGCGGATGCGGCGTTCCACGGCCCGGCGGCGGATCTGCACCAGGACCGTGCCGGCGTACGTCTCGTCCACCGTGCGGCGCAGGATCGGCTCGACGGCCAGCTCCGTGACCATCGCGCGGACGGTGTCGTCGGGGGCGGCCTCGCGGACCCGGACGACGTACTCCTGCGGGTCGGACACGCCGTACTCGGCGCCGCCCGCCTCCGCGACGGCCCGGCGCACGGCGGCGTACGGCGGGGCGGTGAACTCGTCCTCGCCGTAGGCGTCGAAGGCCGGGGAGACCAGCTCGGGGCGCTGGAGGGCGAGTTTGAGCAGCTCGCGTTCGGCGGCGTGGACAGGGTTGCGCAGGGTCAGCGCCGGACCGCCGGCCGCCGGGCGGGGGGCCTCGGCCCACTGCGGGCCGGCCTGGCGGGGCGGGCCCTGCCGCGGGTCGCCCTTGCCGCCGCGGTCGCGGGCCCAGCGGGCCAGCTGGCCGACCCGGCGGACCACGAACTGGGTGTCGAGGATGCCGAGCATGCCGGCCAGCTCGACGGCGACCTCGTGCTGGGCGCCGCTGTTCTTGATCCGGGCGACGATCGGGGCGGCCTCGTCCAGGGCGGCGGCGCGGCCGGCGGGGGTGTCGAGGTCGTAGCGGCTCAGGATCTGGCGGAGCGCGAACTCGAACAGCGGGGTGCGGGGCTGGACCAGGTCGGCGACGGCCTCGTCGCCCTTGGCCAGGCGCAGGTCGCAGGGGTCCATGCCGTCGGGGGCGATCGCGATGTACGTCTCGGCGGCGAACTTCTGGTCGTCCTCGAAGGCGCGCAGGGCGGCCTTCTGGCCGGCCGCGTCGCCGTCGAAGGTGAAGATGACGCGGGCGCTGCCGTTGTCCATCAGCAGCCGGCGCAGGATCTTGATGTGGTCGCCGCCGAAGGCCGTGCCGCAGGTCGCGATGGCCGTCGTCACACCGGCGAGGTGGCAGGCCATGACGTCGGTGTAGCCCTCGACCACGACCGCCCGGCTCGCCTTGGCGATCTCCTTCTTGGCCAGGTCGATGCCGTAGAGCACCTGGCTCTTCTTGTAGATCGCCGTGTCGGGGGTGTTGAGGTACTTCGGGCCGTTGTCCGCCTCGTACAGCTTGCGGGCGCCGAACCCGACGACCTCGCCGCCGATGTCCCGGATCGGCCACATCAGCCGGCCCCGGAACCGGTCGATGGGGCCCCGGCGGCCCTCCTGGGACAGGCCGGACAGCAGCAGTTCCTTGTCGGTGAAGCCCTTGCCGCGCAGGTAGCGGGTGAGGTGGTCCCAGCCCTGGGGGCTGTAGCCGACGCCGAAGTGGACGGCGGCGGCCTGGTCGAAACCGCGCTCGGCGAGGAAGACCCGGCCGGTCTCGGCCTCGGGGCTGGTGGCGAGCTGCTCCGCGTACCACTGCGCGGCGATCTTGTGCGCCTCGACCAGGCGGATCCGCTCGCCGCGCTGGTGGGCCGGGTTGTACCCGCCCTCCTCGTAGCGCAGGGTGATGCCGGCCTGGGCGGCGAGGCGCTCGACGGCCTCGGAGAAGGAGAGGTGGTCCACCTTCATCACGAAGGTGATGGTGTCGCCGCCCTCCTGGCAGCCGAAGCAGTGGAAGAGTCCCTTGCTGGGGCTGACCTGGAAGGACGGCGACTTCTCGTCGTGGAACGGGCACAGCCCTTTGAGGTTGCCGCCGCCCGCGCCGCGCAGCTGGAGGTACTCGGAGACCACGGCGTCGATCGGGACCGCGTCCCGAACCGCCTTCACGTCCTCGTCGTTGATCCGTCCTGCCACGCGTGAATTCTACGGGGGTGGCGCGGGGGTGCCGGTGCGCGCGTCGGTCAGGAGGCGAGGCCGCCGAGCGGTACGTGCGGGTCCGAGAGCGCCTCGGTGTTCACCGGGGCCCCGGAACGGACCAGCCGCTGGATGTGTTCTGTGACATCCCACACGTTCACGTTCATCCCGGCGAGCACCCGGCCCTGCCGCACCCAGAACGCGATGAACTCCCGTTTCCCGGCGTCGCCGCGGATGACCACCTCGTCGTAGGAGCCGGGCGGCGCCCATCCGCTGTACTCCATGCCCAGGTCGTACTGGTCGCTGAAGAAGTAGGGCACGCGGTCGTAGGTGACGTCCGCGCCGAGCATGGCGCGGGCGGCGGCCGGTCCGCCGTTGAGGGCGTTGGCCCAGTGCTCGACGCGCAGCCGGCCGGCCGCGGCGAACGGGAAGGCCGCCACGTCACCGGCGGCGTGGATGTCGGGGTCGCTGGTGCGCAGCCGCTCGTCGACGACGATGCCGCCGCCGCGCGCCGGGTCGGCGGTCTCCAGGCCCGCGGCCTCCGCGAGGCCGGTGCGGGGGGCGGCGCCGATCGCGGCGAGGACGTCGTGCGCGGGGTGTTCCTCGCCGTCGTCCGTGCGGACGGCGAGGACCATGCCGTCCTGTCCGACGATCTCGGTGAGGCGGACGCCGAAGCGGAAGCGGACGCCGCGCTCGCGGTGCAGCTCCGCGAAGACGTTGCCCAGCTCGGGGCCGAGGACGCCGTGCAGCGGGGTGGGCGCCGGCTCGATCACGGTGACCTCCGCGCCGTACTCGCGGGCCGCCGCGGCGACCTCCAGGCCGATCCAGCCGGCACCGGCGATCACGAGGTGCCCGTTGTCCCGGCCGAGCGCGGCCAGGACGTTGCGGAGCCGTTCGGCGTGGGCGAGCCGGCGCAGGTGGTGCACGCCGACGAGGTCGGTGCCCGGGATGTCGAGACGGCGGGGTTCGGCGCCGGTGACCAGGAGCAGTTTGTCGTAGCGCACGAGAGTGCCGTCGTCCCCGAAGCGGACCGTCTTCGCCGTGCGGTCGACGCGGTCGACGGTCTGCCCGAGGTGCAGCTCGATGTCGTTGCGCGCGTACCAGGCGGGTTCGTGGACGAAGACGCTGTCGCGTTCCTCCTTGCCGAGGAGGTAGCCCTTGGACAGCGGCGGCCGCTCGTAGGGGTGGTCGCGTTCGTCGCAGATCAGTATCACCCGGCCGGTGAAGCCCTCCGCCCGGAGCGTCTCGGCCGCCTTCGCGCCGGCGAGACCGCCTCCCACGATGACGAATGTCTGATCCGCGTCGACCACGTGATGCCTCCTCGTAGGGGTGCCGCCGTCTGCGAGCGTCCCGCACGCGGGGTGGTGCGGGAAGAGGGTGTGACCCGTTCAGGCCACGCAGGGTCACTTTCCTTTCACGGCCGCCCCGTCAGTCTCGCGTGCAGCGACAGCGCGGAGGCGTCGGTGAGGGAGGCGATCTGGTCGACGATCACCCGCTTGCGCGCGTGGTCGTCGGCCGCCGCGCCGGACAGCGCCCGGAACTGCGGGTCCAGGCCGTCGGGCGCGCGGGCGGTGAGCGCCTCGGCCAGCTCCGCGACGATCACCCGCTGGTCGGCGCGCAGCCGTTCCTGCTCGGCGCGCTGTATGACGTACCGGTCGGCGACCGCCTTGAGCACCGCGCACTCCATGCGGGCGGCGCGGGGCACGACGAGTTCGGCGCCGTAGCGGGTGAGCCGGCCGGTGCCGTACGCGGCCCGGGTGGCGCCCTCGGCGGCCAGGCAGAACCGGCCGATGAGCTGGCTGGTGGCGTCCTTCAGGCGGGCCTGCGCCACCGCGGTGCCGTCGTAGCCGTGCGGCCACCACTCCTGCGCCAGGAGCCGGTCCAGGGCCTCGGCGAGTTCCGCCGGGTCGGTGCCGGCGGGGACGTAGCGGCCGACGGCGACCTCGAACACGGCCCGCCGTTCCGGCTCGGAGTACAGGCAGCCGGGGTCGATGTGGCCGGCGTGCAGGCCGTCCTCCACGTCGTGCACCGAGTAGGCCACGTCGTCGGACCAGTCCATCACCTGCGCCTCGAAGCAGGTGCGGGTGCCTGGGGCGTGCTGCCGGACCCAGTCGAAGACCGGGCGGTCGTCCTCGTACACACCGAACTTCACCGACGCCGGGTCGGTGGGGTGGGCGCCTCGCGGCCAGGGGTACTTGGTGGCGGCGTCCAGGGTGGCGCGGGTGAGGTTGAGGCCGACGGAGCCCTGCGGGGTGAAGCGCTTGGGCTCGATGCGGGTGAGCAGGCGCAGCGACTGGGCGTTGCCCTCGAAGCCGCCGCAGTCGTCGGCGAACTCGTTCAGCGCGTACTCGCCGTTGTGGCCGAAGGGCGGATGGCCGAGGTCGTGGGAGAGGCAGGCCGCCTCGACCAGGTCGGGGTCGCAGCCGAGGGCCGCGCCGAGTTCCCGGCCGACCTGGGCGCACTCCAGGGAGTGGGTGAGGCGGGTGCGGGGGCTGGCGTCCCAGACCAGGCTGCGGGTCCCCGGGGTGACCACCTGCGTCTTGCCCGCCAGGCGGCGCAGGGCGGCGGAGTGCAGGACGCGGGCGCGGTCGCGCTGGAAGGCGGTGCGGCCCGGACGTTTGTCCGGCTCGGGGGCCCAGCGGTCGGCCGACGCCGGGTCGTACGCCGACGCGAGTGCGGAGCCCGTGCCTGCGGCCGTGCCTGTGGAGCGTGCGATGCCTGCGGTGCCTGCGATGCCTTCCATGGTTCGACAGTACGGGGCGGCACCGACAAAAGCGGCGTGCCGCCCGCCCGGCTGTCAGGCGGGGGCCAGTTCCGCTCCCCGGCTCGCGCGGGCCCGGTCGTACCGGAGGAGGACCAGGCGGGCCATCGCCTCGTGGGCGCCGAGGGGGGCCGAGGCGAGCCACGGGGCCTGCGCCGCGCACTGGGCGGCGAAGCGGCCGGGCGCCGTGAAGTACGACGCGACCGCCACCCGGTGCCGGCCGCGTGCCGCGAGGGCGCGCAGGGCCGCCGGGACGGACGGCGCCGCCGCGGAGGCGTACGCGGGGACGACGGGGACACCGAGGCGGTCCGCGAGCAGGCGGGCGGTGCGGCGGGTGTCGACGGTCGAGTCCGGGTCGCGGGAACCGGCCGCGGCGAGGACCACCGCGCCGGCGCGGCGGGCGGCGGCGTCCATGGCCGCGGGCCAGCCGGCCTCCAGGAGGCGGTCGTGCAGGGTCCGGGCGAGGAGCGGGTGCGGGCCGAGCGGGGCGGCCACCCGGGCGCGGACCGGCGCGGCGGCGGCCATGGCGGGGATGTCCTGGCGGACGTGGTGCCCGCGGCCCAGGAGCAGCGGTACGAGGACGGCGGGGGCGGGGCCGAGGGCGGCCAGGGTGTCGGGCAGCAGGGGCGCGTTCAGCTCGATGTGGCCGAGGTGGACCGGGAGGCCGGGGCGCAGGGCGCGGACCCGCCCGGCCAGGGCCCGCACGGTGGTGAGCGCCCGGGGGTCGCGGCTGCCGTGGGCCACCAGGACCAGCGCGGCCGGCTCCGGGTCCGGGCGGCGGTGCCGGACCGGGGGGAGGAGGCGCAGCGGGGGCACCAGCCGGGCGCTGCCGCCGGTCCTCGGGTCCGCCGGGAGGCCGAGGGGGACGCGGGGTTCGTCACCGCGTGGGTTCGACGCCGTCATGGAACGATCCTGTCCGCCGGAGGTTGCGTGGCCGTTGCCGGCCCGTCACGGAGGTTTTCCGGTGTTTCACCCCGGACGGACGCGGTCTGTGAGGCGAACCGGACCGGCGCCGCCGGCGTCCTTGCCATCGGAAGCCATCTTGGGGGGGCCGTATGAGAATCCGTCGACCGCGGTTGCCGCGCACGCGCACCGGGCAGCGGCGGCTGGTGCAGGCCGTGATGGCCGGGTGCGTGCTGGCGCTGCTGCCGGTGACCTGGCTGTACGTGACGACGGCGGACCGGCTGCGCACCACGGCCGACGTGCCGCACACCCGGGTGGCGATGGTGTTCGGGGCGGGGCTGTGGCGGGGGAAGCCGTCGCCGTACCTCGCGCACCGGCTGGACGCGGCGGCCCGGCTGTACCGCGCGGGGCGGATCGAGGTCGTCCTCGTCACCGGGGACAACAGCCGCAAGGACTACGACGAGCCGGACGCCATGCGCGCCTATCTGACCCGGCACGGTGTGCCGGACGCGCGCGTCGTCAGCGACTACGCCGGTTTCGACACCTGGGACTCCTGTGTCCGGGCCCGGAGGATCTTCGGGGTGGACCGGGCGGTGCTGATCAGCCAGGGCTTCCACATCCGGCGGGCGGTCGCGCTGTGCGAGGCCGCGGGCGTGGCGTCGTACGGCGTCGGGGTCGACGCGAAGCACGACGCGACCTGGTACTACGGCGGCACCCGCGAGGTGTTCGCGGCGGGCAAGGCGGTGCTGGACGCGGTGTTCCGGCCGGACCCGAGGTTCCTCGGGCCGAGGGAGCCGGGGGTGGCACGGGCGATGGCCGCCGGGCGGTGACCGTGTCATCCCGGCCCCGGCGCCTCAGGGCCGATGGGGCCCGTCGCCCCACGCGCTCCGGCCTCACGGCCCCCGGTCCGGCGCGGGGAGGTCGCCGTGCCGGGCGTGTAACGGGATCCGGCCGGGGCGCGTAACACGCCGGACGCACGCTGGGCGGCATGGAGAACACCCCGGTGCCCACCCACTGCCCGTACTGCGCCCTCCAGTGCGGGATGACGCTCACGCCGCTGCCCCAGGGCGGTGTCGAGGTCACCGAACGCCCGGACTTCCCCGTCAACCGGGGCGCGCTGTGCGGGAAGGGCCGCACGGCGGCGGGGGTGCTGTCGCCGGCGGTGCGGCTGACCGCGCCGCTGGTCCGCAGGGGCGGCCGACTGGTGGAGACCGGCTGGCCCGAGGCGCTGGACCTGGTCGCCGAGCGGCTCGGGGCGGCCCGGGACCGGTACGGCGCCGACGCGCTCGGGGTGTTCGGCGGCGGCGGGCTGACCAACGAGAAGGCGTACGCGCTCGGCAAGTTCGCGCGGGTGGTGCTCGGCACCTCGCAGATCGACTACAACGGCCGGTTCTGCATGTCGTCGGCCGCCGCGGCGGGCACCAGGGCGTTCGGGCTCGACCGGGGGCTGCCGTTCCCGCTGGCGGACATCCCGCGGACCGGCTGCGTGATCCTCGTCGGGTCCAACCTCGCCGAGACCATGCCGCCCTCGCTGCGCTTCTTCACGGAACTCCGCGACAACGGCGGCACGTTGATCGTCGTGGACCCGCGCCGCACCCGGACCGCCGAACAGGCCGACCTGCACCTCGCGCCGCGCCCCGGCACCGACCTCGCCCTCGCCCTCGGCCTGCTGCACCTGGTGGTCGCGGAGGGCCGGACCGACGAGGAGTACATCCGGGAGCGGACCACCGGCTGGACCGGGGCCCGGGCGGCGGCGATGGCGCACTGGCCGGAGCAGGTGGAACGGATCACGGGGGTGTCCGTTCCCGAACTGCGCGCGGCGGTACGGATGTTCTGCGAGCCGGAGGCGGCGATGGTGCTGACCGCGCGCGGGCCGGAGCAGCAGTCCAAGGGCACCGACACGGTGGGCGCGTGGATCAACCTGTGCCTGGCCACCGGGCGGGCCGGCCGCCCGCTGTCCGGGTACGGGTGCCTGACCGGGCAGGGCAACGGGCAGGGCGGACGCGAGCACGGCCAGAAGGCCGACCAGTTGCCCGGCTACCGCAGGCTCGACGACCCGGCGGCCCGGCGGCACGTGGCCGGGGTATGGGGCGTGGACCCGGACACGCTGCCCGGCCCGGGGCGCAGCGCCTACGAGCTGCTCGACGCCCTCGGCACGGATGTCCGGACGCTGCTGCTCATGGGCTCCAACCCGGTGGTGTCCGCCCCCCGCGCGGCCCACGTCGAGGAGCGGCTGCGCTCGCTGGACTTCCTGGCGGTGGCCGACGTCGTCCTGTCGGAGACGGCGGAGCTGGCGGACGTCGTGCTGCCGGTCGCGCAGTGGGCGGAGGAGACCGGCACGACGACCAGCCTGGAGGGCAGGGTCCTGCTGCGCCGCCGGGCCGTCGCTCCCCCGCCGGGAGTCCGCACCGACCTGTACGTCCTGCGCGAGCTGGCCGCCAGGCTCGGTGTGGAGAAGGGGTTCCCGGCCGACCCCGAGGAGGTCTTCGAGGAGCTGCGCCGGGCCAGCGCCGGCGGCCCCGCCGACTACTCGGGGATCACCTACCGGCGCCTCGCGGAGGAGAACGGCGTCTTCTGGCCCTGCCCGGCCGGATCGCCCGCCGCGGGGGCCGGGGAGACACCCCGTCCCGGCGCCGGGCCGCACCCGGGGACGCCGCGGCTCTTCCTCGACCGGTTCCCCACCGCGGACGGCCGCGCCCGGTTCGTCCCGGTCGTGCACCGGCCGACCGCCGAGGAGCCGGACGAGGAGTATCCGCTGCTGCTGACCACCGGCCGGGTGGTGTCGCAGTACCAGTCGGGGGCGCAGACCCGGCGGGTGGCGGAGCTGAACGCGGCGGCGCCGGGGCCGTTCGTGGAACTGCATCCGCGGCTGGCGGCCCGGCTGGGGGCGGCCGACGGCGACCCGCTCGCGGTGGTCTCCCGGCGGGGCCGGGCCGTGGCGCCGGCCCGGGTCACCGCCACCATCCGCCCGGACACCGTGTTCATGCCGTTCCACTGGCCCGGCGAGGGCCGCGCCAACACCCTCACCAACCCGGCCCTGGACCCCACCTCGGGGATGCCGGAGTTCAAGTCGTGCGCGGTGCGGGTCGAGGTCGTCGGACCCCGGACGCGGCCGGGGGGCGCCCTGGCGTAGGTTCGGGGTATGGCCGACACCGGGCAGTACGACCTCGACGCCTATCTCGACCGCATCGGCTGGAAGGGCGGGCGGCGGGCCGACCTGGACACCCTGCGCGGCGTGCACCTGGCGCACGCGCTGTCGCTGCCGTTCGAGAACCTGGACCCGCTGCGCGGCACGGTGCCCTCGCTGGCGCCCGCGGACCTGGCGGCGAAGATGGTGCACGGCCGACGGGGCGGCTACTGCTACGAGCACAACACCCTGCTCCGGCTGGCGCTGGAGGCGCTCGGTTTCCGGGTGACCCCGCTGGCCGGCCGGGTGGTGCTGGGCGCCGAGACCCCGTGGAGCCGGCCGCGGACGCACACGATGCTCCAGGTGGAGGTGGCGGGCGAGGCGGAGCCGTACCTGGCGGACGTCGGTTTCGGCGCCGTGGGGGCGCTGCTGCTGCCGGTGCCGCTGGTCCCCGGCACCGAGTCGGAGGGCGCCGGGCGCCGACACCGGCTGGCCCCGCTGCCGCACGACGGGCCGCCGGGGCTGTGGCAGTTGGAGACCTACGACCGCGGGGACGGGGTATGGGCCGGGCAGTACGCGTTCACCCGGGAGCCGTTCACCGCCGTCGACCTGGAGGTCTTCAACTGGTACGTCGCCACGCACCCGCGTTCGCCGTTCACCCGCCGCCCCTATCTCCAGCGGACCACCGCCGAGCGTCATCTCGCCCTGGACGGCGACCGGTTCACCGAGACCCTGACCGACGGCACGGTGTCGGAGCGCACGTTGACGATCGAGGCGCAGGCGCGGCGACTGGTGGACGAGGAGTTCGGCATCGAGGTGCCCGAGGGGCTGGCCCTGCTGGGCTGAGTTCAGCGGCCGTCCCGCCGCCCGCCGCCCGGCACCGGCCGGTCCCGGGCGCGCAGCCGGTCGGCGACGCGCGGCCCGGCCAGGTACACCCAGGCGCGCACGGTGGTGCCGTCGGCGCGTTCGACGTCCCGGGCGACGCGTTCGTAGAGGCTGCGGGCGTCGCCGGGCTGCTCGACGGCGTACGGGTGACCGGGCCGGCGTACAGGGCGGCGCCGGTCAGCCGGGCCGGTTCCGGGGGAGGGCGCGGCCGCGCAGGAAACGGTCGTGGTGCCTGCCGCCGGCGCGCAGGGTGCCGTGGACGAAGAAGGGGCGGGCGCCGCGGGGCGGGAGGTCCTCGACGGTCACGGCACGAGTGTGCACCCCGCCGGGCCGCTCGTCCACGGTGCGGGCCGACGGGTGGAGGCCAATCGTGTGCTCTTCATACTTAACCCTCCGCACGCTCGTGACCTGCTGGAATCCTCCCCGGCTGGGCCGTGTGGGGGGCCGTCCGTGCCACCCGTTCACCGCAGTCCCGGCGGCACCCCGGCAAGCGCGACGCCGCCGGTGCGACTTATCTCGGTGGAGCAGGGGCGCACCCCTGGACGAGTCGGACAAGCTCTGGGGAGCACCATGCGACGCACTGCCCGTCTGCTGGCCGGTACGGCGCTCGCCGTGACCGCGGCGGCGCCCGCCCACGGTCTGGCCGGAGGCACCGGCCGCCTGGACGCGTACCCGTCCACCGTGGCGCCCGGCGGTCGGGTCACGGTGAACACCGCCGTGTGCGGGGAACGGGGTTCGGCGACCGGGGACGCGGGCGCGGTCGGCGCCGGCACGTTCCCCCTGGCGCCCACCGCGCACGCCGGCGAGGCGATCGGCGAGTTCCGGGTGCCGCCGAGCGCGCAGCCCGGGACGTACGAGATCGTCGCCCGGTGCGCCGAGGGCGACCGGCAGGCGACGGGCGACCTGGTGGTGACCCTGGGCGCGGCGCACGAACAGGTGCAGCCGCACGGCAGTGTGAAGACGGGGGTCGGCGGCGGACTGGGCCCCGACCCCGTGCAGACCGCGGCGGGTGTGGCGGCACTGGCCGTCGCCGCCGCGGGCGGTACCTGGCTCCTGCGCCGGGCGAGAGGCGACGGGATCTGACGGACACCCTCCGCTGTCCGTCCGCCGGTACCGCACGTCCCGCCCCCTCCGGGTCCGACGCCCCTCGCGGCCCGGAGGGGGAGGGGACCGGCACCCGCGCCGGTCCCCTTCCGAAGGGTCCCGTTCGGGGGCGCGCCCCCGGGAGAGGGGTTCGCATGCGCAGCAGAGCGAGGCTCGGCGACACCGCCATAGCCGCGGTCACCGTCGTCGCCCTCGGTTCCGGCGTGTGGCTGCTGGGCGGTGGCGCCGGCGGTCACGCGCCCCCGCAGCCGGCCGCCACCGAGGGCCGCCCCGACCCGGGGGAGGAACGGCTCGCGGCGCCCGCGCTCGCGCCGTCCCCGCCGGTCCGCATCCGCATCCCCGCGATCCGGGTGGACGCCCCGCTGACGGGCCTGGCGCTGACCCGTTCCGGCAATCTCGAGGCGCCGCCCGCCGGACGGAAGAACCTGGCCGGCTGGTACCAGGCCGGCACCGTGCCCGGCGAGACGGGCACCGCGGTCGTCGCCGGCCACGTCGACAACACCGAGGGCCCCGCCGTCTTCTACGACCTCGGGGCGCTGAAGCGGGGCGCCACCGTCGAGGTGGACCGTCGGGACGGCAGCGTGGCCGTCTTCACCGTGGACGCGGTGGAGGTGTACCCGGCCCGGGGTTTCCCCGACGACAAGGTGTACGGCGCCGCACCCCGACCCGAACTGCGCGTCATCACCTGCGGCGGCGGCTACTCCCGGACGACCGGCTACCAGGGCAACGTGGTGGTGTTCGCGCACCTGACGGGCAGCCGCCACGGCACCGGGCAGGCGACAGAGGCCCGCTGACCGGCCGCGGGAGAACGGCGCCCACGGCCTCACACCCCCGGTGCACCGCCACTGAGGGCAGCGTTCCCGGTGGGAAACAGCGGTGATGCCACCGGGTAACGTCGGGACCGCACGCTCGGGACATGACCTCGACAACGCGTGTGGTGGTGATCGGCGCCGGCCTCGCGGGCGTACGGCTCGCCCGGCGGCTCGGCGAACTGGGCACGCCCGCGCTGCTCGTCGGCGAGGAGGAGCACCCCCCGTACAACCGCGTCCTGCTGGCCGAGGTGCTGGCCGGCCGGTACGCCCCGGAGGTGATCGCCCTCCCGCCGCCCGACGGCCTGCTGCGCGCCCGGATCACCGGGATCGACCGGGCCGCCCGGACCCTCACCCGCGCCGACGGCCCACCGCTCGCCTACGACACCCTGGTCCTGGCCACCGGCTCCAACCCGGTGCTGCCGCCGCTGCGCGGCCTGTTCACGGCCGGCGGCCGGCTGCCCGAGGGCGTCCACGCGTTCCGCACCCTGGACGACTGCCTGGGCCTGGCGAAGGCCGTCCGGCCGGGGGTGCGGGCCGTCGTCGTCGGCGGCGGCCTGCTGGGGGTCTCCGCGGCCCGCGCGCTCGCCGTGCGCGGCGCCCAGGTCGTCCTCGCCCAGCAGTCCGAACGACTCATGGAACGCCAGCTCGACCCGGACGCCTCCCGGCTGGTGCTGCGGCACCTCACCGACCTGGGCGTCGAGGTGCACACCGAGTGCCGGGTGCGGGACGTGGCGTGCGCCGCGGGCGCGGTCCGCTCGGTGGAGCTGGCCGACGGCTACACCCTGGACGCCGACCTCGTGGTGGTCGCCTGCGGGGTGCGCCCGCGCACCGGCCTCGCGGAACAGGCGGGGCTCGCCGTCCACCGGGGCGTCCTCGTGGACGACGCGCTGCGCACCTCGGACCCGCACATCCACGCCGTCGGCGACTGCGCCCAGCACGACGGCACCGTCTACGGCCTGGCCGCCCCCGCGCTGGAACAGGCCGACGTGCTCGCCCGGCTGCTCGCCGGCGACCCGGACGCCCGCTACCGCGGCACCCGTTCCCTGACCCGGCTGACCCTCACCGGCACCGGCACCGGCTCCCCGTTCGACCTCGCCGCGTTCGGCGACCCCGACCCCCTCCCCGGCGACGACGTCGTGCGGCTCGCCGACGCCACCCGGGGCACCTACCGCAAGGTCGTCGTCCGCGGCGAACGCCTGGTCGGCGGGGTCCTCGTCGGCGAACTCGGCACCGTCGGCGCGCTCGCCCGCGCCTGGGAGGGGGCGGAGCCGCTCCCCGGTGACGGCCCGCTGCTCCACCTGCTCACCCACGATGGAGGCTCCTGAATGTCCGCCACCCCGGAGGCCACCCCCACGATCGCGCTCGTCGGCCACGGCATGGTCGGCCAGCGCTTCCTCGAAGCGCTCGCCGAGCGCGGCCTGACCGCGACCCACCGCGTGGTCGTGCTGTGCGAGGAGCCACGCCCGGCCTACGACCGCGTCCAGCTGACCTCGTACTTCTCCGGCCGGACGCCGGAGGAACTGTCCCTGACCGACCGGCGGTTCCTCGACGACCACGGCATCGAGCTGCACCTCGGTGACCCGGCGGAGACCGTCGACCGCGAGGCCCGGCGGGTGACCGCCCGCTCCGGCCTGGTCGTCGACTACGACGTCCTCGTCCTGGCCACCGGCTCCTACCCGTTCGTGCCGCCGGTGCCGAACAAGGACGCCACCGGCTGCTTCGTCTACCGCACCATCGAGGACCTCCTCGCCATCGAGGAGTACGCGGGGCGCGAGGCCTCGACCGGCGCCGTGGTCGGCGGCGGCCTGCTCGGCCTGGAGGCGGCCGGTGCCCTCAAGGGCCTCGGACTCGACGCCCACATCGTGGAGTTCGCGCCGCGCCTGATGCCGGTGCAGGTGGACGAGGGCGGCGGCGCGGCCCTCCTGCGGACCATCGAGGAGATGGGCCTGACGGTCCACACCGGGGTGGGCACCCAGGAGATCGTCACGGACGCCTCCGGTGCCGTCACCGGCATGCGGCTCTCCGACGGCTCCGAACTCGCCACCGACCTGGTGGTGTTCAGCGCCGGCGTCCGCCCCCGCGACCAGCTGGCCCGCGACTGCGGTCTGGCGGTCGGCGAGCGCGGCGGCATCACGGTCGACGAGCAGTGCCGCACCGTCACCGACCCGCGCGTCTTCGCCATCGGCGAGTGCGCGCTGGCCGCGGACGGCCGGGTGTACGGCCTGGTGGCGCCCGGATACGAGCAGGCTGCGACCGCGGCGGCGACGATCGCGTGCGACGAGGCGTCCTTCACCGGGGCCGACCTGTCCACCAAGCTGAAGCTGCTCGGCGTGGACGTGGCCTCCTTCGGCGACGCGCACGGCACCACCGCGGACTGCCTGGACGTCGTCTACTCCGACTCCCGCGCCGGCCTGTACAAGAAGCTGGTCATCGGCCGGGACGGCACCCTGCTCGGCGGTGTCCTGGTCGGCGACGCGGAGGCGTACGGCACCCTGCGCGCGCTCACCGGCTCGGTGCCGCCCGTCTCCCCCGAGTCGCTCGTGCTGCCCGCCGGCGCCGGCAGCGCGGGCGGACTCGGCCCGTCCGCGCTGCCGGACGACGCGATCGTCTGCTCCTGCCACAACGTCACCAAGGGCACGATCCGCGGCGCGGTCACCGACCACGCGTGCACCAGCGTGCCCGAGGTGAAGAAGTGCACCCGGGCCGGCACCGGCTGCGGCTCCTGCGTGAAGGTCCTCGGCCAACTGGTCACCGCCGAGCTGGAGGCGTCCGGCGTCACGGTCGACAAGGGGCTGTGCGGCTGCTTCCCCCAGGCCCGCGAGGAGCTGTACGAGATCGTCCGCGCTCTGCGGATCACCTCCTACCGGGAGCTGCTGGACCGCTACGGCCGCGAGGACGCCCGCGGCGGGGACGGCTGCGAGGTGTGCAAGCCGGCCGTCGGCTCGGTCATCGCCTCGCTCGCCCCGGCGATCGGCGCCAGCGGCTACGTCCTGGACGGCGAGCAGGCGGCCCTCCAGGACACCAACGACCACTTCCTCGCCAACCTCCAGAAGAACGGCTCGTACTCGGTCGTGCCGCGGATCCCCGGCGGGGAGATCGCACCGGAGAAGCTGATCGTGATCGGCGAGATCGCCCGGGACTTCGGCCTCTACACCAAGATCACCGGCGGTCAGCGGATCGACATGTTCGGCGCCCGGGTCGAGCAGCTCCCGCTGATCTGGGCGCGGCTGGTGGACGCCGGCTTCGAGTCCGGGCACGCCTACGGCAAGTCGCTGCGCACGGTGAAGTCCTGCGTGGGCTCCACCTGGTGCCGCTACGGCGTGCAGGACTCGGTGCGGATGGCGATCGACCTGGAGCTGCGCTACCGGGGGCTGCGGTCCCCGCACAAGCTGAAGTCGGCCGTGTCCGGGTGCGCCCGCGAGTGCGCGGAGGCCCAGTCGAAGGACTTCGGGGTGATCGCCACCGCCCACGGCTGGAACCTGTACGTCGGCGGCAACGGCGGGGCCACCCCGCGCCACGCCGACCTGCTCGCCCAGGACCTGTCCGACGCCGAACTGGTCCGCCTCATCGACCGCTTCCTGATGTTCTACATCCGCACGGCCGACCGCCTGGAGCGCACCAGCACCTGGCTGGAGCGGATCCCGGGCGGCCTGGAGCACGTAAGGGACGTGGTGGTGCACGACTCGCTCGGCATCTGCGACGAGCTGGAGCGGCTGATGCGGGCGCACGTCGCGCACTACCGCGACGAGTGGGCGGAGACGGTGAACGACCCCGAGCGGCTGGCCCGGTTCGTGTCCTTCGTGAACGCCCCGGACACCCCGGACCCGGTCGTCTCCTTCGTCCCCGAACGCGACCAGATCAAGCCCGACCTGCCGCTGCTGGCCATCGGCGGGCGGCCCGCCGACGACGTCCTGGAAGGAAGCGCCCAGCGATGACCCTGGCACTCGAGACGACCGACCTGACGGTACAGCTCCGGCTGGCGGACGGCTGGTTCCCGGTCTGCGACCTGAGCACGCTCGTCCCCGGCCGGGGGGTGGCGGCCCTGCTGCCGGACGGCCGGCAGGCGGCCGTCTTCCGTGACCGCGCGGACCGGCTGTACGCCGTCGACAACCGTGACCCCTTCACCGGCGCGGCCGTCCTCTCACGCGGCCTGACCGGCAGCGTCGGGGGCCGCCCGTACGTGGCGTCCCCGCTGCTCAAGCAGCGCTTCGACCTGGCCGACGGCCAGTGCCTGGACGACGAGACGGTACGGGTGGCCACCTACCCGGTCCGGGTGGTCCCGCCGTCACCCGCGTGAGCGCGGGCGCGGGGCGGGCCGCGGCTCAGTCGATCCCGGACCGCTCCACCCCGGCCACGATCCACCGCTGGAAGCACAGGAACACCACCAGCAGCGGCAGCACCGAGACGGCGGCCGCGACGAACAGCTCGTGCAGCCGCACGACCTGCGCGGTGGTGAACGTGGACAGGGCGACCTGCACCGTCCAGGCGTCCTGGTCCTGCCCGATCACCAGCGGCCACAGGAAGGAGTTCCAGGCGCCGAGGAACACGATCGTCCCGACGGCCGCGAACACCGGCCGGGCGTTCGGCACGACGACCAGCCAGTACGTCCGCCAGTACCCGAGCCCGTCCACCTGCGCCGCGTCCTCCAGCTCACGGGGGAACCCGAGGAAGTACTGCCGGAAGACGAAGCAGGCGAACGCCGGGAACAGCGTCGGGACGATCAGCCCGCGCAGCGTGGATATCCAGCCCAGCGACGACACCAGCACGAAGCTGGGGACGAACGTGACGGCCGCCGGGACCAGCAGGGTGCCCAGGACGGCGTGGAACACCTTGTTCGCGTGCCGGTAGGGGATGCGGGCCAGGCCGTACCCGGCGAGGGAGGCCAGGAG
This sequence comes from Streptomyces sp. NPDC100445, assembly GCF_044759735.1. NCBI lineage: Bacteria > Bacillati > Actinomycetota > Actinomycetes > Kitasatosporales > Streptomycetaceae > Streptomyces > Streptomyces sp. NPDC100445. Next base: position 252,645 of record NZ_JBIVZV010000002.1, on the reverse strand, counting down.
GAGGGTGCCCAGGGTGGTGGCGACCGCGATCAGCGCGGAGTTGAGCAGGGACCGGGCGAACGGCACGGACGGGTCGGCGAACAGCTCGCCGACGTTCCCCCACCGCACGTGGCGCGGGAAGAACGTCCAGTCCGGGGAGGTGATGTCCCGCTCGGCGGACAGGCCGTTGCGCACCAGCAGGTAGAAGGGGATCAGGAAGAGCAGGGCGAGCACGGTCAGCAGCACCAGCCGCAGCGCCCGGCCGGCCCGCACCAGGGCGTCATCCATCGGCTTCCGTCCTTCCCAGTCCCAGCCAGCGCGCCTGCCCCATCGTGACGACGAGGACGACCAGCGCCAGGATCACCGCGCCCGCGCTGCCGAGCCCCAGGTTCTGCCCCTGCCCGAGCGCGGTGTAGTACAGGTAGACCAGGGGCGGCCGGGCGTAGGGCGGGTAACCCCGCGCGTCCGACAGCAGGTTGTAGAACTCGTCGAAGGCCTGGAAGGCGTTGACGACGAGGAGCAGCACCACCGCGACCGAGGTGGCCCGCAGCTGGGGCAGGGTGATGTGCCGCAGCACGGTCCAGCCGGGCCGGGCCCCGTCCACGGCCGCCGCCTCGTAGAGCACCGGGTCGATCCGCTGGAGCCCGGCCAGGAAGAGGATCATGTAGAACCCGGCCTGGAGCCACAGCCGTACGGTCACGATGACCAGCCAGTACCAGGGCGGGTCGGACGAGGCCAGCCAGGCGACGGGGTCGGCGCCGAACCAGCCCAGCACGGTGTTGGCCAGCCCGAACCGCACCCCGCTGAAGACGGACATCTTCCACACCAGCGCGGCCACCACGTAGCTGCACGCGGCCGGCAGGAAGAACACGGAGCGGAAGAACGCCCGGGCCCGCCGGACCCGGTTGACCATCAGGGCCAGGGACAGGGCGCACCCGTAGGTGACGGGCACGATGAAGGCGGTGAAGACCAGGAAGGTGCGCAGGCTGTCGAGGAAGGCGTGGTCCCCGAGCATCGCCGTGTAGTTGTCCAGCCCGGTGAAGTGCGTGGGCGTGACGGTGTTGTGCGCGTCGAAGAAGCTGAGCGCCACGCTCCACAGCAGCGGCACGTACGTGAACAGGGCGAGCCCGAGGGCGAAGGGCCCCACGAACACCCAGAACCACAGCGCCCGCCGCCGCCTCACCCCTTCTTCCTCACCCGGTCGAGTTCGGCCGACACCTTCCCGACGACCGGCCTCAGCTCCCGCGCGGGGTCGGCCCCGTTCCTGATGATCCGGCTGAGCGCGTCCTGGTAGGCGGTCTGGGCCACCGGGGTCCACAGCAGCGGCTGGGCGTAGCCGTGCTCGGTGGTGAACCGGACGACGTCGGCGGCGGCCCCCGACCTCAGCCGGTCCGCCTTCTTCGCGAGGGAGATCCGGGCCGGGATGTGGAAGCCGTACGACAGCGCGAAGTCCCGCTGGTAGTCGGTCCGTCGCACCCACAGCCACTTCACGTACTCCTTGGCGGCCTCCCGGTGCCGGCTGCGGGCGCTGACCGCGGACCCGTACGCGCCGACGGGTACGGCGGGCCGGCCGCCGGGCCCGTCGGCGGGGAACGGCAGCACCCCGAAGTCGTCCCCGAGTTCCTTCCGCACCTGCGGCAGTGCCCACAGCCCGGACCACTGCATCGCGGTCAGCCCCTGCACGAAGGCGGACGGGTCGGACCAGTCGCTGGGCGCGCCCAGCAGCAGCGATTTGTCGGCGTACAGCCGGTGCAGCTTGCCGAGGGTGCGGGCGGCGGCGGGGTCGTCGAACCCGGGCCTGCCGTCCTCGGTGACGAGGCTGAGTCCCGCCGCGTACAGCGGGGTCCCGCCGAGCACGCCCGCTCCCCCGTCGTTGCCGAGGAACAATCCCTTGGTCCTGCGGTCGGTGAGCGCGTGCGCCGCCTCGACCAGGGCGTCCAGGGTGGTGGGCGGCTCCACACCGGCGTCCTTCAGCAGGCTCTTGCGGTAGTACAGCAACTGGGTGTCGATGACCTGGGGTACGGCCCAGATCCTGCCGTCGTACGTCTTCGGCGCGAGCGCGGCCGGCGCGAAGTCGTGCCTGACGCCCGCCAGCAGATCGGTGAGGTCGACGACCTGCCCGCCCCGGATCTGGTCCAGCGTCGGCCCGTTGACCTCGAAGACGTCGGGTCCGGAACCGGTGAGCAGCGCGGCGGCGGTCTGCTGGTCGTAGTTCCCCGGCCGCCACTGCACCTCGACGTGCGCCCCGGAGTACGCGCGGGCGTAGCGCCGCACCGCCTGTTCGGTGCCCTGCTCCCCGTACTGGTGGTACCACTGCGACAGCGACGGTCCCGAACCCCCGCCGCCACGCCCGGTGTTGCTCCCGCACGCCGTCAGCAGTCCGGCGCCCGCACCCGCGGCGAGCAGGGTCCTGCGGCTGATCGTCATCCTGTGCCCCCAGACGTCCGTCATCGATGCACGGCCCAACGATCAACCATCCACGACGATTACGAAAGGGGTGTTGCAGGCACGTGTCACGGCCGGGGCGCACCGCCACCCGCCACGCGTGAGGCGGCGGCACCCCCCGCACAGGGGTGCCGCCGCCTCTCTTTCGTGTGCCGGAGCCGTCACCGATCGGATGAGGGTCGGGGACCGGTGACGGCTCCGGGGTCGTACGGGCCCGTGGGCCCTAGGGTCTTTCGTTCTGATCGGGCCAGACCCCGCGAGCCCGGCATGATCCGAACGAGAGGCCCTAGCGGTGGTCGCTGCCGGTCGACTGGGTGGCCGCGCGGCCGGCCTCCAGGCGGGCGACCGGGATGCGGAACGGGGAGCAGGAGACGTAGTCCAGGCCGACCTCGTGGAAGAAGTGCACCGACTCGGGGTCACCGCCGTGCTCGCCGCAGACACCCAGCTTCAGGTCGGGGCGGGTGCGCCGGCCGGCCTCCGCCGCCGACTTCACCAGGGAGCCGACGCCGTCCTTGTCGATCGTCTCGAACGGGGAGACACCGAAGATGCCCTTCTCCAGGTAGGCCGTGAAGAAGGAGGCCTCCACGTCGTCGCGGCTGAAGCCCCACACCGTCTGGGTCAGGTCGTTGGTGCCGAAGCTGAAGAACTCGGCGGCCTCCGCGATCTGGCCGGCGGTGAGCGCGGCGCGCGGCAGCTCGATCATCGTGCCGATCGCCAGCCTGAGCGTCGTACCGGTCGCCGCCTGGACCTCGGCGATGACCTGGTCGGCCTCCTCGCGGACGATCTCCAGCTCCTGGACGGTGCCGACGAGCGGGATCATGATCTCCGCGCGCGGGTCGCCCTTGGCGGCCTTGCGTTCCGCCGCGGCCTCGGCGATGGCGCGGACCTGCATGGTGAACAGGCCGGGGATGGCCAGACCGAGGCGGACGCCGCGCAGGCCCAGCATCGGGTTCTGCTCGTGCAGGCGGTGGACGGCCTGGAGCAGGCGCAGGTCGTTCTCGTGGGGCTCCTGGCGGGACTCGGCCAGGGCGACGCGGACCGACAGCTCGGTGATGTCGGGCAGGAACTCGTGCAGCGGGGGGTCGAGGAGGCGGACGGTGACGGGCAGCCCGTCCATCGCCTCGAACAGCTCCACGAAGTCCTTCTTCTGGAGCGGCAGGAGGGCCTTGAGGGACTCCTCGCGCTCCTCCTCGGTGTCCGCGAGGATGAGACGCTCGACCAGCTCGCGGCGGTCGCCGAGGAACATGTGCTCCGTGCGGCACAGGCCGATGCCCTGGGCGCCGAAGCGGCGGGCGCGCAGCGCGTCCTCGGCGTTGTCGGCGTTGGCGCGCACGCGCAGGCGGCGCTTGCGGTCGGCGAAGGCCATCATGCGGTGGACCGCCTCGACCAGCTCGTCCGCGTCGTCGGCGCCGGGGTGCATCCGGCCCTCGAAGTACTCCACCACCGGGGAGGGCACCACGGGGACCTCCCCGAGGTACACCTTGCCGGACGAGCCGTCGATGGAGATCAGGTCGCCCTCCTCCACCACGTGGCCGCCGGGGACCGTCATGCGGCGGCGCTTGGTGTCGACCTCCAGCTCCTCGGCGCCGCAGACACAGGTCTTGCCCATGCCGCGGGCGACGACGGCCGCGTGGGAGGTCTTGCCGCCGCGCGAGGTCAGGATGCCCTCGGCGGCGATCATGCCGTCGAGGTCGTCGGGGTTGGTCTCGCGGCGGACCAGGATGACCTTCTCGCCGGAGCGGGACCACTTCACGGCGGTGTAGGAGTCGAAGACGGCCTTGCCGACGGCGGCGCCCGGCGAGGCGGCGATGCCCCGGCCGACCTTCTCCACCTTGGCGGACTCGTCGAAGCGCGGGAACATCAGCTGGGCCAGTTGGGCGCCGGTGACGCGCTGGAGCGCCTCGGTCTCGTCGATCAGGCCCTGGTCCACGAGCTGGGTGGCGATGCGGAAGGCGGCGCCGGCGGTGCGCTTGCCGACGCGGGTCTGGAGCATCCACAGCTGGCCGCGCTCGATGGTGAACTCGATGTCGCAGAGATCCTTGTAGTGGTTCTCCAGGGTCTCCATGATCTGCATGAGCTGGTCGTACGACTTCTTGTCGATCCGCTCCAACTCCGCCAGCGGGACGGTGTTGCGGATGCCCGCGACGACGTCCTCGCCCTGGGCGTTCTGGAGGTAGTCGCCGTAGACGCCCTGGTGGCCGGAGGCGGGGTCGCGGGTGAAGGCGACGCCGGTGCCGGAGTCCGGGCCCAGGTTGCCGAAGACCATGGAGCAGACGTTGACGGCGGTGCCGAGGTCGTGCGGGATGCGCTCCTGGCGGCGGTACAGCTTGGCGCGGTCGCCGTTCCAGGAGTCGAAGACCGCCTTGATGGCGAGGTCCATCTGCTCGCGCGGGTCCTGCGGGAAGTCCCGGCCGGCCTCCGCCTTGACGATCTTCTTGAAGGTCGTGACCAGCTTCTTCAGGTCGGCGGCCTCCAGGTCGGTGTCGACCGTGACCTTCTTGGCGTGCTTGGCCTTCTCCAGGGCCTCCTCGAAGAGGTCGCCGTCGACGCCGAGGACGGTCTTGCCGAACATCTGGATCAGGCGGCGGTAGGAGTCCCAGGCGAAGCGGTCGTCGCCGGCCTGTTCGGCCAGGCCCTTCACCGACTTGTCGGACAGGCCGATGTTCAGGACGGTGTCCATCATGCCGGGCATGGAGAACTTGGCGCCGGAGCGGACGGACACCAGCAGCGGGTTGTCGGGCTGGCCGAGCGTCTTGCCCATCTTCCGCTCGAGGGCGTCGAGGTGGGCACTCACCTCGTCACGGAGTGCCGCGGGCTCCTCACCGCTGTCCAGGTAGACCTTGCAGGCCTCCGTGGTGATGGTGAAGCCGGGCGGGACCGGGAGACCGAGGTTGGTCATCTCGGCGAGGTTGGCGCCCTTGCCACCGAGGAGGTCCTTGAGGTCCTTGTTGCCCTCGGTGAAGTCGTAAACGAACTTCGCTACGTGGGGATCTTTGTTTTCCGACACGGGTCTCGACTCCTTGAGGCCACGGTGGCTGCCCTGACGGCGAGGAACATACCCAGATCGAAGGCCCCTGGGTACGTCCACTTGCGGGTCATACGCCTGTAACCACCTGTCTGCCAGCGGATCGAAAGTCAAGGCTTGGCAAGCCGATCGGGGTTCGTGTTTTCACTTCTTGAAGACAGGAGACCTCCCGATGCGGACTATCTCGCTCATGTGAGCGACTCCCGGCACGACTGAGTTCGATCGATGAACAATCAAGGGGTGGCACCCAGTGCCACCCCTTGGAGAAGTGCAGTCGCGCATGATCCGCTCATGTGAGCGCGACCCTTATCAGGGGTGGCGAGAATCACGCTGCCACAGAGTGGGCCGTTCCACCATGCGGACCCGGTCCCGGACGGACGTCACCACCGGAAACACCCACGTGACGACCCACGTGACGCGCAGTGCCATCACCCAGGTCACCGGCGCACCACCGGGACCATGGGACCACCCCGACCACCCCGACCACCGGGATCACACGCCCATCGCCGAGAGGCGCTCCTCCACCCGCTCCGGCGCGTACAGGTGCTCCACCACCAACGCCCCGGCACCCAGCAGCCCGGCCCGCTCCCCGAGCCGGGACGTGACCACCTCCAGGCGGGCCGTGGAGCGGGGCAGCGCCCGCTGGTAGAGCAGCTCGCGCACACCGGTGACGAACGGCGTCCCGGCCAGGTCGCCCGCGATCATCAGGACTCCCGGGTTCAGCAGCGTGACCACCGTCGCCAGCACGTCCCCGACCCGCCGCCCGGCCTCCCGGGCCAGCGCGGCGGCCTCCGGGTGGCCGGCCGCCAGCAGGGCCCGCACATCGGAGCCGGAGGCGGCCGGCACCCCGGACGCGGCCAGCCGGCGGGCCACGGCGCCGCCGCTCGCGACGGCGGCGAGACAGCCGTACGAGCCGCACCGGCACAGCGCCTCGGTGCCCACCCGTATGTGCCCGATGTCCCCGGCGCCGCCGTCCACCCCCCGGTAGACCGAGCCGCGCACGACGACCCCGGCGCCGATACCGGTGGACACCTTCACCAGGACGAACGCCGTGCAGTCGGGGTGACCGGCGCGCTGTTCGCCGTAGGCCATCAGGTTGGCGTCGTTGTCGACCAGGACCGGGACCGCGCGGGCCCCGGTGTGCTCGGTGAAGGCCCGGGACAGGCGGCCCCGTATGTCGTAGCCGTCCCAGCCGGGCATGATCGGGGGCTGCACCACCCGGCCGGTCTCGCTGTCCACCGGCCCCGGCACGCCGAGCCCGATGCCGCAGACCTCCCCGGCCCGGTACCCGGCCTCGGCCAGCAACCGGGCGAACCAGCGCCCCAGTTCACCGAGGACGGCCTCCGGCCCGTCGTCGACGGCGAGCGCGCCGGAGTGCTCGGCGAGGAGGTCGCCGGCCAGGGTGAGGACGGCCGCGCGGGCGTGCCGGGTGTCGAGGTCGGCGGCGAGGACGACCGCGTGGGAATCGTCGAACTCCAGCGTGACGGCGGGGCGTCCGCCGAGCGGCGAGTCGACCGGGCCCCCGGCGCCCTCGCGCAGCCACCCGGCCCGGAACAGCCGATCCAGGCGGTGGCCGACGGTGGCCCGGGACAATCCGGTCACCCGCTGGAGCGCACCCCGTGTCACGGCCCTTCCGCTGCGCACCAGTTCGAGCAGATCGCCGGAGCTGGCCTGTCCCGCGCCCCTGCCCGTCCGTCCCGGCCGCCCGGTCATGCGCACCCCCTTGTGTTCATCAAGCTTCCCTTACATATTGGGTTTTGCGTGTTAAATAGACGTAACCCTGCGGTAGCCACAGCCAAACCCGGCCGGCCGGACGTCTTCGGGGAGCCCCGAGTGGATCGCACTGCCCAGCTCACAGCCCGTCCCGCACCCGGCGAGATCGCATACGATCCGTCGGCCGCCCCGACGTCCACGCACGTCAGGGCGGCCCAGGTGCTCGACGCCAACTGGACGGGCGCCTCCACGGTCCCGTCCCGCGCCCTGTACCCGCACCAGTGGTCCTGGGACTCCGCGTTCATCGCCATCGGGCTGCGCCACGTCTCCCCGCTGCGCGCCCAGACCGAGCTGGAGACGCTGCTGGCGGCCCAGTGGGCCGACGGGCGCGTCCCGCACATCGTGTTCAACCCCTCCGTACCGCTCGACGCGTACTTCCCGAGCCCCGACTTCTGGCGGTCCGCCACCGCCGGGCGCGGCGCGGGCGCCCCGCGCACCGTACAGACGTCCGGGATCGTGCAGCCACCCGTGCACGCGTTGGCGGCCTGGCTGGTGCACCGCGCCGATCCCGCCCTGTCCCGGGCCCGCGGCTTCCTGGCCCGGGTCCACCCGCGGCTGGCCGCCTGGCACCGGTACCTCCTGAACCGGCGGGACCTCGGCGGCGGCGGCCTGGTGTCCGTCGTCCACCCCTGGGAGCAGGGCATGGACAACAGCCCCTGCTGGGACGCCCCGCTGGCCCGCATCGCGCCCGCCCCGGCCCGCGCCTTCCGCCGCGCCGACCTCGACCACGGCGCGCCCGGCGACCGGCCGACGGACCTGGACTACGGGCGGTACGTGCGGCTGGCCGCCGCCTACCGGGACCGCGGATACACGCGCGAGGAAGGGGAGTTCGCCGTCGAGGACCCGTCGTTCAACGCGCTGCTCATCGCCTCCGAGTACGCCCTCGCCCGGATCGCCGGGGAACTGGGCGTGCCCGGCACCGCCCGGCGGGCCCGCGCCGAACGGCTGACGGCGGCGCTGGTGGAGCGGCTGTGGGACGCGCGGACCGGCATGTTCCTCTGCCGGGACCTGCGGGGCGGTGGCCTGCTCCCCGAGCGCGGGGTCTCCGGGCTGGTCCCGCTGCTGCTGCCGGACCTGCCGCGGGACGTCGCCGCCGCGCTGGTGCGCACCCTGCGCGGGCCGCACTTCTCCCTCGGCGACCGCACCCGGCTGGTGCCGAGCTACGACCTCCTCGGCGCGGCCTTCGACCCGCACCGGTACTGGCGCGGCCCGGCCTGGTTCAACACGAGCTGGCTGGTGGAGCGCGGGCTGCGCGCGCACGGCGAGACGGCCGCGGCCGACGCCCTGCGCGCGGCCGTGGTGCGGCTGGCCGACGCATCCGGTTTCGCCGAGTACGTCGACCCGTTCACCGGCGCGGCGCGCGGCGCGACCGGCTTCGCCTGGACCGCCGCGCTCGCGCTCGACCTGCTGGCCACGGACCACCCGCGAGCGGGCGTGTCCCCGACGGGCACCGGCGCGTTCGACAGGAGTGACAAGGGAGGGGACCGGAGATGACGGAACGGCATCACCTGCTCGTGCACGGGGCGACGTTCGCCGCCGTGGGTGACCGGGGTGACATCGGTGGTGTGCGGGGCGGGTGCGTGCCGGACGGGCTGTTCGTCCGGGACGCCCGGCACCTCAGCCGCTGGCAGCTCACCGTGGACGGCGCGGTGCCCGAGGTGCTCGCGCCGGTCACGGACGGGGACGCGGCCCGCTGCGTGCTGGTCCCGCGCGGCGGCCGGCAGGAACCGCCGGCCCACACCCTCTTCCGCGAACAGGCCGTCGGCGACAGCTCGCTGGTGGACTCGGTGCGGGTGACCAGCAACCGCCCGGCGCCCACCACCGTACGGCTCGCACTCACCGTCGACGCCGACTTCGCCGACCAGTTCGAACTCCGCTCCGACCACCGCACCTACGTCAAGGCCGGCGCCGTACGGTCCCGCGAGATCCTCGACGACGGCATCGAGTTCACCTACCGGCGCGCCGAGTGGCGGTCCAGCACGACGATCACCGCCGACCCGCCGCCCGACGCCGTGGAGGAGACCGGCACCGGCGCCCGCCGCCTGGTGTGGGCCCTCGACCTCGCACCCCACGGCACGACGGAGCTGGTGCTGCGGGTGATCGCCCGGCCGCACGGCGAGAAACGCGCCCTGCGCGTCCCCCGCGACCCGGCCGCCGTGCACGCCCAGGTGGCCGAGGCGGAGGGCGAGTTCATGGAAGGGGTCGCCTTCCCGGCCGGCTGGCCGGAGCTGGCGGCGGCCTGCGCCCGGGGCCTGGCCGACCTCGCGGCGCTCCAGGTCCCGGCGCGCGGACCCGACGGCGAGGAGCTGCGGGTCCCGGCGGCCGGCGCCCCCTGGTTCCTCACCCTGATCGCCCGGGACGCGCTCCTCGCCTCCCTCTTCGCCCTGCCCTACCGGCCCCGGCCGGCCGCCGCCACCCTCCTCGCCCTCGCCGCCACCCAGGCGACCGGCGGCGGCATCTCCCCGGTCGCCCAGCCCGGCAAGATCGTGCACGAGGTACGGCACGGCGAACTGGCCCACTTCGGGCAGGTGCCGTACCGCCGCTACTACGGCTCGGTCGACGCCACCCCGCTGTTCCTGATCCTGCTCGGCGCGTACGTCGAGCGGACCGCCGACACGGCCCTGGCCCGGCGGCTGGAACCGCACGCGCGGGCCGCCGTCGGCTGGATGCTCGACCACGGCGGGCTCACCTCGCGCGGCTACCTCGTCTACCGCGCCGACGAGGGCGGCCTCGCCAACCAGAACTGGAAGGACTCCCCCGGCGCCATCTGCTGCGCCGACGGCACCCGGCCCAGCGGCGCGGTGATGGCGGCGGGCGCCCAGGGCTACGCGTACGACGCGCTGCGCCGCACGGCGGGGCTGGCGCGCGGGGTGTGGGCCGACGAGACGTACGCCGCGCTGCTGGAGCAGGCGGCCGCCGACCTCCGGGACCGGTTCCAGCGCGACTTCTGGATGCGCGAGCACTCCTTCCCGGCGCTCGCGCTGGACGGGCAGGGCCGCCGCGTCGACGCGCTGGCGTCCGACGCCGGGCACCTGCTGTGGTCGGGGCTGCTCGACAAGGAGTACGGGGAGGTCGTCGGCCGGCGGCTGCTGGAACCCGACTTCTTCTCCGGCTGGGGCGTGCGCACGGTCGCCTCCGGCCAGCCGGCGTACCACCCGCTGTCCTACCACCGCGGCTCGGTCTGGCCGCACGACAACGCGCTGATCACGCTCGGGCTGGCTCGGTACGGACTGCACGACGAGGCCCGCGCGGTCGCGCACGCGCTGGTCGACGCGGCGGCGACGACCGGGCACCGGCTGCCGGAGGTCTGGGCCGGGTACGGCCGCGACACCCACCGCGAGCCGGTGCCCTACCCCCACGCCTGCGTACGCGAGGCCCGCTCGGCCGCGACCCCCCTGGCCCTCCTGACAGCGGTCGGCGGCGCGTAACGCCTCCCGGCGGGTGAGCGGAACGACCCCGGGAGCCGGGGGACGGGGTACGGCGAGCACCGGGGGCCTGGTGGACGGACGGGCACCGGGGGCCCGGTGGGGGCGAGCACCGGGGCTGGTGGACGGGGGCGCCGGGGGCTCGGCGAGCGGCGGGCACCGGGGCCGGTGAACGTCGGGTGAGCGGGACCGGGATCGGGACGGCGGGCGCGGTGGACGCGAGGGACGGTGGACGACGGGTGAGCCGCGCTGGGGTTCGGTGGGCGGCAGGCCCCGGGGGCTCGGCGGACGGCGGGAAGCGAGGGCTCGGCGGACGGCGGGCACCGGGGCCGCCGGACGGCGGATGAGCGGGACCGAGGTCCGGTGTGGACGACAGGCCCCGGGGGTTCGGTGGGCGGCAGGCCCCGGGCGCTCGACGGACGACCGGTGAGCGGGACCGGGGTCCGGTGAATAGAGGGCACCAGGCTCGGTGGACGACAGGCACCGGAGGCCCGGCGGACGGCAGGCTCCGCGGGCGGCGGGCGCCGGGGCCGCTGAACGGCGGATGAGCGGGCCCGGGGCCGGCGGACGGCAGGCTCCAAGAGCTCGGCGGGCGGCGGGCACCGGGACCGCTGGACGACGGGTGAACGGGACCGGGGACCGGGGACGGCAGCCGCCGGGGGCCCGATGGCCGGCGGGCGCCGGTCCGGTGGACACAGGCGCCGGAAGCCCGGTGGACGGCAGGCCCATGAAGCTCGGCGGACGACTGGTGAACGGGACCGGGGCCCGGTGGCCGGGCCGGGTGAGCGGGACCCGGAGTCCGGGGGACGGCCGGGTGGGCGGGGTCGGGGGGCAGGCGCCGGGGTGCGGGGCGCCTTCGGGTCGAGGGGGGCAGGCGGGGGGACGTGGCCTCGGCGCGCGGCTCGTAGGTCTTGCCGGGGTGTTGACCAGGTGTTTGCCCGGAGGTGTGAACAGGGGGTGGTGGGGCGCCGTAACGGTGGGCATGAGCACGCTCCAGTCAGCCGAGGAGGCGGGTGCCGACGCGGTGACCGCCGGCGCCCCGCGTTCCTTCCGCCGTCCCTGGACCGCCTGGTCGGCGTGGCGGCGGCGGTGGGGGGCGGAGCATCCGGCCGCCGCCCGGGCGCTGTCCGTCACCGTCACGGTGCTGGCCGCCGCCCTCGTCGTCGCCGCGCTGCTGATGCCCGGCAGGGTGACGGGGCTGGGCCCCGCCGCGTTCCTGCGGCTGCCCGCCGAGGCGGTCGTCGGGGCGGCCGTGCTGCTCGCGCTGCCGCGCCGGCCCCGGGTGGCGCTGGCGGCGGTGTCCGGGGTCGCGCTCGGGGCGATGACCGTGCTGAACATCCTGGACATGGGGTTCGACGAGTACCTCGGCCGCGGTTTCAACGTGATCCTCGACTGGGAACTGTTCGGCGACGCCGTGTCGTACCTGGAGGACTCCCTCGGCCGTACGACGACCCTGGCCGCCGTGGCCGGGGTGGTCGTCGCCGTCGTACTGCTGCTGGTGCTGCCGGCGCTGGCCCTGGTCCGGCTGAGCGGCCTGCTCGCCCGGCACACCGGCGCCGCGACCCGCGGCACGCTGGTCGCCGGGGTCGTCTGGATCACCTGTTCCTCGCTCGGCCTCCAGGTCGCCGGCGTGCCGCTGGCCGCCGACCGCACCGCGACCGCGCTGAAGGCGCAGGCCCGCCGCATCTCGGCCACGCTGCGCGACGAGGCGGAGTTCCGGAAGGTGGCCCGCGTCGACGCGTTCGGGAACACCCCCGGCAGCCAGCTGGTCCCGGACCTGCGCGGCAAGGACATGATCTTCACGTTCATCGAGAGCTACGGCCGCAGCGCCGTCGAGGACCCGATCATCGCCCCGGGTGTCGACCGGGTCCTCGACACTCGCACCAAGGCCCTCGACAAGGCCGGCTTCCACGCCAAGAGCGGGTGGCTGACCTCGGCGACGTACGGCGGCAGCAGCTGGCTGGGCCACTCCACCACCATGTCGGGCCTGTGGATCAGCAACCAGCAGCGCTACCGCACCGTCATGGCCAGCGACCACCTCAGCCTGACGGACGCGTTCGAGAAGACCGGCGCGTTCGACACGGTCGGCGTCATGCCGGGCGTGCAGAAGGGGTGGCCGGAACAGAAGTGGTACGGCCTCCACAAGGTCTACAACGCCTTCCAGCTCGGCTACCGGGGCCCGAAGTTCAGCTGGTCGACCATGCCGGACCAGTACGCGCTCCAGCAGTACCAGGAGCGGGTGCACAGCAAGCGCCCGGCCGGCGGCAGGTCCCGGATGTCGCTGCTCATCCTGACCTCCAGCCACCAGCCGTGGGCGCCGATCCCTAAGATGGTCGACTGGGACCGGCTGGGCGACGGCTCGGTCTTCAAGGGCATCGAGGCGGCGGGCAACGACCCGGCGGACGTCATCGCCGACACCACCCGCTCCCGCGAGGAGTACGGCAAGTCGGTCCAGTACTCGGTGACCGCGCTCACCCAGTGGCTGGAGCGCTACGGCACCAAGAACACCGTGCTGGTGTTCCTCGGTGACCACCAGCCCATCGCCCGGGTCAGCGGCAACCACGCCAGCCGGGACGTGCCGGTCTCGATCGTCGCCAAGGACCCGAAGGTGCTGGACAAGGTCGCCGACTGGGGCTGGACCGACGGGCTGCGGCCCGCGCACGACGCCCCGGTGTGGCGGATGAGCTCGTTCCGGGACCGCTTCCTCAAGGCGTACGGCTCCACGCCGCACCCGAAGAAGGGCTGATCAGCCGCCGGACGTGTCGGATTCCGCGTCCTCGCTCACGCCCGCGCAGTCGTAGGGGTCCGTCAGCCAGCCGTCCGGCAGCACCACCCGGTTGTTGCCGGACGTACGGCCGCGCGGGCCGTCCGCGCCGGCCGGCCAGCCCTGGCCGAGGTCCAGCTCGTCCAGGCCGGCCCGCAGGTCCGCCAGCGTGGACGTCACCGCGAGCCGCTTGCGCATCTCGGAGCCGACCGCGAACCCCTTCAGGTACCAGGCGACGTGCTTGCGGAAGTCGATGACCCCGCGTGCCTCGTCGCCGAGCCACTCCCCGAGCAGGGTGGCGTGGCGGACCATGACGTCGGCCACCTCGCGCAGGGCCGGCCGGCGGTAGTCGTCGCGTCCCTCGAACGCCGCCACCAGGTCCGCGAACAGCCACGGCCGCCCGAGGCAGCCCCGGCCCACGACCACCCCGTCGCAGCCGGTCTCGCGCACCATGCGCAGGGCGTCCCCGGCGGACCAGATGTCGCCGTTGCCGAGCACGGGGATCTCCGGGACGTGCTCCTTCAGGCGGGCGATGGCGTCCCAGTCGGCGGTGCCGCCGTAGTGCTGGGCGGCGGTGCGGCCGTGCAGGGCGATCGCCGTGACCCCCTCCTCGACGGCGATGCGTCCGGCGTCGAGGTAGGTGATGTGGTCGTCGTCGATGCCCTTGCGCATCTTCATGGTGACCGGCAGGTCCCCGGCACCGGTGACGGCCTCGCGCAGGATGGCCCGCAGCAGGTTCCGCTTGTAGGGCAGGGCGGAGCCGCCGCCCTTGCGGGTGACCTTCGGGACGGGGCAGCCGAAGTTCAGGTCGATGTGGTCGGCGAGGTCCTCCTCCGCGATCATGCGGACGGCCTTGCCGACGGTCGCCGGGTCGACGCCGTACAGCTGGAGGGAGCGCGGCCGCTCGCTCGCGTCGAACCTGATCAGCTGCATCGTCTTCTCGTTGCGCTCGACGAGCGCCCGGGTCGTGATCATCTCGCTGACGAACAGGCCCTTGCCGCCGCTGAACTCCCGGCACAGTGTGCGGAAGGGCGCGTTGGTGATTCCCGCCATGGGGGCGAGCACGACGGGCGGTACCACGGCGTGCGGGCCGATGGCGAGCGGGTGGGTCATGGCGTGGCTCCGGGACGGACGGGGGCACAGGGCGGGCGTCCATTGTCCCTCACCGCGCGGGTCGTCCGTCCGCGAGTTCCGCGAGCCGTTCGAGGCGCTCCTCGCTCTCCTCGTCGGCGGGCAGGTAGGCGACGACGCGGTGGGCCGGTGCCCGCGGGGCCAGCCACATGTTGCGGTGCTCCAGCCGGAGCAGGCCGACCCGCGGGTGCCGGTACCGCTTGACGTGCGGGGACATCGGCGCGACCTCGTGCCGTTCCCACAGTGCGCGGAACTCCGCGGAGGCCGCCAGCAGCCGGTGCAGCTGTGCGTTCCAGGCGGGTTCGGCGACGTGCTCGGCCATGGCCGCCCGGTACTTGGCGATCATGTCGCGCAGCATCTCGTCCCGGTCGAGGAAGTCCCGCCTCCAGCGCTCGCTGACGGTGAGCAGCCACACGCAGTTCCGTTCGGCGGGCGGCAGTTCGGCCGGGTCGCCGAAGAGCTGGGCGAAGGGGCGGTTGGCGGCGA
The DNA here is from genome assembly GCF_044759735.1 of Streptomyces sp. NPDC100445. NCBI lineage: Bacteria > Bacillati > Actinomycetota > Actinomycetes > Kitasatosporales > Streptomycetaceae > Streptomyces > Streptomyces sp. NPDC100445. The sequence goes on along the minus strand of NZ_JBIVZV010000002.1, from coordinate 237,617 downwards.
GGATGTCGTAGCGGGCGTTCTGGAGGCTGGCCGGGTAGGGCGCGAGCCGCTGGACGATCTTCAGCGCGGTGGGTGGGGCGACCGGGGACCCGGCGTCGACGCGCGGGTCGGCGGTGCCGGCGAGGGCGAAGAGGTGGGCGCGCTCGGCGGGGTCCAGCAGCAGGGCGCGGGCGACCGCGTCCAGGACCTGCGCGGAGACCTGCGCGGCGCGCCCCTGTTCGATCCACGTGTACCAGGTGACGCCGACCGCGGAGAGCTGGGCGACCTCCTCCCGGCGCAGTCCCGGCGTGCGCCGGCGCGGGCCGCGCACCAGGCCGACCTGTTCCGGGGTGACGCGTTCGCGCCGGCTGCGCAGGAAGGCGGCCAGTTCCCGGCGCCGGACGTGTGCGTTCCGCGGCCCGGGCTCCCCCGGGTGCGCCGGTGCCTCGGTGGTCATGGCACCAGGGTGCCGTGCCGGCGCATCCGGGTTCCAGTTGGTGCCGGTACCAGGATGAGCAGCCTCTGGTACCCCGCTGGGGCCTGCCGCACAGTCGGGGTCGTGACCACGACGACGACCTCCGCCCCGGCCGGCGCACCGCCCCGGCCCCTCGGCCCGCTCGGCCTGTTCACCCTGCTCCTGGGCGCCGCGCTCCCGATGATCGACTTCTTCGTCGTCAACGTGGCCCTGCCGGCGATCGGGAGCGACCTGCACGCGTCCGCGGCGACGCTGGAGATGGTCGTGGCGGGCTACGCGGTGGCGTACGCCGTGCTGCTCGTCCTCGGCGGCCGGCTCGGCGACGGGCACGGCCGGCGGCGGCTGTTCCTGTGCGGCGTGGCCGGTTTCGGGGTGACGTCGCTGGCGTGCGGGCTGGCGCCGGGCGCGTGGTGGCTGGTGGCCGCGCGCGCCGCCCAGGGGGCCGCGTCGGCGGCGCTGCTGCCGCAGGTGCTGGCCACCCTGCACGCCACGACCTCCGGTGAACGGCGGGCCAGGGCGGTAGCCCTGTACGGCTCGGTCGGCGGCGTCTCGGTCGTGCTGGGGCAGGTGCTGGGCGGGGTACTGGTCGCCGCCGACCTGGCGGGCACCGGCTGGCGCGCGGTGTTCCTGGTCAACGTGCCGGTCGCGGTGGCGGCGTTCGGGTGCGCGTGGCGTGCGGTGCCGGAGAGCCGGGCGGCGCGGCCCGCGCACGGTGACCTCGCCGGTACGGCGCTGCTGGCGGCGTCCCTGACCGCGCTGCTGCTGCCGCTGACCGAGGGCCGGGCGGCGGGCTGGCCGCTGTGGTCGGTGCTGCTGCTGTGCGCCGCCCCGGTCCTGGCCGTCGGGTTCCACGCGGTGGAGCGGCGCCGGGAGCTGACCGGCGGGAGCCCCCTGCTGCCGCCGTCCCTGCTGGCCGCCCCGGAGATCCGCCGGGGGATGCTGCTGGGGCTGCCGGTGTTCACGGGTTTCGCGGGCTGGATGTTCGTGAGCGCGGTCACGCTCCAGCGGGGCCTGGGCTACGGGGCGCTGCGGGCGGGGCTGACGCTGGTGCCGATGGGGGTGGCGCAGTTCGCCGCGTCGGTCCTGGCGCCGCGCGTGGTGCGGCGGTTCGGCGGGCGGGCGGTGACGCTGGCGGCGGGCGTGCACGTCGCGGGCCTCGCCGCGGTGACCGCCACCGCGCTGCTGGGTCCCTGGCCGCGGCTGGACCCGCCGCTCCTCGCGCCGGGCCTGGTGCTGTGCGGTGCGGCCCAGGGTCTCGAACTGCCGCTGTACTACCGGGTCCTGCTCGCGGCGGTCCCGGCGCGGCTGGCGGGCGCGGGCAGCGGTCTGGCGGCGACCGTCCAGCAGTCGTGCCTGGCCCTCGGGGTGGCGACGCTGGGTTCGCTCTTCCTCGCCCTGGTCCCGGGCCTCGGCGTGCGGGAGGCGCTGGTGGTGGTGCTGGCGGTGCAGGCGGCGGGCCTGGTGGGGCTGGGCGCGCTCGGCCTGCGGCTGCCCCGCGTGCTGGACTGAACGGGTCCGCGGGTCCTCGCGGAGAAAGACGATGTAACGCTCATTAGTTAGCCGCACTATCGAAATCGGCGTACGATGGAACGCATGCCCGAGCTGAGCCATCGCCGACGACTGCTCGTGCTCGCGATCTGCTGCATGAGCCTGCTGATCGTGAGTCTCGACAACACCGCGCTGAACGTGGCGCTGCCCTCGATGCAGCGCGACCTGCACGCCGCCACGTCCGGTCTCCAGTGGACGATCGACGCGTACACGCTCGTCCTGGCCTCCCTGCTGATGCTCGCCGGCTCCACCGCCGACCGCATCGGCCGCAAGCGCGTCTTCATGGCCGGCCTGGTCGTCTTCTCCGCCGGCTCGCTGCTGTGCTCCCTCGCGCCGAACCTGGAACTGCTCATCGTGTTCCGCATGGTCCAGGCGGTGGGCGGCTCGATGCTGAACCCGGTCGCCATGTCGATCATCACCAACACCTTCACCGACGCCCGGGAACGCGCCCGCGCGATCGGCGTGTGGGGTGCCGTGGTCGGCATCTCCATGGCCGCCGGCCCGCTGGTCGGCGGCCTGCTGGTGCAGTCGGTGGGCTGGCGCGCGATCTTCTGGGTCAACCTTCCGGTCGGTCTCGCCGCCCTCATGCTCACCCTCCGCTTCGTCCCCGAGTCCCGCGCGCCCCGGGCCCGCCGCCCCGACCCGGTCGGCCAGCTGCTGGTGATCGCCCTGTTCGGTTCGCTGACCTACGCGATCATCGAGGCGCCGGACGCGGGCGCCGGCACGGTGGCGCCGTTCGCGGTGATCGCCGTGGCCGCCCTGCTGGCCCTGCTGCGCTACGAGCCCCGGCGCGCCGAACCCCTCATCGACCTGCGATTCTTCCGCTCGGCACCGTTCAGCGGCGCCACCGTGATCGCCGTCAGCGCGTTCGCGGCCCTCGGCGGCTTCCTCTTCCTGTCCACGCTGTACCTCCAGAACGTGCGCGGCCTGGACGCGCTGCACGCCGGCCTGTGGATGCTCCCGATGGCCGTGCCGACGTTCCTGTGCGCGCCCCTGTCCGGCCGTCTGGTCGGCAGCCGCGGACCCCGGCTGCCGCTCCTGGTGGCGGGTACGGCGATGACCGCGAGCGGTGTCCTGTTCGCCGCGTTCGACGCGCAGACCACCGGCCCCACCCGCCTCGCCGGTTACGTCCTGTTCGGCATCGGCTTCGGGTTCGTCAACGCGCCGATCACCAACACGGCGGTCTCCGGCATGCCCCGGGCGCAGGCCGGTGTCGCCGCGGCCGTCGCCTCCACCAGCCGGCAGCTGGGCCAGACCCTCGGCGTCGCGGTGGTCGGCGCGGTCCTGGCGTCCGGCATCGGCGCGGCGTCGTACCGGCAGACGTTCGTCTCCGCCGCCCGCCCCGGCTGGTGGACCCTGGCCGGGTGCGGCCTGGCCGTCCTGCTCCTCGGCCTGCTGACCAGCGGCCGCTGGGCCCGCCGCACGGCGGAACGCACGGCCGCCGGCCTGGAGCCCACGGAAACCCGCGAGCCGGTGGGCGCGGCGGGCCGCTGACCCCGTCCCGTCCCCCCGGGCCGCCGGAGCCGTCCTCAGCCCTGGACGGTGATGACCGGCGCGTGGCGGACGGGGAAGTTCACCGAGCGGGCGATGAAGCACAGGTCGGGTACGTCGCCGTGCAGCGAGCGGGCCCGCTCCACCATCGACGCGTCGGCGACCGTCACCTCGGGACGCAGGACGACCTCGGTGATCCGGCCCCCTCCCCCGCTGTCGTCCATGGTCATGACCCCGTGCGCGTGGTCCTCGTACTCGGTGACGACGACCCCGCCGACGGCGCAGAGGTGCAGGTACCAGAGCATGTGGCACTGCGCGACGGAGGCCACCAGCAGCTCCTCGGGGTTCCACCGCGCGGGGTCGCCGCGGAACGCGGGGTCCGAGGAGGCGGCGATACCGGCCTTGCCGTCCGCCAGCACCTCGTGGTCCCGGCTGAAGGCGGGGTAACCGTCCGTCCCGGACCCGAGGTTGCCGGTCCACTCGACCGTCACGTCATAGGTGTGCGTCGCCGTCATGCCGCCAGAGCGTAGCCCCACCCGCGAGCCCGGGAGCCCGGGTGGGTGCCGGGCTGGGGCGGGGCGATGAGTTCCGGTGGTGGGCGGGGTCGTAGGGAGGGACGGTGGTGGTGCCGTCGATCTTCGTCGGAAGGCCGAGGGACATGACCGTGACCGCGCTGCGCGCGATGCTGGACCGGTACGTGGAGGACGGCCGGGTGCCCGGTGCCGTGGCGCTGGTGGCCCGTGGGGACGATGTCGAGGCGGTGGCCGTCGGGCACCGGCACGCGGGCGGTGCGCAGCCGATGACCCGGGACTCGCTGTTCCGGATCGCCTCGCTCACCAAGCCGGTGACGGCGGCGGCCGTGCTGACGCTGGTGGACGAGGGCCGGATCGCGCCGGCGGACCCGGTGGCGCGGTGGCTCCCGGAGCTGGCGGAGCCGGTGGTGGTGCGCACCCCGGCCGCCGCCGTGGACGACGTGGTGCCGGCCGCCCGGCCGATCACGGTCGAGGACCTGCTCAGTTCGCGTACCGGCTGGGGGTTCCCGTCGGACTTCACGCTGCCCGCCGTCACCGCGCTGTTCGAGGTGCAGAAGGACGGCCGCGCCCCGCGGTCCTACCCCGCGCCGGACGACTGGCTGGCCGCCCTGGCCCGGGTGCCGTTGCTGTACCAGCCGGGCGAGGCCTGGCTGTACGGCACCTCCTCCGACCTCCAGGGTCTGCTGATCGCACGGGTGTCGGGCCGTACGCTCCCGGAGTTCCTGGCCGAGCGGATCTTCGAGCCGCTCGGCATGCGGGACACGGCGTTCGCGGTGCCGGCTGCGGATCGGGACCGGTTCACCTCGTACTACCGGCCGGGGGCCGGGAGCGTGCCGGAGCTGGTGGACGGCCCGGACGGCGACTGGAGCCGGGTGCCCGCGTTCCCCTCCGGCCAGGGCGGGCTGGTCTCGACGGCGGACGACTGGCTGCGCTTCGCCCGCCTGCTGCTGGCCGGCGGGGAGACGCGGGGCCGCCGGCTGCTGTCCGCGGCCTCCGTCAGCCGTATGACCGGCGACCGTCTGACCGCCCGGCAGCGGGAGATCGGCCGGCTGTTCCTGGCGGGGCAGGGCTGGGGCTACGGCGGCCAGGTCGACATCGCCCGGACCGAGCCCTGGAACGTGCCGGGTCGCTACGGCTGGGTCGGCGGCACCGGCACCACCGGCCACCTGGTCCCGGCCACCGGCACGGTCGCCGTCCTGCTCACCCAGGTCGCCATGGCCGACCCCACACCGACCCCGCTGATGCGGGACTTCTGGCGGGTCACGGCGTGACGGGTCAGGACGTGACGGTCAGGGCGTGACCGGTGCGGTCAGGCCGCGCACCAACAGGTCCACCACGGCCCGGAACTCCTCCTCGGTCCCGGGGCGCCGCCACTGGTCGGCGTGGCAGGGGTCGTGGAAGCGGGTGGTGCCCTGGAAGACGGCGCGCGCCGCGGCGGCCGGGTCGGGCACGGAGAAGACGCCCGCCGCGCCGCCCGCCGTGATGATCGCGGTCAGCTGGGCGGTCAGCTCGGCTATGTGCTCGCCGACCACCGTGCCGTGCTCGGCGGCCAGCACCCCGTAGGTGGCGAACAGCTCGGGGTCCTCGTGCGCCTTGCGGCGTTTGGCGTCGAAGAGCGCCGTGAGCCAGGCGCGCAGCCGCCGCTCGGGGTCGCGGTCCTCGGCGGCGATGCCGGCGAGCGCCTGGCAGGTGCGGTCCAGCCAGCGCTTGGTGACCGCCTCCCGCAGCGCCGCCTTGGTCCGGAAGTGCCGGTAGACGCTGCCGTGGCTGACGCCGAGCGCGCGGGCCACGTCGACCACGGTGGCCTTGGCCGGGCCGTGCCGGCGCAGCACCTCCTCGGTCGCCTCGAGGATGCGCTCGGCGGTCAGGGCCTGGCTGGTCGGTGGCATGTCCTAGACCGTACCCGGCGGGGGGTTCAGCGCTCGCTGTCGAGGTGCGCCATCGCCGCGGCCGGGTAGCGCTCGCCGGCCGCGGCGTCCGCCGGGACGGCCTCCTCGATCGCGGCGAGGTCGGCCGGGTCCAGGGTGACGTCGAGGGCGCCCAGGGACTCGGTCAGCCGCTCGCGGGTGCGGGCGCCGACCAGCGGCACGATGTCCTCGCCGCGGGAGAGGACCCAGGCGATGGCGGTCTGCGCGACGGTGACGCCCTTGCGCTCGGCGATCGCGCGGAGGGCGTCGACCAGGTCGAGGTTGCGCCGCAGGTTGTCGCCCTGGAAGCGGGGCGAGTGGGCGCGGAAGTCGTTCGCGGCCAACTGCCGGTCGCGGGAGAAGTGGCCGGAGATCAGGCCCCGGGAGAGCACGCCGTAGGCGGTGACGGCGATGCCCAGTTCGCGGGTGGTGGGCAGGATGTCCCGCTCGATGCCGCGGGACAGGAGCGAGTACTCGATCTGGAGGTCGGCGACCGGGGCGGTGGCGGCGGCCCGGCGGATCGTCTCGGCGCCGACCTCGCTGAGGCCGACGTGCCGGACGTGTCCCTTCTCGATCAGTTCGGCGATGGCGCCGACGGTCTCCTCGACCGGCACGTCCGGGTCGAGGCGGGCGATGCGGTAGACGTCGATGTGGTCGACGCCCAGGCGCTGGAGGGAGTAGGCGGCGAAGTTCTTGACGGCGGCGGGGCGGCCGTCGTAGCCGCTCCAGTTGCCGTCCGGGTCGCGCAGAGCGCCGAACTTCACGCTGACCAGGGCCTGTTCGCGGCGGGCCGGCGGGGCGGTGCGCAGGGCCTCGCCGACGAGCATCTCGTTGTGGCCCATGCCGTAGAAGTCGCCGGTGTCCAGCAGGGTGACGCCGGCCTCCAGGGCGGCGTGGACGGTCGCGACGGACTCCGCGCGGTCGGCGTCGCCGTAGAGGGCGGACATGCCCATGCAGCCCAGCCCGAGGGCGGAGACACGGGGGCCGGTGGTGCCGAGGTTTCGGGTTCGCATCATCATGCCTCCATCCTGCCATGACAACTGACAGATTTCAATATCTGTCAGCTGTCATTCCAATGCCTCCCTTCCCGACCCCAGCTGGTCCAGACCTCTTGACGAAAGGTCTGGACCAGCCGCACTGTCGTACGGCTGACTGTCATGCCTACGACACCTCGCCGCACCCCCACCGGGAGGACCGCATGCTCCGCCGCACGTTGCGCCTGCTCACCGCCGCCGTCACCACGGCCGTCCTGGCTCCGCTCGCCGTCGCCACCGCGCCCGCCGCCTCCGCCACCGCCGCCGCCGACACCTGCGCGGTGAAGTCCCGCCCGGCGGGCAAGGTGCTCCAGGGCTACTGGGAGAACTGGGACGGCTCCGCCAACGGCGTCCACCCGCCCTTCGGCTGGACCCCGATCACCGACTCCCGCATCGCCGCGCACGGTTACAACGTGCTCGACGCGGCCTTCCCGGTGATCCGTTCGGACGGCACGGCCCTGTGGGAGGACGGCATGGACTCCGGCGTGAAGGTGGCCACGCCCGCCGAGATGTGCCAGGCGAAGGCGTCCGGCCAGACGATCCTGCTCTCCATCGGCGGCGCGGCGGCCGGCATCGACCTGTCGTCCTCGACGGTCGCCGACCGCTTCGTGTCGACCATCGTGCCGATCCTGAAGAAGTACAACTTCGACGGCATCGACATCGACATCGAGACGGGCCTCACCGGCAGCGGGAACATCGGGCAGCTCTCCGCCTCCCAGGCCAACCTGATCCGCATCATCGACGGCATCCTCGCGCAGATGCCGTCCGACTTCGGCCTGACGATGGCCCCGGAGACCGCGTACGTCACCGGCGGCAGCATCACCTACGGCTCGATCTGGGGCGCGTACCTGCCGGTCATCAAGAAGTACGCGGACAACGGCCGCCTGTGGTGGCTGAACATGCAGTATTACAACGGCAGCATGTACGGCTGCTCCGGCGACTCCTACTCGGCGGGCACCGTGCAGGGCTTCACCGCGCAGACCGACTGCCTGAACAAGGGCCTGGTGGTGCAGGGCACGACGATCCGGGTGCCCTACGACAAGCAGGTCCCGGGGCTGCCCGCCCAGCCGGGCGCGGGCGGCGGCTACATGTCGCCCTCCCTGGTCTCCCAGGCGTGGAAGCACTACGGCACCTCGCTCAAGGGCCTGATGACGTGGTCGCTCAACTGGGACGGGTCGAAGAACTGGACGTTCGGCGACAACGTCAAGGCACTCCAGGGCCGTTGAGCCGTTGACCGCACCGCCCGGCCGCCGGCACCGCACTCCCGGTGCCGGCGGCCGGCGCCGTCACGCGCGCGGCCGGGCCAGGGCGCGGAGGGCCGGCCGGAGCAGGGCGGCCGTGCGCCCGGCCGGGGCGTCCGTCAGCGGGGTCAGGCCGAGGAGCTGGTGGCCCACGGTGACGCCGAGCAGGGCGGTGACGACCAGCGCGGCGCGCAGTTCCGGGTCCGGGCCCGCGGGCAGGGCGGCGGCGACGGCCTGGGTCTGCCGGCCGAGGGTGTCCCGGACGCGGTCGGCGGCGGCCGGGTCGGTGAGCATGGACCGCAGCAGCGCCAGCGTGCCCTCGGGGAGCCCGCCCAGCTCGCGGGTGAGGGTGGCCAGGAGCTGGTCGACGAGCGCGTCGGCGTCGGTGGCCGTCGGCGGGGCGGGGAGTTCCTGCGCGGCCCGGGTGAACAGCTCCCGCTTGGAGCCGAAGTACTGCATGACCAGGGCCGGGTCGACGCCCGCGGCACTGGCCACGGCGCGGATCGTGGTGCGGTCGAAGCCCCTCGCGGCGAACAGCTCCCGGGCGCTGCCGAGGATGCGGGCCTCGGTGACCCGGCGGCGGCCGGTGCGGGAGGGGTCGGGCACGGACACCTCTCCACTCTACGGCCGTTGACCGGGGGTCGCCCGGCGTCCGCGGGGAGCCGGGCCGGTGCGCGGGCCCGGACGGCACGCGGCCCGCCCGTCGGCCCCGGGACGGGGCGACGGACGGGCCGGTGCGGCCGGACGCGGCCGGGTCAGCAGCCCAGCAGGCGGCTGGCCAGGTAGCCCTCGATCTGGTCGAGGGACACGCGCTCCTGCTTCATGGTGTCCCGCTCGCGCACGGTCACCGCGTTGTCCTCGAGCGTGTCGAAGTCGACGGTCACGCAGAACGGCGTGCCGATCTCGTCCTGGCGGCGGTAGCGGCGGCCGATGGCGCCCGCGTCATCGAACTCGATGTTCCAGTTCTGCCGCAGGGCCTGGGCGAGGCCCTTGGCCTTCGGGGACAGCTCCGGGTTGCGGGACAGCGGGAGGACGGCCACCTTCACCGGCGCCAGCCGGTGGTCGAGGCGCAGCACGGTCCGCTTCTCCATCTTGCCCTTGGCGTTGGGCGCCTCGTCCTCGACGTAGGCGTCCAGCAGGAAGGCCAGCATGGTGCGGCCGACGCCCGCCGCGGGCTCGATGACGTACGGCGTCCAGCGCTCGCCGGCCTCCTGGTCGAAGTAGGAGAGGTCCTGGCCGGAGGCCTTGGAATGGGCGCCGAGGTCGTAGTCGGTGCGGTTGGCGACACCCTCGAGCTCGCCCCACTCCGAGCCGCCGAACTGGAAGCGGTACTCGATGTCGGCGGTGCGCTTGGAGTAGTGGGAGAGCTTCTCCTTCGGGTGCTCGTACCAGCGCATGTTCTCCTCGCGCAGGCCCAGCCCGGTGTACCAGCCCCAGCGCTGCTCCATCCAGTACTCCTGCCACTGCTCGTCCTCGCCCGGCTTGACGAAGAACTCCATCTCCATCTGCTCGAACTCGCGGGTGCGGAAGATGAAGTTGCCAGGAGTGATCTCGTTGCGGAACGACTTGCCCATCTGGGCGATGCCGAACGGCGGCTTGCGGCGCGAGGTGGTCTGCACCTGGGCGAAGTTGGTGAAGATGCCCTGGGCGGTCTCGGGGCGCAGGTAGGCGACGGAACCGGAGTCCTGGGTCGGACCGAGGTGGGTGGAGAGCAGGCCGGAGAACTGCTTGGGCTCGGTGAACTGGCCCTTGTTGCCGCAGTTCGGGCAGTTGACGTCGGCCAGGCCGTTCGCCGGGGCGTGGCCCTTCTTCTCCTCGTAGGACTCTTCCAGGTGGTCGGCACGGAACCGCTTGTGACACGAGGTGCACTCGGTCAGCGGGTCCGTGAAGGTGGCGACGTGACCGGAGGCGACCCAGACCTCGGAGGCGAGGATGACGGAGGAGTCGATACCGACCACGTCCTCGCGCGACGTCACCATGTAGCGCCACCACTGGCGCTTGATGTTCTCCTTCAGCTCGACACCCAGCGGTCCGTAGTCCCAGGCGGCACGCTGTCCGCCGTAGATCTCACTGCACGGGAAAACGAAGCCACGGCGCTTGCTCAGGCTGACGATGGTGTCGATCTTGTCGGCGGCCACGGTGCTCTCTTCATTACGACGACGGGCGTTGAAGCGAGATGCTTCCAGCGAATGATTCAGATTACCGGCGCATGCTCCCCCACGACCAAATCGGCCCCCGTGAAGACCGACTGGTGAGCGTAGTTGACAACGGTTTCCATGTTTGTTGAAAATGACTGTCATGAACGTACGCCGTCGCCTCATATCCGCCGCCGCGGTCGCCGCCGTCGCCGTCCTCGGGGCCGGCACGCTGTCCGGCTGCTCCCGCGGCCCGGCGGTGGTGGCCAACACCAGCAGGTTCGACGTCGTCGCGTCGTTCTACCCGATGACCTTCCTCGCCGAGCGGATCGGCGGGGAGCACGCCCGCGTCACCACCCTCACCTCCCCCGGCCAGGAGCCGCACGACCTGGAGATCAGCCCCCGGCAGATCGCCCAGCTCGAGGAGTCCGACGCCGTCCTCTACCTGAAGGGCCTCCAGCCCTCCGTCGACGAGGCGGTGGCCCAGTCCCCGGTCGGCACCAAGATCGACGCGGCCGGCCTGACCACGCTGGAGGAGCACGGCACCGAGGTCGGCGGCCACGCGCCCGGGCACGACGGCCACCAGGACGACTCCCCGGCCGGCGAGGGCGAGGGCGCCGGCAAGGACCCGCACATCTGGCTGGACCCGGTGAAGTACGCGCAGGTCGCCGAGGGCGTCGGCAAGGCCTTCGAGAAGGCCGACCCCGCGCACGCGGCCGACTACCGGAAGAACACCAGGACCCTGGTCGGCGAGCTGGACGCCCTGGACCTGGAGTTCCGGCAGGGTCTCGCGCACACCCGCGGCAAGGTCTTCCTCACCACGCACGCCGCCTTCGGCTACCTCGCCGAGCGCTACGGCCTCATCGAGGAGGCCGTCAACGGCCTGGACCCCGAGTCCGAGCCGAGCGCCGCGCGCGTACGCGACCTGGAGCGGACGGCGCGGGCCGACGGCGTCAGCACCGTCTTCTACGAGACGCTCGTCAGCGACCGGACCGCCCGCACCCTCGCCCACGACACGGGCCTGCGGACCGACGTCCTCGACCCGATCGAGGGCATCACCGGCAGGTCCCGCGGCAAGGACTACCTGGCCGTCCAGCAGGCCAACCTCAAGGCGCTCCGCCAGGCACTGGGCGCCAAATGACCGGCACGGAAGGCAGGATCATGCGAGAGCCCGTCATAACCCTGCGCGGGGTGACCGCCGCACTCGGCGCGCGCCCCGTACTGCGGGGCATCGATCTCACCGTCGGCCGCGGCGAGGTCGTCGCGCTGCTCGGCGCGAACGGTTCCGGCAAGTCGACGGCGGTCCGGACGGTCATCGGCCAGGTGCCGGTCAGCGGCGGCACGGTCGAGCTGTTCGGCACTCCGCGCGGCTCCTTCCGCGACTGGGCGCGTGTCGGCTACGTGCCGCAGCGCACCACGGCCGCGGGCGGCGTCCCGGCGACCGTGGCCGAGATCGTCTCCTCGGGCCGGCTGTCCCGGACCCGCTTCGGCCCGTTCCGCAAGGGCGACCGGCAGGCGGTGCGGCGGGCCCTGGAACTGGTCGGCCTGGCGGACCGCGCCAAGGACCCCGTCGACGCCCTCTCCGGCGGCCAGCACCAGCGGGTGCTCATCGCCCGCGCGCTGGTCTCCGAGCCCGAGCTGCTGATCATGGACGAGCCGATGGCGGGCGTCGACCTGGCGAGCCAGGAGGTGCTGGCGCGGACGCTGCGCCAGCAGGTCGGGGCCGGTACGACGGTCCTGCTGGTCCTGCACGAACTGGGCCCGCTGGAGCCCCTCATCGACCGGGCGGTCGTCCTGCGGGACGGCTGCGTGCTGCACGACGGCCCACCGCCCCGCGCGGTCGGCCAGCACGCGCTGCCCGGCCACGACCACGTACACCCGCACGCGCCGGCGGGCACCGAACCGATCCGCACGGGACTGCTGAGCTGATGGAATTCCTGGACTACGCCTTCATGCAGCGGGCGCTGCTCGCTGCCGTGCTGGTCGGCATCACCGCGCCCGCGGTCGGCATCTACCTCGTCCAGCGCCGCCAGGCGCTGATGGGCGACGGCATCGGACACGTCGCCATGACCGGTGTCGGCCTGGGCTTCCTGCTGTCCACCTCCCCGGTGTGGATGGCGACGGCGGTCTCGGTGCTCGGCGCGGTGCTGATGGAACTGATCCGCTGGTACGGCAGGACGCGCGGCGACATCGCCCTGGCCATGCTGTTCTACGGCGGCATGGCCGGCGGCGTGATGCTGATCAACCTGGCGCCGGGCGGCTCCAACGCCAACCTGACCTCGTACCTGTTCGGCTCGCTCTCCACGGTGTCGCCCTCCGACGTGACGACCATCTGCGTGCTGGCCGCCTTCGTGCTGCTGGTCACCCTCGGTCTGCGCCGCCAGCTGTTCGCGGTCAGCCAGGACGAGGAGTTCGCCCGGGTCACGGGCCTGCCGGTGCGGGCGCTGAACCTGCTCACGGCGGTCACCGCGGCGGTGACGGTCACGGTGGCCATGCGGGTCGTGGGGCTGCTGCTGGTGTCCGCGCTGATGGTCGTGCCGGTGGCCGCGGCGCAGCAGATCAGCCGCAGTTTCGCCGTCACCCTGGTGATCGCGGTGGCGATCGGGGTGGTCGTCACCGTCAGCGGCACGGTCACCTCCTACTACCAGGATGTCCCGCCGGGCGCCACGATCGTCCTGCTCACCATCGCCGCGTTCGTCGCGCTGGCCGCCCTGGCCGCCCCACTGGCCCGGCGACGCGCCCGCGCGGCGGCCGCGGCCCAGCCGGCGGGCGACCCGGCGGAGTGCTCGATTCCGGTCGCGCGGGGCGCCGGGGACGAGGTCGGCGCCTGACCACTGTCGGTGCGGACTGGCACAATGGCCCGGCAGACGCCAGACGTGAGGAGGCAACCGGTGACCACCGCTGGACCGCCCGTTAAGGGCCGCGCGACCCGTCAGCGTGCAGCCGTGGCGGCGGCCCTGGACGAGGTCGACGAGTTCCGCAGCGCGCAGGAACTGCACGACATGCTCAAGCACAAGGGCGACTCGGTCGGGCTCACCACCGTCTACCGCACGCTCCAGAACCTCGCCGAGGCCGGCGAGGTCGATGTCCTGCGCACCTCCGAGGGCGAGTCCGTCTACCGCCGCTGCTCCACCGGCGAGCACCACCACCACCTGGTCTGCCGCGCCTGCGGCAGGGCGGTGGAGGTGGAGGGCCCGGCGGTCGAGAAGTGGGCGGAGGCGATCGCCGCGGAACACGGGTACGTGAACGTGGCGCACACCGTGGAGATCTTCGGCACGTGCGCCGACTGCGCGGCGGCCTGAGCGGATCCCGGCCGGTCACTCAGCTCCGGCCGAAACAGCGCTCCAGTTCGTCCAGGTCGTAGAAGCTGCTGTTCCTGGCCACGGGACGGCAGCCGTCCTTGAACGCCGTCTCCTTCTCGTTGTAGAGCATGCGGACCAGGTACCGGCCGCCCTTTCGGAACACGTCCCACTGGATGTTCGCGCCCAGCGGGGAGACCGAGGCGCCGCGCCACGGATTGTCGGCGTACGTGTACGGCTCCCCCGGCGTCGCCGGCCGGGTGCTGCCGGGCAGGCCCATCAGCGCGGCCAGCGGGATGAGCTCCTCGGCGTGGGTGAAGCGCAGCTCGGCCCCGAGGTCGCTGGTGCCGGCACGCTTGGCCTCGACCTGCTTGAAGAGGTCGTCGAGCAGGACGCCGGCCATCTTGTAGGTGATGTCGCTGCCGGAGAAGCCGGGGCCCTTCTCGTAGAAGTCCTCGGCGTCGCCGAGGTAGCCGAACCAGGCCGCGTCCGAGCGGGAGATGTAGCGCTCCAGGCCCCAGCCCGCGCCGTCCGGGCTCTCCTCGCTCATCGCGGGGGCGATGGCGTACAGGTTGTAGACGGCCTGGGCGGCACCGGTCCGGTCGGTGATCTGTGCGACGAAGGGGTCCGTGAAGATCTTCCGCAGGACGCTGTCGGCGGCCTGCCGTGTCCGGTCCTGGCCGGTGATGCCGTCGAGGGTTTCCTTCAGGCGCTGGTCGTGGGCGAGGTAGTCGCGGTAGGCCGCGCCGCCCGCCGCCTTGTGGAAGTACAGCAGGTCCTTGTCGGTGCGGGTAGGCCCGATCAGCGGCTTCAGCTCGGGGTCGGCCTCGGCGAGGGCGTCGGCGAAGACGTTGCCGCTGTCCACCGCCCGGCCCTGGCCGGAGCTGACGACGTCGATCTTCTCGCCGTCGCGGGCGATCTTCGCGAACAGCGACGGCAGCCGCTTCTGCATGCGGGCGGCCGTCTCGGCCAGCTCCTGCCGGCCGCGCCCGCTGAGGTTGCCGTAGCCGGTCTTCGCCATCGCGGCGAGCAGCGCCCGCACCCGGGGCCCGAACTCCTCGCCCTTGCGGGTGAGTCGCCCCTCCGCCTCGGCCTTGTCCCACAGCGCGAGGACGAGGTCCCCGTCCTCGCTGTCGGTGGCCGCGCGCGAGCCGTGCCGGGAGACGTTCTCGGTGAGGACGGGGACGAAGCCGGCCGGGGGCTTCTGGTAGTCGCGCGGGTTCTGCCGGGGCGCGTACGGCGCCTTGGTGCCGTAGCTCTCGCGGTGGGCGGGGCCGTCGGCGGCGTGCGCGGGCAGCGCGGTGAGCAGCAGGGCGCCGAGGACGAGGACAGGGGTGACACGTCTCATGATCCACATTTTCGGCGGCCCTGGTGAACTACCGGTGGCTACGAGGTGGAGTCGCCCTTCATGGCGGCCTCCATGGCGATGAGTTCCTCGTTCGGGACGGCACCGCCGAAACGCCGGTCGCGGGAGGCGAACTCGACGCAGGCCCGCCACAGGTCACGGCGGTCGAAGTCGGGCCACAGCACGTCCTGGAACACCATCTCGGCGTACGCGCTCTGCCAGAGCAGGTAGTTGGAGGTGCGCTGCTCGCCGCTCGGGCGCAGGAACAGGTCGACGTCCGGCATGTCCGGGTAGTACAGGTACTTCTGGAGGGTCTTCTCGTTGACCTTCGACGGGTCCAGCCGGCCGGCCTTCACGTCCTCGGCGAGGGCCTTCGCCGCGTCGGCCAGCTCGGCCCGGCCGCCGTAGTTCATGCAGAAGTACAGGGTGAGCAGGTCGTTGTCCTTGGTCTGCTCCTGGGCCACCTGAAGTTCCTTGGCGACCGACTTCCACAGCTTGGGCATCCGGCCCACCCAGCGCACCCGAATGCCGAGCGAGTCGAGCTGGTCGCGGGTCCGGCGGATGAAGTCACGGTTGAAGTTCATCAGGAAGCGGACCTCGTCGGGCGACCGCTTCCAGTTCTCGGTGGAGAAGGCGTACAGGGAGATGTTGCGCACACCGACCTCGATGGAGCCCTGGAGCACGTCCAGCACCCGCTCGGCGCCGACCTTGTGCCCCTCGGTGCGCGGCAGCCCCCGCTCCTTCGCCCACCGCCCGTTGCCGTCCATGACGATCGCGACGTGCTCCGGTACCAGCTCGGCCGGCAGCTTCGGCGGGCGGGCACCGGACGGATGCGGCTCCGGCGCCGTGTACTCGCGCCGCTGGCGCCCCAGGAACCCGCGTACGACCATGTGCTTCTCGTCTCCTCGACCGTGGACTACTTCTCTACGTACCGCAGGGAGCGCAGCCCGCGCTCCAGATGCCAGTGCAGGTAGGCGGACACCAGTCCGCTGCCCTCGCGGACGTACCGCGCCTCGCACGCGTCCGCCGTCTCCCAGTCTCCCGTAAGCAGCGCCCCCAGCAGAATCAGGGTCTGCGGGGACGGCACGACGCTGCCGGGCACCCGGCAGTCGACGCAGACGGAGCCGCCCGAGGCCACGGAGAAGAACCGGTTCGGGCCGGGCATGCCGCAGCGTGCGCAGTCGCCGAAGCTGGGCGCGTACCCGTTGACCGCGAGGGAGCGCAGCAGGAAGGCGTCGAGGACGAGGTGGGGGGCATGCTCGCCGCGGGCGAGGGTCC
Organism: Streptomyces sp. NPDC100445; assembly: GCF_044759735.1. NCBI lineage: Bacteria > Bacillati > Actinomycetota > Actinomycetes > Kitasatosporales > Streptomycetaceae > Streptomyces > Streptomyces sp. NPDC100445. The sequence continues at coordinate 221,352 of NZ_JBIVZV010000002.1, read as the reverse complement.
TGAGGGCACCGACCAGCAGCAGGTACTGCTGCACGGCCGGCTCCCCCTCGTGGTCCGTGAACCGCTCGGCCGTCTCCAGCATGGCGGTGCCCGCCGTGTACCGCGCGTAGTCGGTGACGATCCCCCCGCCGTACGGCGCGATCGTCTCGCTCTGGGTGCACAGCGGCAGCCCGCGCCCGATCAGCTCGCTGCCCCGCGCGAAGAACTGCACGTCCACGTGGGAGAACGGCTCCAGCCGGGCCCCGAACTTCGACTTGGTGCGCCGCACCCCGCGCGCCACGGCCCGCACGCGCCCGTGCCCGCGGGTGAGCAGGGTGATGATCCGGTCCGCCTCACCCAGCTTCTGGGTGCGCAGCACGATGCCGTCGTCGCGGAACAGACTCATGCCACCATTCTCTCCCATGCGGGAAGCGGCCCGGGCGGTTCGTACGGTGCCGGTCGGTCCGGCCGTACGGTGCTGATCGTCGGCCCCGTCGCACGGGTAGGGTCGGCCGTGGTGCCGTACCTCGCCCTCCCTGCCCACCGGGTCGCCGCGCGAGCGGTGGCGGGCGCCCCGCACCGCACGGTGCGGACCGCCGCGGACCGGCCGGGCACCCGGCGCTCCCGCCACGGCCCGCCGCACACGGCCCACGGGCCCTGCCCCGGCCGCCGCGCTGCCGGCCCCCGCGGCGCTCCTGCCCCCCTCCCCCGCCGTGGCCGGGAGCAGCCGGCTCGGTCGTCCGATCCACCCCGAAGGAGATACCCGCGCATGACGAACCCCGCGACCGGCCCCTGGCTCCTGCCCGACGCCACCCCGGACGTCGTCGCCCGTCAGACCCGGCTCCGGCCCGACTTCGCGGACGCCGAGCACGTGGTCCGCCTCCACAGCCACAGTTTCGCGGTCGAGACCGGGGGCCTGCGCATCCTGGTGGACACCGGCATCGGCAACGGCAAGCCCCGGGCCAACCCCGCCTGGACGACCTGCGCACCGACTGCCTCGACCGGCTGGCGGCCACCGGATTCACCCCGGACACCGTCGACCTGGTGATCCTCACCCACCTCCACACCGACCACGTCGGCTGGAACACCCGCGAGCAGGACGGCACCCGGGTGCCCACGTTCCCCCGCGCCCGCTATCTCACCTCCCGCGCGGAACGCGAGTTCTGGGCGGCCCGGACCATGGACGAACCGCGCAGGCAGATGTTCCGGGACTCCGTCCTGCCGGTCGAGGACGCCGGACTGCTCGACCTCGTCGACGTCGCCGAGGACGGCACCGAAGTGGTCCCCGGCGTGAAGCTGTTGCCCACCCCAGGCCACACCCCCGGCCATGTCGCCGTCGACCTCACGGACGGCGACGAGCGGGCGGTCGTCACCGGCGACTGCGTGCACCACCCCGTGCAGTTCGCCCACCCCGGCATCGGCAGCTGCGTCGACATCGACCCGGCCCTCGTCGAGAACACCCGCCGCGGGCTGCTCGGTTCGCTCGCCGGTACCGGCGCCCTCGTCCTCGGCACGCACTTCCCGCCGCCGACCGCCGGCCGCGTCACCGCTCACGGGGACGCCTACCGCCTCGCCCCGGTCACGCCGGCGTCCCCGCCGCGCGGCTAGGCCGTCTCCGCGCGGCACCCGGCCCCCGACGGCTCGACCCGGTGGTCGAACACACCGTGAGAGACGGGAGTCAGCGGGTACCCGTTGTCCTGGCACGACGCACGCAAGCTCACAGGAGGTACCCCATGGGCAAGCTGGGTGACATGGCCAACAAGGCCAAGGAGATGGCGAAGAGCCACCCGGACCAGGCCGACAAGGGCGTCGCGGGCGCCGAGCGCATGGTCGACGAGCGCACGGGCGATAAGTACGACGCCCAGACGGACAAGGCCGCCGACGCGGTGCGACGTTCCTACGAGGGCGGCGCGACGACGGAGCGCTGACCGGAGGACCGCGGCACCACGCGCACCACGGGTCCCCGGCGCCACGCGCCGGGGACCCGTGCTGTCCGCCGACCGGTGCCGCGACCGAGGGCTCATGGTCCTCCGCGATCCACCCTCACGTTTTCGGCCGTCCGCGCTCGCATCGCCGCCGGTTCATCACCCGCCGGACGCGATGGCGGGCACGCGGTGATCCCTTTTCGGCCGCATTTGCCCCGCTGAACAGGAGGGGCGGATTCCGGCCCGTGTGTGGAGGAGATCGCCGGGAACGGCCCGGACGTCTGTGCGAATCCTGTGGCAACGTGTGCGGGCCCGGTGACCGCTGGGGTCGCCGGGGTCTGTCTTCCTGTGGGGGGAAGCCATGCGCACACGTGCCTTCGGCACGTCTTTCAGGCGTGCCCGGAAAAGATCAGGTTCGGCTGCCGCTGTCGCGGTGGTGACGGCGGCGCTGGCCGCGGCCGTGCTGCCGGCCGCGAACGCGGCCGCCGCCGACGGCAAGCCGGTGTCGGTCTGGGGCAAGGACAGTCCCGACTTCGCGATGCCGCCGGTGAAGGTGGGGGCGAACCGGCCGGTGAAGTCGAAACCGGCCAAGAACCCGACGGACGAGGGGTATCTGCGGTGGCTGCGCGAGCAGCGGGCGCACGCCAAGGGTGCCGCGTCGGGCAAGGCGGCGCAGTCAGCGGGGGTCGCGGCGGAGACGTCGGTGCTGAATCTGGTCCCTGAGGGGCAGGGCGATGTGCCCTGGCACCGCTACACCAGTTTCGCCGTCACGGACGCGCTGACCGCGAAGATCGACTATTCGACCGGCAACCTGATGCTGACGGCGACGGACTTCGACATCGCCGGCGTCGGCCAGGGCCTCAGGCTGGCCCGGACCTACAACTCGCTGGACGCGCCGTACGGGCGGGTCACCCAGCGCTGGTGGCAGCAGTACGAGCGCTACCTGTCCCTCTCCAGCGGCGAGGCCGTCCTCTACGACGCCTCCGGCGCGACGGTCCGTTTCAAGAAGAACAGTGACGGCTCCTTCACCACCCCCAAGGGCTACTCCGAGGACCTGAAGAAGAACTCCGACGGCACGTACACGCTGACGAAGTGGAAGTCGGGTTCGAAGGAGTCGTACAACCCCGGCGGGACGCTGACGAAGGTCACCGACCGCAACCACGGCAGCATCACCGTCACCCAGACCACGAGCGGCGGCTTCAAGCTCACCGAGACCCGTTCCGGCCGGTGGATCGAGCTGGACAAGACCTTCCCCTCGCAGTGGCAGGCGAAGGACAACACCGGCCGCACCGCCGTCTACGACGTGGACTCCGACGGCAACCTGGCCGCCACCACCGACACCGAGGGCAAGACGGTCGCCTTCGGCTACGACAGCTCCGGCCGGCTCGACAAGATCATGACCGCCGAGGGGCGGGTGACGGCCTTCACCTACGACGACGTCAACCGCGTCACCTCGTTGCGACTACCTGACCGGTGGCACGGCCGCGCCGGTATGCGCCGTTGCCGCGAATGTCGTCGGAAACAAGGCCTCGCAAGCGTTCGACGAGGCCACCACGTGAACAGGCAAATCGAAGCAATCGGAGGATAAATGGTACCGAATCATGAGGTGCTGAGCGTCATCTTCCCTGGCGGAGGCCCTTTCAAGAACACTACGTTCACCATCGCGATTCTCGCATTGATCGTAGTCGCCTTCGTCGTCTGGGCGTTGCGCGCCAGGCGCGGTAAGTAGACGGAGGAACACTGATCGGTCATCGGGTCTTGTGGTCTCATCCTGCCGGTGCTCATGGTGCGTGGGCCTCGACAAGGTTCATCGCAGCGGTGAGACCGTAAGTGCACCCTCATGGCACCACCACTTGAACCCGCATCCCCCGGAAAGGCAGTCGTCATGCGACCGTCCTCCGATCAAACCGTGTTGGCCTACAAGGGGATGGATGGCGCCCCGCTCTGGGTCCTGTTCGGCATCGCCATCCTCGCCTTCATCGCCTTCGGAGTCACCCAAGCCCGTAAAAGGAAGTAGACCCGGAGACGAAGACCGTAGAGCTTCCTTCGATGCTGTGAAGTACGACGGGACGCTGCGCGACGTAACAGGTGAATCGTGGGAAGCGCGGGCTCCCTCGCACCGCTACAGCGTCTCTCCGCGGCTGCGGGCGTTGGCATACGCCGTGGCCGCGCTCAGCCGCTCGGCCGTGGTCGCCCCGCGCAGCGCCTCCGGCTCGGCGTCCCACTCCCGGCCCCCGCCGTAGGGCCGCACCTGCACGTACGGCCCCTCGTGCCCCATGACGATGCCGACCCGGCCGGTACGCGTGTCGACCACATGGCTGCCGGCCGGAGGCATCACCGCGCCACCCCCGGGGACGCCGTCAGCGCCGCCGTGAGGCTCCGCGCGGTCTCCACCGAGCAGCGGCCCAGCTCCACCAGCGGGCAGGGCACCTCTCTCGCCAGACTCACCGGGTCGAGTCCCAGCGACGGGAGAACGACCCCGGCCTTCTCGAGCGCCACCCGCAGTTCCCGCAACGTCTCCTCCGCCTCTTCGAGAGCCTTCACTCTGTTCCCCTGCCTTTCCCGATTTCACGCTTCGTGCACCCAGGGTGACGTTCCGCATCTACACTCGGCAATCGCCCGCGCCCTACAAAGGCGTGGCAGCCGAGGGAGGTTGGCCATGGCCAACGGTTCGCGTCAGGCGGTCTGGGAGTTCTTCGGCGCCGAGCTGAAGAGACGACGGGAGGACGCCGGAATCACCCAGGTGGAGCTGGGAGCCCGGGTCTTCGTCTCCGGTGCATACATCGGACAGTTCGAGCAGGCCATTCGAAAACCCCAGCTGGACATCACCCGGCGAATCGACGAGGTCCTGCAAACCGACGGTATTTTCGAGCGGCTGTGCCGCAAGCTCATCGACGACCGGCGGTACGCGGAGTACTTCGCCGAGGTCGTGGAGCTGGAGCGGGTGGCGACCAGGATCTGCGAGTTCGCGCCGACCGCGGTGCCGGGGCTGTTGCAGACCCGGGCGTACGCGGAGGCGGTGACCGTCGCGGCCAACCCGTTCGTCACCGACGAGTACGTCGAGGAGATCGTCGGCGCCCGACTGGAACGCGGACACATCCTGAAGGACGCCACCCGGCCCGAGTACTGGGTGATCCTGCACGAGAACCTCCTGCGCATCCCCGTGGGCGGTCCCCGGGCCATGGCCGAGCAACTGCGCCAGATCGCCGGGCTGATGCGGGAGCGCACGGTGTGGGTGACGGTGGTCCCGTACGCGGCTGGAGCCTTCGCCGGGATGACGGGAGACCTGCGGCTCATGGCCTTCGAGGACGCACCGCCCGTCGCCTATACGGAGACCTCGTTCTCGGGGATGCTGATGGACGATCCGGCTGTGGTGAAGCGGGCACAGCGCGCATACGATCTGCTCAGGGTCGCCGCGCTGTCGCCGGAGGCGTCCCTCGCCCTGGTCGAGTCGGCGGCTGAGGATCACAGACGATGCAGCAGTACGACCTGAGCAACGCCGACTGGTTCAAGAGCAGCTACAGCAACGGCGAGGGCGGCAACTGCGTCGAGGTGGCCGACGGCGTCCCCGGTGTCGTGCCCGTCCGGGACAGCAAGGTTCCCGGTGGGGCCGTGCTGGTGGTCGGGGCCCCCGCCTGGGCGGAGTTCGTCGGCGCCCTGACCGCCTGAGCACACCGACTCAACAGCCCGGTTGCCGTCGGCCCGGCCTCCGATGCGCTGGGCTGTCCGTGTGAGTCGTCTTGACCGCCTCCGCCACCCCTCTTATGGTCGCGCTACCGATCGGACGTAGGACGTAGGACGTCGTATCTCCCGCCCCTCCCCGACGACTTGCTGGAGGACCCGTGCGCGACGACGTGATTCCCGGTGTACCGGCGCCGCGCCGCCGGTCGTTCCTGAGGGGCGCCGGGGCGCTGGGGGCGGGCGCGGCGCTGGCCGCCTGTTCCGGCGGGCCGCAGTCCACGAACGACACCGGGCACGGGGGCAGCGGCAAGGAGCGGACGCTGACCGCCGTGATCGGGTACGGCAACGACGGCAGCTGGGACCCGACGCAGACCGCGTCGGCGTTCGCGATGGCAGCCAACCATCACATCTACGAGGGGCTGCTGGACACCGACCCGATCAGCCGGGTGCCGTATCCCGCGCTGGCCACCGAGGTGCCGGAGGATCCAGGCGCCACCCGCTGGCGGTTCGCGCTGCGGCCGGGCGCCACCTTCCACGACGGCAGGCCCGTCACCGCCGACGACGTCGTGTTCGTCTTCGACCGCATCCTGGACCCGCACACCGAGACCCTCGCCAAGGGCTTCTTCGCCGGCTGGCTGGACAGCGTGAGGAAGGTCGACGCGCGCACGGTCGAGCTGGTGCTGAGGTTCCCGTTCCCCGACGGGCTCGCCCGGCTCACCCTCGCCAAGATCATGCCGAAGCACGTCTTCTCCCGGCCCGGCGCCTGGGACGAGGCGGTCCGGGGGCTGGCGGTCGGCTCGGGGCCGTACCGGCAGACCGCGCACCACCCGAAGTCCAACACCACCTTCGAGGCGTTCACCGCCTACAACGGCCCCCGCAAGCCCGCCTTCAAGCGTATGAACTGGCTCACCATCGTGGACGCGGCCTCGCGCGTCGCGAAGATCTCGGGGACCGACGCCGGCGCCCAGATCGCCGACAACGTCCCCTACGCCAACATCCCGCGCCTGGAGCAGGGCGGGCTGAAGGTGGCGGGCGGCGCCGGGATGAACAACCTCTTCCTGATGTTCAACACCCGGCACAAGCCCTTCGACGACGTGCGGGTGCGCCAGGCGCTGCACTACGCCATCGACGGCGAGAAGATGGTGCGGGTGGCGCTCAAGGGGCACGGGAGGCCCGCGTCCTCCTTCCTCGACGAGGGCAATCCCGGCTACCGGCCGGCGAAAACCGTCTACGGGTACGACCCGGCGAGGGCGAAGGCGCTGCTGAAGGCCGCCGGGGTGAAGAACCTCGAGGTGGAGATCCTCGCCGTCAACGTCAGCTGGATCGTCGACTGCCTGCCCACCGTCAAGGCCTCGTGGGACGCCGTCGGCGTGAGGACCACCCTCGCCCCGCAGGAGACCACGGCCGTCTTCACCAAGATGGACCAGAAGCGGGACTACCAGGTCGTCGCCGCCGCCTCCAACCCCAACCAGTTCGGGCTCGACGCGGACCTGATCATGCACTACAACTACGGGCCCCAGAATCTCTGGATGCGCTACACCCGGTGGGCCGACGACCCCGTCGCCCGGCGGCTGTTCAAGGACATGGACCGGGCGACCCGGGAACCCGACCCGGCGAGGAAGAAAGCCATGGTGCAGGACTACATCGACGTGGTCGCCGAACAGGCCGTGCTGTACCCGGTGGTGCACAACGAGCTGATGACGGCCTGGGACCCGCGCAGGCTCACCGGGATACGGGCCCAGCCGTACCCGGGCGTCAACCTCCTGCGCGCGCGCTGGGCCTGACGGCATGACGGCCGTCGTACGTATCCTGCTCCGCCGTATCGTCCTGCTCGTACCGCTGCTCCTCGGCATCGTGCTGTTCGTCTTCCTGGTGATGCGGTTCTCGGACGCCGACCCGGCGTCCGCGTTCTTCCAGGGCGCCAATCCGACCCCCCGGCAGCTGCACGACTTCCGGGCGCGCAACGGGCTGCTGGACCCGCTGCCCGTGCGCTACGTCCACTTCGTCGGCGACCTGCTCCACGGTGACCTCGGCACCAGCGCCCTGACCCGCTCCCCGGTGGCCGGCCAGGTCGCCACCGCGCTGCCGCTCACCCTCCAGCTGACCTTCCTCGGGCTCGCGCTGGCGGTGGTGGTGGCGCTGGCGGGCGGGGTGACGGCGGCCGTGTACCGGGACCGGGTGCCTGACCAGGTCGTCCGGGTCGTCTCGCTGGTCGGGGTGGCGGCGCCGGGGTTCTGGCTGGCGCTGCTGATGATCCAGTACCTGGCCGTCGACCGGGGCTGGTTCCCGACCGGCGGCTACGTCAACCCCGCCGACTCCGTCACCGGCTGGCTGCGGACCATGACCCTGCCCGCCGTCGCGCTGTCCCTGCCGGTGGCCGCGCAGCTGACCCGGATCGTACGGACGTCGGTCGTGGAGGAGCTGGACAAGGACTACGTGCGCACCGCGATCGGCAGCGGACTGCCGCCCCGGGTGGTGGTCGGCCGGAACGTCCTCAGGAACGCGCTGGTCAACCCGCTGACCGTGCTGGGGCTGCGCGTCGGCTACCTCCTGGGCGGCGCCGTCGTCATCGAGACGATCTTCTCCCTGCCCGGCATGGGCAAGCTGATGATCGACGCCGTGCAGAACGGTGACCCGGCCGTCGTGCAGGGGGTCGTCCTGACCACCGCCACCGGGTTCGTCGTCGTCAACCTCGTCATCGACCTCCTGTACCTGCTGGTCAACCCACGTCTGAGGACGGGCTGATGATCACGCGCGCGGCTCTCACCGAGCGGCTCTCCCGGCCCGGCGTCCGACTGCGCGGCCTGCGCCGGCTGCCGCTGTCGTCGAAGGCCGCCGTATGCTTCCTGGCCCTGGTCGTCCTGGTCGCCGTACTGGCTCCGCTGCTCGCCCCGCACGACCCGCTGGACCAGCAGGACCCGGCCGGCGGCACCGGGCAGCCGTCCGCCGCGCACTGGATGGGGCAGGACAGCCTGGGCCGGGACATCCTGAGCCGGCTCATGTACGGCGCCCGGTGGTCCCTCGCCATCGGCCTGGGCGCCACCGGGCTCGCCCTGGTCGCCGGGGCCCTGCTCGGGGCGCTCGCCGCCACCTCCCGCAGATCCGTCGACGAGACGCTGATGCGCTGCCTCGACGTGGTGATGGCGTTCCCCGGCATCGCCCTCGCGGCCGTGCTCGTCGCCGTGTTCGGCGGCGGGATCGGCGTGCTGATCTGCGCCCTCGCGTTCCTGTTCACCCCGCCGGTGGCCCGCGTGGTCCGCGCCAACGTCCTGGCCCAGTACGGCGAGGACTACGTCACCGCCGAACGGGTCATCGGCGCCCGCACCCGGCACATCGTGCTGCGGCACGTGGCCGTCAACTGCGCCGCCCCGGTGCTGGTGTTCTGCACCGTCCAGGTCGCCGAGGCCATCGTGTTCGAGGCGTCGCTGTCCTTCATCGGCGCGGGCGTACGGCCCCCCGACCCGTCGTGGGGCAGTGTCATCGCCGACGGCAAGAACATGGTGCTGACCGGCGGCTGGTGGGCCACCGTCTTCCCCGGGCTGCTCATCCTGCTCACCGTGCTGTCGCTGAACATCCTGGCCGAGGGCGTCTCCGACGCCTGGGCGGCGCCCGCGCCCCGTGAACCGGCGGCGCCGGCGGACCGGCTGGAGACACCCGAGCCCGGCAGCGGCGAGGTGGTGGAGCTGCCGGGCCTCGCCGAGGCCGCCGGGCGGCTGCGCGCCCGGGCCCGGCCGCTGCCCGCCCGGGACGGGCAGCCGGTGCTCGCCGTGGAGAACCTCACCGTCGGCTTCCCGGACCGGCATCGGGGCGTGGACGTGGTGGCCGGGGTCGGTTTCGAGGTGTACCCCGGGGAGGTGCTGGGACTGGTCGGCGAGTCGGGCTGCGGGAAGTCGCTGACCGCGCTGACCGTCATGGGTCTCCAGCCCGCCGGGGCGCGGGTGCGGGGCCAGGTGCGGTTCCGGCAGCGGGACCTGCTCACCGAACCGGCGCGGGCCCGGCGGCGTCTCCTCGGCCACGAGATGGCCATGGTCCACCAGGACGCCCTGTCCGCCCTCAACCCCGGCATGACCGTCCGCGCCCAGCTGGCGCAGCTGGTCCGGCGCGGGGGCCGCCGCAGCCCGCGCGAGCTGCTGACGCTGGTCGGGCTGGACCCGGAACGCACCCTGCGCAGCTACCCGCACGAACTGTCCGGCGGGCAGCGCCAGCGCGTCCTCATCGCCATGGCCCTCTCCCGCGAGCCCGGCCTGATCGTCGCCGACGAACCCACCACCGCCCTGGACGTCACCGTGCAGGCCCAGGTGATGGAGCTGCTGCTGCGGCTGCGCGGTGAGCTGGGCTTCGCGCTGCTCCTGGTCTCGCACGACCTCGCGCTGGTCGCCGACGTCACCGACCGGGTGGTGGTCATGTACGGCGGGCAGATCGTGGAGAGCGGTGTCACCGCCGACCTGGTGGCCGCTCCGGCCCACCACTACACGCGCGGCCTGCTCGCCGCCGTGCTGTCGCTGGAGTCCGCCGAGGACCGCCTGGCCCAGATCAAAGGGGTCGTACCGGCTCCCGCCGGGTTCCCCCCGGGCTGCCGGTTCGCCGACCGCTGCCCGCTGGCCGGCGAGGTGTGCCGTACGACCGCCCCGGTCCTCGCGGGCACCCCAGCGCACACGGCCGCCTGCCACCACCCGGCGGTGGACCTGACGTCGGCGCAGAGCGAGGAGGCCCGCCCGTGACGGCCGTCGTCGAGGTACGGGACGCGCACGTCGTCCACCGGGCGCGCGGGGGCGGCCTGTTCCGGCGCGACCGGGTGTACGCGCTGACCGGCGCCACCCTGCGCGTCGGCGCCGGTGAGACGGTCGGCGTGGTCGGCGAGTCGGGGTGCGGGAAGTCGACGCTGGCCAAGGTGCTCGTCGGCGTCGAACGGCCCGTGCGCGGAACGGTGGCGTTCCGGGGCCGGGACCTGTGGACGATGCCGCCCGCCGAACGCCGGGCCACGGTGGGCGCGGGCGTCGGCATGGTCTTCCAGGACCCGTCGACGGCCCTCAACCGCCGGCTGACCGTCCGCCGCGTCCTGCGCGACCCGCTGGACGTCCACGGACGCGGCACCCGGGCCGGACGCGAGGAACGGGTGCGGGAGTTGATGGGCCTGGTCGGCCTGCCCGGGGCCCTTGCCGACGCCGTCCCCGGGCAGTTGTCCGGCGGGCAGCGCCAGCGCGTCGCCATCGCCCGCGCGCTGGCGCTGGAACCCGCCCTGCTCGTCGCCGACGAACCGACCAGCGCCCTGGACGTGTCGGTCCGCGCGCAGATCCTCAACCTCCTGCTCGACCTGCGCGAACGCCTCGGTCTGGCCCTGGTGTTCGTATCCCACGACATCCAGACGGTACGGCGGATGAGCGACCGGGTGATCACCATGTACCTCGGCCGGATCGTGGAGGAGACCCCGGCCGACCGGGTCACCGGCGCGGCCCGGCACCCGTACACCCGCGCCCTTTTCTCGGCCACGCCCGGCCTGCTGCACCCCGTCGAACCGATCCCGCTGACCGGGCCCGTGCCCTCGGCGACCCGCCCGCCGAGCGGCTGCCCGTTCCGCACCCGCTGCTGGAGGGCGGACGAGGTGTGCGCCGCGGCCATGCCCGACTTCACGGCCGCGTCGCACCCCGGGCACCGCTACCGCTGCCACCATCCTGTGGAGGAGGACCAGCCGGCCCCCGACCCCGCGCGCCAGGAGCCCCGATGACCTTTCCCGCCCCGCTCACCGGTGTCGTCCCGCCCGTCTGCACACCCCTGACACCGGAACGCGAGGTGGACGTCCCCTCACTGCTGCGCCTGGTCGACCACCTCGTCGAGGGCGGGGTGCACGGGCTGTTCCTGCTCGGCTCCACGTCGGAGGCGGCCTTCCTGACGGACGCGCAGCGCCGCCAGGTGGTGGCGGCCGTGACGGCCCACGTGGCCGGGCAGCTGCCCGTCCTCGCGGGCGCCATCGACATGACCACCCCCCGGGTGCTCGAACACGTGGCGGCGGTCACCGCGGCCGGCGCGCAGGCCGTCGTCGTCACCGCGCCCTTCTACGCCCGCACCCACCCCGCGGAGATCGTCCACCACTACCGCCGGATCGCCGCCGCCAGCCCCGTCCCGGTCATCGCCTACGACATCCCCGCCGCCGTGCACAGCAAGCTTCCGGCCGAGCTGCTGCTGGGGCTCGCCGGGGACGGGGTGCTGGCCGGGGTGAAGGACTCCAGCGGGGACCTGGCGGCCTTCCGGGAGGTCGTCACCGGCGCCCGCGCCCACCCCGGCTTCAGCGTGCTGACCGGCTCCGAGCTGATCGCCGACGCGGCGCTGGCGCTGGGCGCCGACGGGGCGGTGCCGGGGCTGGCCAACGTCGACCCGCACGGCTACGTCCGCCTGTACCGGCGGTGCCGGGCCGGTGACACGGAGGGCGCACGGGCCGAACAGGAGCGGCTGTGCGCGCTGTTCGGGCTGACCGGGGTGGGGGACCCGGCGCGCATGGGCGGCAGCTCGTCGGCGCTGGGCGCGTTCAAGGCGGCGCTGCACCTGCGGGGCGTCATCGACTGCCCGGTGACGGCCGAGCCGCAGGTGCCGCTGTCCGGCGAGGAGGTCGACAGGGTCGGCAGGTTTTTGGCGGCGGCCGGACTGCTGGACCCCGGCCCTCAGGACAGCGGCAGCGGCAGCCTGCGGAACTCCAGTGACTCGTACGGGCTCTGACTCCCGGTCTCGTACAGGACACCGATCGTCCCGGGGTCGGGCTGGGTCAGGTCCGAGTAGGCGGCCGGGCGGTCCGCGAGGGTGAGCAGCCGGGTGAAGGTGTGCCCGGCGTCCGTGCTGGACCACAGGGCCAGGGCGCGGCGGGCGGTCGGCACGGAGGGCGCGGAGAACAGCAGCGGGGCGCCGGGGCCCGCGGGGCGCAGGACGCTGCCCTGGACCACCGGGACGGCGTCCAGGGTCGGCTGGACGGCGTAGGGGCGGTCCAGGGTGCGTCCGCCGTCGGACGAGTAGCTGTCCAGACGGTTGCCGGGGGCGGTGCCGTCCTGGTCGCGGGAGCCGAGGTACACGCGGCCGTCGGCCAGCTCGGCGGCGGTGGTCTCGTCGGCGTTGGTCACCCCGTCGTAGCCGGCGTCCACGAAGCCCAGGTGCCAGGTGCGGCCGGAGTCGTCGCTGTAGAGGGCGTGGCCGCCGTGGTAGCGGGGCTCCTGCCCGGTGTCGGGGGAACCGGCGGGCGGGGCGGCGGAGTGGTTGGCGGGGACGAGGAGGCGGCCGGCGTGCGGACCCCGGGTGAGGGCGACGGCGTGACCGGGGCCGGTGGCGTACCAGCGCCAGCCCGGCCGCGTCACCCCGGCCGTGATGTCCCGGGGCGCCGTGAAGTGCCGGCCGTCGTCCCGGCTCAGCTGCACGAACACCCGGCGGCCCCGCTCCGGGGGGACCTCGCCGCGCGTGATCTGCGCCTGGGTGACGGCGCCGCTGTTGCCGCAGGTCACCAGCACGACCGCGCCGGTACGCGGGTCGACCACCGGTGCCGGGTTGCCCCGGGTGTCACCCCGCCCGGCGGCCACCACCGCCGGCGGGCCCCAGGTGCAGCCGCCGTCGGTGGAGCGGCGCAGGACGACGTCGATGTCCCCGGTGTCCCCCGCGCCGTCCCGCCGGCCCTCGGCGAAGGCCAGCACGGTGCCCTGCCGGGTGACGACCACCGCGGGAATCCGGTACGCGGCGTATCCGCCTCGCCCGGAGAGGTAGGGCACGGAGGAGACACACCCGGCGGACGAGGCGTACGCGGGCACCGGGACCAGTCCCAGGAGCACCAGCCCGACGAGGACCCAACGGCACAGCACGCTCACCCCCCGATCCTGCCCGCATCCCCCGCCGCCCCGCCCCGATCCCCCGACAACCACCCACACGAGTCCCTGCCGGAATCCGGGGCGACCACGCGAACGCCGTCGGCGCTTCGAACCCGGTCGGCCCGCTCGGTCGAGGAGCAGGCCCGGCGAGCCGGGGAAGCGCCCGGTGGGAGGCAACCGACCGGCCGGACGGCGGTCAAGTGGACGTCAGCCGCCGTACGACGAGCGACTCGGCAGGCCCCCACCGGGAGCGCGGCCCGACGCGTCCACGCGGACCATGCCCAGGAGGCGAGCAGGGCCCGCCACGCGAACCGGCAGCCACCGGGCGGCCCCGGCCAGAGGGGGGACGAGCCGTGCGCCGGACAGGCACCCGTACGGCGGCGGCTCGGCGTGCCTCCACGGAGGGAGCAGGGCGGAGCCCCACACGGGCCACACGGACGCCGGCACCCAGCGCACCCGCCCCGAGAGGCACCCGCGCCCGACGGACCCCCGGCCCCGCCACGGCGACCGCGGACACCCGGAGGCCCCGGCCGAGGAAGGCCGGAACCGTGCGCGCCGCACAGGCGGCCGGACGGCGCGGTACGGAACCGGGGGCCGCCCTACGCCGTCCCGCTGACGACAGGAACCCGTGCGGCAGTGCCCCGGCCGGTTCCCAACCGGGCGGTCCGAGCGGCCGAACAGGCCGGGCAGGCGGAGCCGGGCCGGGCAAACCCGAGCAGGCCGCGCCGGGGCCGGGCAGGCCGAACGGGGTCAGGACGGGGTTCGGGCTGCTGTCAGGAGGCGGGTCACGTCGTCGGCGCAGATGGTGAGGGCCGCGCCCACCGTGGCGAGGGCGTCGCGTTCGGCCGGGGTGTAGGGGCCGTCGGCGAGGGCGATGCGGGCGGCCTGGACGAGGAGCGCCTCGCGGCCGGCGGGGGCCAGGTGCGGGGCGAGCGGGTCCAGGGCCTCGTGCAGCTCTATGGTGAGGCTCGCGCTGCCCGGCTGCTCGAAGAAGCGGCCGGTGTCCAGGGTGAGGGCCTCGACCAGGGCGGCCAGCTGGTCCTCGGTGCAGTCGGCGAAGCCGGCCGCGCGGACGGCGGTGGCGGCCGCCTCCAGGGCCGTACGGGAGCCGGTGCCGCCCGCGGCGAGGACGGCGAGGGCGACGGTGTGCACGGCGTCGCGGAGCATCGCGGAGAAGCGGCGGGTGGTGGGGTGGTCCAGGACGTCGGGGCCGTAGTGCCGGTGGCAGGCCGCGCACTCCACGACCGGTCCGGCCGACCCGCGGGGCAGCACGGGCACGCCCAGCACGGTGAGGCGGCGGCGCCCGGTGAGCCGCTGGTAGTTGCGGTCGCCGCCGCAGCCGGGGCAGTAGAAGTCGCCGTCCCCGGCGGGGGTCCACGCGGTGCGGGTGCCCAGGATGCGCGCAGCCCTGGCGGCTCGGCCGTCTCGTCCCCGTACTGGCAGCACGTCGCACCTCCGTAACCGCGCGGCAACATCGCCGCACTGGCGTGATGTTAGCCACATCACGGAGGCTGAGTCAGTACCCGGAAGAGACCTTTCCGTGACCTGGGGTGCGCGGTGGCCGAGAACCGACGGGGCCCCGGCCGTCGGTACCGCACGGCCGGGGCCCCGGATCGGGTGGTGCGCGGGCGTCAGCGGCCGGCGCGGTTGACGGCGGAGACGACCGCCTTCAGCGAGGCGCGCGTGGTGTTCGCGTCGATGCCGATGCCCCACAGGACCTTGTCGCCGATGGCGCACTCGATGTACGAGGCGGCCTGCGCGGAGGCGCCCTCGCTCATCGTGTGCTCCTGGTAGTCCAGCAGGCGTACGTCGACACCGACGGACTGGAGGGCGTCGAAGAAGGCCGAGATCGGACCGTTGCCGGAGCCGGTCAGGACGGTGTCCTCGCCGTCGACGGTGGCCTCGACGGTCAGGGTGTCCACCCCGTCGGTGTCGGTCGTCGACTGCCCGGTCTTCAGCTGGACGCGGCCCCACGGGTTGTCCGGGTTCGGCAGGTACTCGTCCTGGAAGACGGCCCAGATGTCCTTCGGCGTGATCTCGCCGCCCTCGGCGTCCGTCTTCGCCTGGATGATCTTGGAGAACTCGATCTGCATCCGGCGCGGCAGTTCCAGCTTGTGGTCGTTCTTCAGGACGTAGGAGACACCGCCCTTGCCGGACTGGGAGTTGACGCGGATGACGGCCTCGTAGGAGCGGCCGACGTCCTTGGGGTCGATCGGCAGGTACGGCACGGCCCACTCGATGTCGTCCACGGTGACGCCCCGGGCCGCGGCGTCGGCCTCCATGGCGTCGAAGCCCTTCTTGATGGCGTCCTGGTGGGAGCCGGAGAAGGACGTGTAGACCAGGTCGCCCACGTACGGGTGGCGCGGGTGGACCTCCATCTGGTTGCAGTACTCCCACGTACGGCGGATCTCGTCGATGTCGGAGAAGTCGATCTGCGGGTCGACGCCTTGGGAGAACAGGTTCATGCCCAGGGTGACCAGGTCGACGTTGCCGGTGCGCTCGCCCTGCCCGAACAGGCAGCCCTCGACGCGGTCGGCGCCGGCCATCAGCGCCAGCTCGGCCGCGGCGACGGCCGTGCCGCGGTCGTTGTGCGGGTGGACGGACAGGCAGACGTACTCGCGGCGGGAGAGGTTGCGGTGCATCCACTCGAAGCGGTCCGCGTGCGTGGAGGGGGTCGAACGCTCCACGGTGGCGGGCAGGTTGAGGATGATCTCGCGGCCCGGGCCCGGCTGGTGGACGTCCATGACGGCCTCGCAGACCTCCAGGGCGAAGTCCAGCTCGGTGTCGGTGAAGATCTCGGGGCTGTACTGGTAGCCGAACTCCGTCTCCGGTCCCAGCAGCTTCTCGGCGTACTCCATCACCAGGCGGGTGCCGTCGACGGCGATCTGCTTGATGTCGTCCTTGGAGCCGCGGAAGACGACGCGGCGGAAGACCGGCGCGGTCGCGTTGTACAGGTGGACGGTGGCCCGGCGGGCGCCCTTCAGGGACTCCACGGTCCGCTCGATCAGGTCCTCGCGGGCCTGGGTGAGGACGGAGACGGTCACGTCCTCGGGGATCGCGCCCTCCTCCTCGATGATGGAGCGCACGAAGTCGAAGTCGGTCTGGCCGGACGCGGGGAAGCCGACCTCGATCTCCTTGTAGCCCATCGCGACCAGCTGGTCGAACATCCGGCGCTTGCGCTCGGGCGACATCGGGTCGATCAGGGACTGGTTGCCGTCGCGCAGGTCGGTCGAGAGCCAGCGGGGGGCGGCGGTGATCCGCTTTCCGGGCCAGGTGCGGTCGGCGATGTCGACCTGCTCGTAGCGGCCGTACTTGTGGATCGGCATGCGGCTGGGCTGCTGGCGGTTGGCCATGATGCGTAAGGCTCCTCAAGGGGTCCGGAAGGACGGCCGACGACGCAACGCCAAGCTCCGCGGGGAGGGAGTCGGCCTCGACTACAGGCCCTCGCCGCGGCAGCTAAGAAGGAGCAGCCAGGAACGCATGATGTTCCGCAGCCTAGCCGAGCCGCTCCGGGGGCGCGGGCCTGTCCCAGTATGCGGGACCGGTGCCGAGAGTCCATACAAAATGGACATAAAGTGCGTCGGACCACATCGCCCTACCATGAGGTCACGGAGTGTCGCGCTCCCTGTCCCGGTATTTCACCAATCATGGTGGCAGGTAGTGACATCGACATCACGTAGTGCAATGGTCCGAACATGACCGACAACGGGGGCTTGACGCCCGTCTTCTGCACGATCGTGCCGCCACACGTCCTCGACCGGCTCGCCCGCCACGAGGACCCCGCGCTGTCCGGCCCGGCCCGCCGCTCCCTGGAGCACGACGCCTACCAGCGCACCAAGCGCCGCCTGACCACGGTCGTCGGCGCGCCCGCCGTCGCCGCGCCGGCCGGCGCCGCCGCCGACCAGCCGCACCGCACCGTCTACGACGCCGGGCACACCCAGGACCTGCCCGGCCACCGCGTCCGCGCGGAGGGCTCCGACCCCGGCTCCGACGCGAGCGTCAACCGCGCCTACGCGGGCCTGGGCGCCACCTTCGAGCTGTACCTGAAGGCGTACGGCCGGCACTCCATCGACGACCACGGGCTCCCGCTGGACGCCACCGTGCACTTCGGGGAGGGCTACGACAACGCCTTCTGGAACGGCGAGCAGATGGTGTTCGGCGACGGCGACGACGAGATCTTCCTCGACTTCACCATCCCGGTCGACGTCATCGGGCACGAGCTGACCCACGGCGTCACCCAGCACACCGCCAACCTCACCTACTTCGGGCAGCCCGGCGCGCTCAACGAGTCCGTCTCCGACGTCTTCGGCTCGCTGATCAAGCAGTACACGCTCGGCCAGACCGCCGCCGACGCCGACTGGCTGATCGGCGCCGGGCTCCTCGCGCCACGCGTCCAGGGCACCGCCCTGCGCTCGATGAAGGCACCGGGCACGGCGTACGACGACGACGTCCTCGGCAAGGACCCGCAGCCGGCCACCATGGAGGACTACGTCCGCACCGGCCGCGACAACGGCGGCGTGCACATCAACTCGGGCATCCCCAACCACGCCTTCTACCTCGCGGCCACCGCCCTCGGCGGCTACGCCTGGGAGAAGGCCGGCCGGATCTGGTACGACGTGCTCACCGGCGGCCGGCTGAAGAAGGACGCCCAGTTCGCCGACTTCGCCACACTGACGGTGAAGGCGGCACGCGAGCGGTACGGGGCGGGCGACGAACTCCAGGCCGTGCAGAAGGCCTGGGAGGAGGTAGGGGTGCGCACGCTCTAGTTCCGTACTAGACAGGGACCCATGCGTATTCAAGTGCGGCGCACGGGCGGTTTCGCGGGCATCGAACGCCGGGCCGAGGTGGACACCTCGGGCCGGCCCGACGCCGACGAGTGGCAGGCCCTGGCCGGACGCGCCCTCGCGTCCGGCCAGGACACGCCACCGGCGGGCGTCCCGGACGGCTTCCGCTACGAGATCACGGTGGACGGCCGCACGGTGTACGCGGCGGACCCCCGGCTCACCGACGAACAGCGGGAGTTGGTGTCACGGGTGCTGAAGGAGGGCGCCTGAGGCCGCCCAGTCCTCGCGGAGCAGCCCGAACTCCACGGTGTCGTACCACTCCCGGCCCACCCGTACGGCTTCCCGCCGGCGGCCCTCCTCCACGAAGCCCAGGCGGCGGAAGGCCCGCAGGGCGCGCTCGTTGCCGCTCCAGGTGTCCAGTTCCACCCGGCGCAGCCGGCAGGCGCCGAAGAGGTGGCCGAGCAGCAGCCGCAGCGCCTCGGAGCCGTGTCCGCCGCCCCAGCGGTCCCGCTCGCCGATGGTGATGCCGACGGTCGCCCGCCCCGCGAACACGTCCAGGTCACGGTAGTCGGCCATACCGATGGCCCGTCCGCCGTCCAGTTCCTCGACGGTGAAGGTGGCCCCGTCCCGGGGGTCCTCGCGCAGCCGGGCCTCGTGGAAGCGCTCCACGGCCTCCCGGCTCACCGGGCCGAAGTGGGGGTGGCCGCCGGTCGCCCAGTGCGCCACCTCGGGGTCGTTGCGCCAGCGCAGTTGGGCGTCGAGGTCGTCGGCGCGCAAGGCGCGGAGTCGTATGAGCTTGCCTTCGAGCATCGGGCGATCATAGGACGACCGCGCGACGACCGCGCGGTGCGCGGGCGTTGACGGGGATCACGCGGGGTAAGGATGATCCGGGGATGGCGACTGACGCAGGTGCTCCCCGCCCGGCGGCCCCGGCCCCGGGCGCTCCGGTCCCGCGGTTCCCGGACGGCTTCCGGTGGGGGGTGTCGACCTCGGCGCACCAGATCGAGGGAGCGGCCGGGCAGCGGGAACCGTCCGTCTGGGACGTCTTCACCGCCGAGCCGGGCCGGGTCAAGGACGGCTCCACGGCGGCCGTCGCCTGCGACCACTACCACCGCTACGCCGAGGACGTGGCCCTCCTCGCCGGCCTCGGCGTGGACGCCTACCGGTTCTCGGTCTCCTGGCCGCGGGTGAACTCCCCCGGCGGCCTGGACTTCTACGACCGGCTGGTGGACGAGCTGTGCGCGGCGGGCGTACGGCCCGTGCCCACCCTCTTCCACTGGGACCTGCCCGCCTCGCTGGACTGGCTGCGCCGGGACACCGCCGAGCGGTTCGCCGCCTACGTGGCGGTCGTCGCCGACCGGCTCGGGGACCGCGTGGGCACCTGGATCACCCTGAACGAGCCCGCCGAACACACCCTGCTGGGACACGCGCTGGGTGTCCACGCGCCGGGCAGGCAGCTCCTCTTCGACGCCCTCCCGGCCGCCCACCACCAGCTCCTCGCGCACGGTCTCGCGGTACGGGCGCTGCGCGCGGCCGGGGCTACGGACATCGGCATCGCCAACTCCCACGGACCGACCTGGCCGGCCTCCGGCGACCCGGCGGACACGGAGGCGGCCGGCCTCCACGACGCGCTGCTCAACCGGCTGTTCGCCGAACCGGTGATCCTCGGGCGGTACCCGGAGGGGATGGAGGCGCTGATGCCCGGTGACGTGGCGGCCGACCTGCGGATCATCGCCGAGCCCGTCGACTGGTACGGCGTCAACTACTACGCCCCGACCCGGGTGGGCGCCCCCCGGGAGGGCGACACCGAGTACGGCGGGGTGCGGCTGCCCGCCGGACTCCCCTTCTCGCTACGGGAGATCGAGGGGCGGCCGGTCACCGACTTCGGCTGGCCGGTGGTGCCCGAGGGACTGACCGAACTGCTGACCGGCTTCCGCGACCGCTACGGCGACCGGCTCCCGCCCGTCGTCATCACCGAGAACGGCTGCTCCTACGAGGGCCTCGACGACCAGGAACGCATCGCCTACCTGGACGGCCACATCCGGGCACTGCACACCGCGATGACCGCCGGGGTCGACGTGCGGGGCTACTTCGTGTGGTCCCTGCTGGACAACTTCGAGTGGGCGGAGGGCTACGCCCGCCGGTTCGGGCTCGTCCACGTGGACCGCGAGACCCTGCGGCGCACCCCCAAGGCGTCCTACCACTGGTTCCGCGACCTGCTGCGGGCCCAGAGGTGAGACCCGCCCGGACCCGCCGCTACAGGACGCCGGCGTCGCGGGCGCTCCACAGGGTGGGGAAGAGCGGCCGGTAGCCCAGTTCGCGGCGGATGCGGTCGGTGGAGGCGAGCGCGTACCAGGGGTCGGGATCGGGGCCGTCCGCCGGCGGCTCCACGCCGAGCAACTGGTGGATCTCCAGCACCGTCACCGGGGCGTCGTCGGCGATGTTGTACACCCGGCCGCCGGCGCCGGGAGCGCGCAGCAGGCGGGTCAGTCCCTGGGCGGCGTCGGCGACGTGCACCAGCTGGTGTCGCTTGGTGGCCGGCTGGGAGGCGGTCCAGCGGGTGATGCCGGGCAGGTGCGGATCGCCCTCGCCGTAGACGAAGGCCAGGCGGCCCACCCGGACGTCCAGTCCGTCCAGCGCCAGCAGCCCGCGCTCGGCCTCCGCCTTGGACCGCGGGTAGGCCGTCCACAGCGGGCCGCCCGGCACCGTGGGGTCGTCCTCCACCAGCGGCCGTCCGCGCCCGGCGCCGTACACCAGGATGGTGCTCGCCTGCACGAACCGGTGCACCCCGAAGGAGCGGGCCGCCCGGCCCAGTTCCAGCGCGGCGTCCCGGTTGACCGCCCGGATCTCCTCGTCGGGCACGCCCCGGAAGGAGGCCGCGATGTTGACGACGGCGTCCACCCCGTCGAGCGCCTTGCCGAGGGCATCGGTGTCGCGCAGGTCGCCGACGACGACCTCGGCGCCGCCCGCGGCGAGGGAGGCGGCGCGCGCCTCGTCGCGGACGATCACCCGGACCCGCTCGCCGGGCCGCGCCGCGGCGAGCAGGCGGCCGGCGAACGCGCGGCCCACCTGTCCGGTGGCACCGGTGATCAGGGTCAGCATGGTGGTGCTCCTCTCGTTCGGTGCGCCCAGCCTGCGCGGCGGGCGGCGACGGCGGGAGAGACCTCCCGATCGGGGGACCGGCGGTCCCTGGCTGCGCCGCGCGGCCTGGCGCAGGCTGGAGGGGTGAACCGAACCGAACTCGCCGACTTCCTGCGCCGTGGCCGCGCCCGCCTGGGGCCGGCCGACGTGGGCCTCGCGCCCGGCACCCGCCGCCGTACCCCGGGACTGCGCCGGGAGGAGGTGGCCGCGCTGGCCGGCATGTCGGTGGACTACTACACGCGGCTGGAGCAGCGCCGCGGCCCGCGCCCGTCCCGCCAGATGCTCACGGCGCTGGCCCGCGCGCTGCGGCTGACCGACGACGAACGCGACCACCTGTTCCACCTGGTGGGCGAGGAGCCGCCGCGCCGGGAGGCGGCCTCCGCGCACGTCCGCCCGGGACTGCTGCTGGTCCTGGACCGGCTGTACGACTCACCGGCGCAGGTGGTCACGGACTGCGGCACGGTGCTGGCGCAGAACGCGCTGGCGAAGGCCCTGGTCGGCGACGCGTCGGCGCGGCCGCCGCGCGAGCGGAACCTGACCCGGCGGTTCTTCCTGGACCCCACGGCCCGCGCCCTCTTCCCGCCCGAGGACCGCCCGGCGCACGCCCGCGACCACGTGGCCAACCTCCGCGCGGTGGCGGCGGCCCGGCCCGACGACCCGGAGCCGGCCGCCCTGGTGGCCGAACTGCGGGCGGGGAGCGAGGAGTTCGCGCGGCTGTGGACCGCGCACGAGGTGTCCCTGCGTCGCCCGGCCGTCAAACGGTTCCTGCACCCGGTGGTGGGCCTGCTGGAACTGGAGTGCGAGGTCCTGCTCAGCCACGGCGGCCGGAACCAGCTCGTGCTGCACACGGCCCGCCCGGGCAGCGAGTCCCACGACCGCCTCCAGCTGCTGCGGGTGGTGGGCACGCAGGACCTCGGGCCCGGCACCGCCCCACTGGACGGCGCGCGGGGCGCGGCCCCCTGACGGTCGCCGGCGCCCCGACCCGGCGGGGCGCGGTCTAGAAGCCCAGCTTGCGGAGCTGCTTCGGGTCGCGCTGCCAGTCCTTGGCGACCTTGACGTGCAGGTCGAGGAAGACCGGCGTGCCGAGGAGCGCCTCGATCTGCTTGCGGGAACGGATGCCGACCTCCTTCAGGCGCTTGCCCTTGGGGCCGATGATGATCCCCTTCTGGCTGGGGCGTTCGATGTAGACGTTGGCGTGGATGTCGAGCAGCGGACGGTCCGCGGGACGGTCCTCGCGGGGCAGCATCTCCTCCACGACCACCGCGATGGAGTGCGGCAGCTCGTCCCGGACGCCCTCGAGCGCGGCCTCGCGGATCAGCTCGGCCACCATCACCTGCTCGGGCTCGTCCGTCAGGTCGCCCTCGGGGTAGAGCGCGGGGCTCTCGGGCAGCAGCGGGACCAGCAGGTCCGCGAGCAGGTCGACCTGCTGGGACCCGACCGCCGACACCGGGACGATCTCCGCCCACTCGAACCCCAGCTCCTTGCTCATCTGGTCGATGGCGATGAGCTGCTCGGCGAGGGCCTTGCTGTCGACGAGGTCGGTCTTGGTGACGATGGCGATCTTGGGCGTCTTGCGGATGCCCGCGAGCTCCTTGGCGATGAACCGGTCACCGGGGCCGATCTTCTGGTCGGCGGGCAGGCAGAAGCCGATCACGTCGACCTCGGCCCAGGTGGTGCGGACGATGTCGTTGAGGCGCTCGCCGAGCAGGGTGCGCGGCTTGTGCAGCCCGGGCGTGTCCACCAGGATCAGCTGGGCGTCCGGGCGGTGCACGATCCCCCGCACCGTGTGCCGGGTCGTCTGGGGGCGGTTGGAGGTGATGGCCACCTTCTGCCCGACCAGAGCGTTCGTGAGGGTGGACTTGCCCGCGTTGGGGCGGCCCACGAAGCAGGCGAAGCCGGCGCGGTGGACGGTCTCCGCCGGCTGCTCGGATGACTGGGTACGAACACTCATGCCGCCCATTCTCCCTGATCCACGGAGCCCCGCCGTACCAGCGTCCGCCACCGCCTTCCACCCGTGAGCTTCCGGAAACCCACCCGCAACGAAACGTCACGGAAACACACCCGTACGCGACCGGAAACGCCCGCCGGTGACGCTCTGACGAGCCCGCACACCGTTGGAGACGCCCGTGACCCTGGCCGCACCCCACGTGAACACCGGCGACACCGCCTGGCTGCTCGCCGCCACCGCCCTCGTCCTGCTGATGACCCCGGGCCTCGCCCTGTTCTACGGCGGCATGGTCCGCACCAAGAGCGTCCTCAACATGCTGATGATGAGCTTCGTGTCGATCGCCCTGGTCACGGTGGTGTGGCTGGCGGCCGGCTACTCCCTCGCCTTCGGGGACGACTCCTTCGGTGGACTGATCGGCGGCCTCGGCCACGCCGGCATGAGCGGACTCGGCCCCGGCAGCGTGCACGGCTCGGTCCCCACCCTGCTCTTCGCCACCTTCCAGCTGACCTTCGCGATCGTCACGGCCGCGCTGATCAGCGGCGCGGTCGCCGACCGCACGCGGTTCGCGGCCTGGCTGGTCTTCGTACCGGTGTGGACACTGGCGGTGTACGTCCCGGTCACCCACTGGGTGTGGGGTCCCGGCGGCTGGATCATGGAGCGGCTCGGCGCCCTGGACTTCGCCGGCGGCCTGCCCGTCGAGATCACCTCCGGCGCCTCCGGACTGGCCCTGTGCCTGGTCCTCGGGCCGCGGCTGGGCTTCAAGAAGGACGCCATGCGCCCGCACAACCTGCCGATGGTGGTCCTCGGCGCGGGCCTGCTCTGGTTCGGCTGGTTCGGCTTCAACGCGGGCTCCGCGCTCGGCGCGAACGGCCTCGCCGCCGCCGCGTTCCTCAACACGCTCGCCGCCGGCTGCACCGGCCTGCTCGGCTGGCTCTTCGTCGAGCAGCGGCGCGACGGCCACCCCACCACGCTGGGCGCGGCCTCCGGCGCGGTGGCGGGCCTGGTCGCGATCACGCCCTCCTGCGGGACGGTCTCCCTGGTGGGCGCGCTGGCCGTGGGCCTGGCCGCCGGGGTCGTCTGCTCGTACGCGGTGAGCTGGAAGTTCCGGCTGAACTACGACGACTCGCTCGACGTCGTCGGCGTGCACCTGGTCGGCGGTGTCATCGGCACCCTGCTGATCGGCCTGTTCGCCGAGAAGGCGATGACCGGCGGACCTCAGGGGCTGTTCTACGGCGGCGGGCTCGCCCCGCTCGGCCGGCAACTGCTCGCCGTGGTGGTCGTCGCGGTGTACGCGTTCGCGGT
This sequence comes from Streptomyces sp. NPDC100445, assembly GCF_044759735.1. Lineage (NCBI taxonomy): Bacteria > Bacillati > Actinomycetota > Actinomycetes > Kitasatosporales > Streptomycetaceae > Streptomyces > Streptomyces sp. NPDC100445. Next base: position 196,754 of record NZ_JBIVZV010000002.1, on the reverse strand, counting down.
GACGTACGGCCTCGGGAAACTGCTCGACCGGGTGCTGGGGCTGCGGGCCAGCGAGGAGGAGGAGCACACCGGTCTGGACCTTACGGTGCACGCGGAGACGGCATACGATCACGGGGTACTGGGCCACGGCGCCCCGGTCGGCTCCGCCCTCCTCTCCTCCGGCCAGAAGGTCAGCAACCAGGCATGAAGCTCATCACCGCGATCGTCAAGCCGTACCGTCTGGACGAGGTCAAGACCGCCCTCCAGGAGCTGGGGGTGCACGGTCTGACCGTGACCGAGGCGAGCGGGTACGGCCGGCAGCGCGGTCACACCGAGGTGTACCGGGGAGCCGAGTACCGCGTCGACCTGGTGCCGAAGGTGCGCATCGAGGTCGTCGTGGAGGACGCGGTCGCCGACGACGTGATCGACGCCGTCGTCAGGGCCGCGCACACCGGGAAGATCGGAGACGGCAAGGTCTGGGCCGTGCCGGTGGAGACGGTCGTGCGGGTGCGCACCGGCGAGCGCGGACCCGACGCGCTCTGACCGGCGGCACCCCGGGCGGGCCGGCTCAGCCGGCGGCGGGGACGGTGCGGCGGACCGTCCCGTCGGCGCCGGCGAGCAGCACCGGCGTGCCCGCCCCGCCGAGGTCGGCGACGGCGGCCAGGTCGGCGGCCGGCAGTGACTCCGCGTCGCTCACCACGGCCGCCGCCTCCAGCGACGTCGCGCCGGACGCCACCGCCATCGCCACGGCGGTGCGCAGGGCGCTGAGGCTCAGCGAGGCCAGCTCCACCGACCCGGCGACGTAGGTGCGCCCGGTCTCGTCCCGTACCGCCGCCCCCTCGGGCACGCCGTTGCGGGCCCGCGCCGAACGGGCCAGGGTGACGATCTTGCGGTCCTCGGGGTCAAGCGCGTTGCTCTCGGTCATGCCCTGAGCATACGAAGCCCGGGGACGGGTCATCCCGCCACGGGGTACATCGCGCCCCGGCGGCCCTCCGGCGAGGCCAGCCACTCCAGCTTGGCCGCGGTGTTCGCCTCGTCCAGCGGGGTGTGCAGCACGATCATCAGATCGGGGCGGGCGGGCACCTTCATCACCGTGGACTCCACGACCAGCAGTCCGACGAGGGGGTGGTCCAGCTCCTTGCGGACCTGCCCCTGGTCCTCGATGTCGCGCTCGGCCCACAGCGCGGTGAACTCGGCGCTGCGCTCGGACACCTCGGCGAGCACCGCCCGGAACCCCTCGTCGTCCGGCCGGGCCGCGCACGCCGCCCGGAACTGGGCCACGACCGTGCGGGCGTTGCGCTCCCAGCTGTTGCTGCGCGAGCGGTAGAGCGGATCGGTGAAGAAGTCGACGAGGCAGTTCTGCGTGATGTCCGGCCGCATGCCGAGGACCAGCGTCGCCGCGTCGTTGTACATCACGCAGTTGTAGTACAGGTCCATGATGTGGGCCGGGTACGGCATCCAGGTGTCGATCAGCCGCCGCAGCCCGTCGCACATGTCCGCCCGCCCGGGCGTCACCTGGGGGGCGGGCGGGTTCAGCCCGGCCAGCACGTACAGGTGCCGGCGCTCGGCGTCGCTGAGCCGCAGCACCCGGGCCACGGCGTCCAGGACCTGCGGGGAGACGGAGATGTCCCGGCCCTGCTCCAGCCACTGGTACCAGGAGGCGCCCACGCCGGCGAGCACGGCGACCTCCTCCCGGCGCAGCCCCGGGGTGCGGCGCCGGCCGCCGCCGCCCGGCAGCCCGGCCTCCTGCGGGCTGACCCGGGCCCGTCTGCTCATCAGGAACTCGCGCAGCTCGTCACGCCGGTGACTCCTCGTCGCCTCCGCAGCAGGCACGTGCCGCTCCTCCCCCGTCGTGTCTGGTGGTGCCACCACCACCATAAGTTGCGACTCCCCACGATTGTTCCGGCCGCCGCAAGCTCGTGCCATGGCGATCGACACCACCACCCGACCCCCCGCTCCCGCAGACACCCCGCTCGGCACCCCCCGGCTGTCGACGCGCGACAAGCTCGTCCTCTTCGTGCTGTGCGCGGCCCAGTTCATGGTCGCGCTGGACTTCTCCGTCCTCAACGTGGCGCTGCCGCACCTGGGTTCGGACCTCGGTATGAGCCGCTCCACCCTCCAGTGGGCGGTCACCGCGTTCGCGCTGCCCTCCGGGGGCTTCCTGCTCCTGTTCGGCCGCGTCGGCGACCTGTACGGCCGCCGCCGGCTGTTCCTGTCGGGTCTGGCCCTCTTCGGCGCGGCCTCGCTGCTGGCGACCCTGGCCTGGGACCCGGCGTCCTTCCTCGCCGGGCGGGCCCTCCAGGGCCTCGGCGCGGCGGCGATCGTCCCGGCCGGCATGTCCCTGCTGACCACGACCTTCCCGGAGGGGCCGGCCCGCGACCGCGCCCTCGGCATCTCCGGCACGCTGCTCTCGCTGGGCTTCACCGTCGGCATGGTCGCGGGCGGTGTGCTGACCGACGCGCTGGGCTGGCGCTCCACCATGGCCCTGCTCACGCTGTTCGCGCTGATCGTGCTGCCGCTGGCCCCGGGCCTGCTGCCGGAGTCGCGCACCCCCGACCGCCCGCGCCTGGACGTGCCCGGCGCGGTCACCGTCACCACCGGCCTGCTCTCGCTGATCTACGCCCTGTCCACGGCCGCCGACCACGGCTTCGGCCGCGCCGACGTGGTCGCGGCACTCGTCGCCGGCCTGCTGCTGCTGGCCGCGTTCACGGTCGTGGAGTCCCGCTCGGCGGCCCCGCTGGTCTCCCTGCCCATGCTGCGCCGCCCCACCGTCGCCTGGGGCAACGTGGGCGGTCTGGTCACCTTCTCGATGATGTCGACGGTCGTCTTCGTCCTGACGCTGTACCTCCAGGAGGTCCTGGGCCTGTCGGCGTTCGAGACCGGCCTCGTCTTCGGTGTGCAGGGCGTGCTGTCGGCCGTCGCCGGCGCTCTCGCCGCGAAGGTGATCGGCCGCTTCGGCGCCCGCCGCACGCTGGTCGGCTCGCTGGCGGGTCAGGGCGCGCTGGTCGCGGCCCTGCTGCCGCTCGGCACCCACTCCTGGTCGGTGTGGCTCGCCACGGCCGCCGTGTCCCTGGCGAGCGCGTGCCACCTGGGCGCGATCGTCTCGTACGGCCTGACCGTGACCTCCGGTGTCCCGGACGGGGAACAGGGCCTGGCGACGGGCCTGGTGACCTCGACGCAGCAGGTCGGCATCACGGTCGGCATCCCGGTGCTGGGCGTGCTGGCCACCACCTCCCGGAACCTGCTGGCCGGCGTCCACACGGTGCTCGCCCTCGACGCGGCGATCGTCCTGGCCGCCGCCGTCCTGGTCGGCCTCGGCCTGCGCCGCGGTCAGTCCAGGGTCTGAACGATCTCGCTCCGCGCGGCCGTGTGCACCACACGGCCGCGCGCGCCGTTGACCAGGGACAGGTACGGCACGACGTGCCCGCACTCGACATCGGCGACGATCGGCACGCCCAGCGGTCCGAGCGCGTCCAGGACGGCCTCGTGCTGGGTCAGGGTGCGGGCGTCGGGGCCACGGGTACGGCCGACGAGGACGGCGGCGGCGTGGTCGAAGAACCCGGCGAGGCGCATGCCGTGCAGGTGGCGGCAGGCGGTGAAGGCGTCGGCGTCCGCGACCTCGACGTACACCAGGAGCCCCTCGTCCCCGGCGAGGGCGGAGGTGTCCAGGTACCGGGTGCCCGCCAGGTTGACGAGGGTCTCGACGCAACCGCCGATCAGCCGGCCCCCGGCGTCCACGTCCCCGGTGCCGTCGAGCCGGGTCCAGCCGGCCTCGGCGTCCAGGGTGAGGTCGCGCACCTCCGGGTCGGCCCGGAAGTCGTCGAAACCGCCCGACCGGTGGCGGCCCGGCGGGGTCTGGCGCAGCTCCGTGCCCCGCGGCGCGGTGACGATGTCCAGCCAGGACAGCAGGCCCGGGGGCGTCCGGTAGGGGGTGTCCATGAGGTTGTTGCCGTGGACGGTCGCGACGCCGGTGAGCAGGGTGAGCGGGGTGATCAGCGTGGAGATGTCGGACCAGCCGGCCATCCAGGTGGGCTCGGCCTCGGCGATCCGGCCGAAGTCCAGCAGGGGCAGCAGGTCGATCGCGGTCTCCCCGCCCCACGGGGGGACGACGGCCCGGACCGTCGGATCGGTCAGCAGGGCGGTCAGTTCGGCGGCGCGCTCGGCGGCCGGGGCGCTGACGTGCCTTGAGCCGTCCATGCACCGGCCGACGACCACCTCGTAGCCGCGCGCCTCCAGGTCCCGCACCGCCACGTCGAGGCGGCCGCGCATCGCCTCGGCCACCCCGCTGGACGGGGAGGTCACACCTATACGGTCACCGGGGCGCAGCGGTCGCGGGTATCGGACGGTCACGCACCGGATTCTGACACGGGGTCACGCGGGGCGGTACGGCGGTACCGGATCGTCAGGGCCGGTCCAGGCGCAGCCGCTGCGCTCGGGGCAGGCCGGCGACGACCAGGTCGTAGGAGTCCTCGACCAGCTCCCGCACCAGGCGGTCGGGGAGGCCGGCGTCGGCCGTCACGGTGTTCCAGTGACGTTTGTTCATGTGCCAGCCCGGCACGATCAGCCCCTCGTGCTCGCCGCGCAGCCGGACCGCGTCCTCGGGGTCGCACTTGAGATTGACCGTCAGGGGCCGCCCGTCGAGATTGGTCAGCGCGAACATCCGGCCCAGCACCTTGAAGACCGAGATCTCGGGCCCGAACGGGAAGTCCTCCACGGCCGCCTCGAAGGACAGGCACAGGGCGCGCAGCCGCTGCGGGGTCACCCGGACCGCTCCTCCCCGGCGACGGCCACGGCCAGCGGCTCCACCAGGACCGTCACGATCTTGTTCCGGCGTCCGGCGGCGGCCTCCGCCGTCAGCCGGAGCCGGCGCCCGTCGGGCAGGTCGACCTCGGCGGACGCGCCGGCGATGGGCACCCGGCCCAGCGCCTTGGCGAGCAGGCCGCCGACGGTCTCCACGTCCTCGTCGTCGTACTCCTCCAGGCCGTACAGCTCGCCGAGGTCGGTGATGTCCAGGCGGGCGGTGACCCGGAAGCGGTCGTCGCCCAGCTCCTCCACCGGCGGGAGCTCCCGGTCGTACTCGTCGGTGATCTCGCCGACGATCTCCTCCAGGATGTCCTCGATGGTGACGATCCCGGCGGTGCCGCCGTACTCGTCGATGACGACGGCGACGTGGTTGCGTTCCTTCTGCATCTCGCGCAGCAGGTCACCGGCGTTCTTGGTGTCGGGCACGAAGACGGCCGGGCGCATGGCCGTGGACACCAGGTCGCCCTCCGCCTCCCGGCTGATGTGCGTCTTGCGGACCAGGTCCTTCAGGTACACGATCCCGACGATGTCGTCCTCGCTCTCCCCGGTGACCGGGATCCGGGAGAACCCGGAGCGCAGGGCGAGGGTGAGGGCCTGGCGGATGGTCTTGTACCGCTCGATCACCACGAGGTCGGTGCGCGGCACCATCACCTCGCGGACCAGGGTGTCGCCCAGCTCGAAGACGGAGTGCACCATGCGGCGCTCCTCGTCCTCGATCAGCGACTCCTTCTCGGCGAGGTCGACCAGCGCGCGCAGCTCCGCCTCGGAGGCGAAGGGGCCACGCCGGAAGCCCCGGCCGGGGGTCAGCGCGTTGCCGATGAGGATCAGCAGCGAAGGGATCGGGCCCATGACCCGGGCGAGCGGCAGCAGCACGTACGCCGCCGCGGTCGCCGTGTTCAGCGGGTGCTGCCGGCCGATGGTGCGCGGGGAGACACCGACGGCGACGTACGACACGAGCACCATCACGCCGATCGCGACGAGGAGCGCCTGCCAGGTGGCCGCGAACTCCTCCAGGCAGGCGTAGGTCACCAGGGCCGCCGCCGCCATCTCGCAGGCGACGCGGACCAGCAGGGCCAGGTTGAGGTAGCGGGTGGGGTCGGCGGCGAGCTGGGCGAGCCGGGCGCTGCCCCGGCGGCCGGACTTGACGGCCTCCTCGGCGCGGAAGCTGGAGACCCGCGCGAGGCCCGCCTCGGCGCAGGCGGCCAGCCAGGCGACGACGACCAGCGCGATCGCGCCCATCACGATCTGCACGGACATCGGCGGCTACGAGACGGTCGGCGCCGGGGAGGGCCCGGTCAGGCCGTGCTCGGCCCGCCACCCGTCCACGATGGCGGCCTGGAGCCCGAACATCTCCGCCTTCTCGTCGGGCTCCTCGTGGTCGTAGCCGAGCAGGTGCAGCACACCGTGGACGGTGAGCAGCTGGAGCTCCTCGTCCATGGTGTGCCGCGTCGGCGCCTCCGCGCCCTGGCGGGCGGCGACCTCCGGGCACAGCACGATGTCACCGAGCAGCCCCTGCGGCGGCTCCTCGTCGTCCTTGGACGGCGGACGCAGCTCGTCCATCGGGAAGGACATGACATCGGTCGGGCCCGGCAGGTCCATCCACTGGATGTGGAGCTGCTCCATGGCGTCGGCGTCCACGACGATCACCGACAGTTCGGAGAGCGGGTGGATGCGCATCCGCGCGAGCGCGTAGCGGGCGACGTCGAGGATCGCCTGCTCGTCGACCTCGGTACCGGACTCGTTGTTGACGTCGATCGACATGGTCGTGCTGGTCTACTTCCCCTGGGGAGCCTTGGCGCCGGCCCTGCCACGGCCGCCCTTGTGGGTGCCGTTCTCCGTGCCGTGCTCGCTGTCGTACTGCTCGTACGCGTCGACGATACGGCCCACCAGCTTGTGCCGGACGACATCCTGGGACGACAGCCGGGAGAAGTGGACGTCGTCGACGCCTTCGAGGATGTCCTGGACCTGGCGCAGACCCGACTTCTGCCCGTTGGGCAGGTCGACCTGCGTCACGTCACCCGTGATCACGATCTTCGAGTCGAAGCCGAGGCGGGTGAGGAACATCTTCATCTGCTCGGGGCTCGTGTTCTGGGCCTCGTCCAGGATGATGAAGGCGTCGTTGAGCGTGCGTCCGCGCATGTAGGCGAGCGGCGCGACCTCGATCGTCCCGGCGGCCATGAGCCGCGGGATGGAGTCCGGGTCGAGCATGTCGTGCAGCGCGTCGTACAGCGGGCGCAGATAGGGGTCGATCTTCTCGTAGAGCGTGCCCGGCAGGAACCCGAGCCGCTCCCCGGCCTCGACCGCCGGCCGGGTCAGGATGATCCGGTTGACCTGCTTGGACTGGAGGGCCTGGACGGCCTTGGCCATGGCCAGGTAGGTCTTGCCGGTGCCGGCGGGACCGATGCCGAAGACGATCGTGTGCTTGTCGATGGCGTCGACGTAGCGCTTCTGGTTGAGGGTCTTGGGGCGGATCGTGCGACCGCGTGAGGACAGGATGTTCTGCGTCAGTACCTGCGCCGGGGTCTCCGGCCCGTCGCTCGTCCCGTTCTCGCTCGACTTCAGCATGGCGATCGAGCGTTCCACTGCGTCCTCCGTCATCGGCTGCCCGGTGCGGAGCACCAGCATCATCTCGTCGAACACGCGCGCGATCAGGGCGACGTCGACCGGGTCGCCCGCCGCGCTGATCTCATTGCCCCGGACGTGGATGTCGGCCGCCGGGAAGGCCCTCTCGATCACCCGCAGGAGGGCGTCGCCGGATCCCAGCACGGTCACCATGGGGTGCTGGGCGGGGACGGTGAACTGCGCTCTCGCCTGCTCCTGCGCGGGGGTGTGAGCTGTGGGTGTCTCTGTCATGGGCCGGCGCTGAAGGCCTGCGCTTCCTCCTCGTCACGGCCGCGTCGCTGTGGGCGGCCTCGCGTCATCAAGAGTACGACGCGGGACCGACAACACCGAAGGTCTTTTCGCACACCGCTCACCCGGGACACGGGCCCGCGGGCCCCCCGCGCGTCAGCCGGAGCGCCGGAAGCCGATGGTCGGCACCGCCCGGCGCAGCGGCCAGGGCCGGTCCAGCTCGCGCGGGACCAGCCCGTCGAGGAACGCGTACCGGCGCAGTGCCTTCGGGTCCTGCCCGGGCAGGGACTGGACCCGCCGCCACCACGCCCCGATCTCCGACCAGCCCGGCGCCGACAGCGACCCGCCGAACTCCTGCACCGACAGCGCCGCCGTGAGGCCCGCGAAGGCCAGCCGGTCGGCCAGCGGCCAGCCCGCCAGCGATCCCGTCACGAACCCGGCGACGAACACGTCGCCCGCCCCGGTCGGATCGAGTGCCTCCACCGCGATGGCCGGCACCTCAGCCGTCTCGCCGGTGCGCCGGTCCACCGCGTACGCCCCCTGCGCCCCCAGCGTCACCACGGCCACCGGCACCCGCTCGGTCAGGGCACGCGCGGCGGCCCGCGGGCAGTCCGCGCCGGTGTACCGCATGGCCTCCTCCGCGTTGGGCAGGAACGCCTCGCAGTGCTCCAGGTCGGCCAGCCCGGCCAGGTCCCACGCGCCGGTCTCGTCCCAGCCGACGTCGGCGAAGATCCGGGTCCCCTCCCGCGCGGCCTGCGCGATCCACGGGGCCCGCGTGCCCGGCAGGAGGGAGGCGACGGCCGCCCGCGCGGGCGGCGGGCAGTCCGGCGCCGGCTCCTCGGGGGGCGGCTCGTGCCCGTGGGAGACCATGGTCCGCTCCCCCTCGTACGCCATGGAGACGGTCACCGGCGAGTGCCAGCCGGGCACGGTCCGGGAGGCCGACAGGTCGATGCCCTCGCCCTGGGCGAGCGCGTCCCAGCAGTACTCGCCGTAGTGGTCGTCGCCGAAGGCCGCGGCGAGGGAGGTCCGCAGGCCCAGCCGGGCCAGCGCGGTCGCCATGTTGGCGACCCCGCCGGGGCTGGACCCCATCCCCCTGGCCCAGGACTCGGTGCCGCGCACGGGCGCCGAGTCAAGGCCGGTGAAGACGATGTCGAGGAAGACGGTGCCGGTGAGGTACACGTCCCAGGGCGGGTCCTCCGGCGCGCGCAGCGCGGCGAGCGGGTCGACCTGGGTCTGGCCGCGCGCGGTCTGCGTGAGGTGTTCCGGTTCCTCTCCGGTGGCCGTGTGCAACGGGGTCACGGTGCGCTCCCTGACGGTGGTGCGGTTCCGGCCAGTGTGCACCAGGCCGCGCCCCCGGACGCCGTGCCCCCGCGGTCACCAGCGCGGCATCACCGGCGTACGCCAGCCCGGTTCGGCCGCCCGCATCGCCGCCGCGTCGTCGCGGTCCCGGTACCGGCCGTCGTCCGCGGCCCACCGCCGGTGCAGGCGGGCCAGTTCGTCGCGGTCCAGTTCGACGCCGAGACCGGGGGCGTCGCCCACCGCGATCCGGCCGCCCTCGAAGACGAGCCGCTCGGTGAGGACGTCCTCGGACTGCCAGGGGTAGTGCGAGTCGCACGCGTGGCGCAGGCCGGGGACCGTGGCCGCCACCTGGGTCATCGCGGCCAGGCTGATGCCCAGGTGGGTGTTGGAGTGCATGGACACCCCGACGCCGAACGCGGCGCAGATCGCGGCGAGGTGCCGGGTGTTGCGCAGCCCGCCCCAGTAGTGGTGGTCGGAGAGGACGACCCGCACGGCGCGCCGCTCGAACGCCTCCCTGATCTCGCCGAACGTCGTCACGCACATGTTGGTGGCGAGGGGGACGTCGGTGCCTGCGGCGACGGCGGCCATCCCGGGCGTGCCCAGCGTCGGGTCCTCCAGGTACTCCAGGACGTCCCCGAGCTCATCCGCCACCTCCAGCGAGGTCGCCACGGACCAGGCGCCGTTGGGGTCCAGGCGCAGCGGGCAGCCGGGGAAGGCCTCGGCGAGGGCCCGTACGGCGGCGATCTCCCGCGCGGGCGGGAGGACACCGCCCTTGAGCTTGAAGGAGCCGAAGCCGTGCAGCTCCCGGAGCCGGCGGGCCTGCGCCACCACTCCGGCCGGGTCGAGTGCGGGGCCCCACTCGTCCGGCTCGGCGGGGACGCCCGCCGGGTGGGCGGCCCATTTGTAGAAGAGGTAGGCGCTGTACTCGACGGCGTCGCGGACCCGGCCGCCGAGCAGCGCGTGCACGGGCAGCCCGAGCGCCCTGCCCTGGGCGTCGAGGCAGGCGACCTCGAAGGCGGAGAGCACGGACAGCCGCAGCTTGTCGGCGCTCTGCACCCCGCGCAGCCCGCCGGCGTCCGCCCGGCCCTCGATCCGGGAGGCGTCCACGGCGAGGTCCATCTCGAACAGACTGTTCACGTCCATGACCGAGCGGCCGGTGAGCCGTTCGGCCAGCGGCCGCGCCAGTTCCAGGTACTTGGTGTCGCCGTAGGTCTCGCCGAGCCCGGTGACCCCGTCGGCGGTGACGACCTCCACGATCAGCCGGGGGGTGTACGGCTGGTGCACGCCCTGGGTGTTGAGCAGCGGCGGGTCGGCGACCAGGATCGGCGTCAGCCGTACCTCGGTGATGGTCAGGTCACGGGTCACAGGGAGGCTCCCACGAGGTCGAGTCCGGCGGTGAGGAGGGCCTTCAGGGCGGCGAGGTCGGCGGGCGCGGGGTCGGTGAGCGGGGCGCGCACCGGGCCGACGCGCCGGCCGCGCAGCCGGGCCGCCGCCTTCACCAGGGACACGGCGTATCCGGGCGCGCGGTCGCGGAGTTCGACGAAGGGGACGTAGAAGCCGCGCAGCAGGGCGTCGGTGGTGGCGTGGTCGTCCGCGCGCAGTGCGGTGCGGAAGGCGCCGGCGATCTCGGGGGCGAAGGCGTGGACGGCGGAGGAGTAGGCGGGGACGCCGACGGCCGCGTAGGCGCGGGCCTGGATCTCGGCGGTGGCGGCGCCGTTGAAGAAGAGGAAGCCGTCGGGGGCGGCGAGGGTCAGGCGCTGGAGGCGGTCGAGGTCGCTGTGGCCGTCCTTGAGGCCGATGACGCCCGGGACGCGCGCGATGCGGCGCAGCGCGTCGACGCCGTAGGCCACCTGGCCGCGCTGGTAGGCGATCAGGGGCAGCCGGGTGCGGGCGGCGAGCCGTTCCAGCTGGGCGGCGAGGCCGTCCTCGGGGGCGTCGACCAGGTAGTGCGGGAGCACCAGCAGGGCGTCGGCGCCGGCCTCCTCGGCGATCCGCGCGAACCGGGCGGCCTGCGCCCAGCCGTAGCCGGTGCCGGCCACGACGGGCACCCGGGCCCCGGGTGCGGCGCCGGCGCCCGGGGGCACGGCGCGGGCCGCCTCCTCGACGGCGACGGTGACGACCGTGCGGTACTCGTCCTCGTCCAGGGAGAAGAACTCGCCGGTGCCGCAGGCCGGGAAGAGGGCGCCGGGTCCGGCGGCGAGCTGGTCGGCGGCGTGGGCGCGGAAGCCGTCGGGATCGAGGGAGCCGTCGTCGTGGAAGGCGGTCAGCGGGAAGGACAGCACGCCTCGCGCCATCCCCTCCTGGAGCCGCCGCGCCACGTCCTGCGCAGCCGGGTCGCCGCCCACGGGACCATCTCCTCTTATGAATGGAGGTCACATATAAGAACGGAGGCTAGACGGTCGTCCCCCGCTCCGCCATCCCCGGACGTCATCGTGACCCGGATCACCCCCGGCGCCGAGGCCCGCGCCGGGGGTGCGGGGCGCGGCTAGGACAGCTCGTCGCCGAACTCGTAGGCGTCCACCTCGGCGAGGCAGCGGGCCCTGCGGTCCTCGTCGTCCTCCAGGAAGGAGGCGAGGAAGGAGTTGCGGGCCAGCTCGCGCAGCCGGTCCCGGGACAGGCCGAGGACGGTGCCGACCGCCGCGAAGTTGTCGCCCGCGTACCCGCCGAAGTACGCCGGGTCGTCGGAGTTGACCGTGCACAGCAGTCCGGCGTCGAGCATGGCCGGCAGCGGATGGTCCGCCAGGGTGTCCACGGCGCGCAGCCGGACGTTGGACAGCGGGCACAGGGTGAGCGGGACACGCTCCCGGACCAGCCGTTCGACCAGCGCCGGGTCCTCCAGGCAGCGCAGCCCGTGGTCGACGCGCTCCACGCCGAGCACGTCCAGCGCCTCGGTGACGTACTCCGGCGGGCCCTCCTCCCCGGCGTGCGCCACCCGGCGCAGCCCGAGCGCGGCGGCGGCCTCGTACACCTCGCGGAACTTCGCCGGCGGGTGCCCGACCTCGGCGGAGTCCAGGCCGACCCCGGTGATCCGGTCCAGGTACGGCCGCGCGGCCTCCAGGGTCGCCAGGGCCGACTCGGCGGACTCGTCCCGCAGGAAACACATGATCAGCCTGGTGGAGACGCCGTGCCGCTCCTCGCTGCGGCCCAGCGCCCGCCACAGCCCCTCCACCACCGTGCCCATGGCCACGCCCCGGGCGAGGTGGGCCTGCGGGTCGAAGAAGATCTCGGCGTGCCGCACGCCCTGCGCGGCGGCGCGGGCGAGGTAGGCGTCGGCCAGGTCGGCGAAGTCCCGCTCGGTGCGCAGGACGGCCATCAGCTCGTAGTACAGGTTCAGGAAGGACTGGAGGTCCTCGAACCGGTAGGCCTCACGGAGCGCTTCCGTGTCGGCGTACGGCAGCTCGACGCCGTTGCGCGCGGCCAGCGCGAACGCCAGCTCGGGCTCCAGGGTGCCTTCGATGTGCAGGTGCAGTTCCGCTTTGGGGAGAGGCATCAAAGCATCGTACGGGTGGTTTACCGCCGTTTCGGAACCGGTACACGCAGCAGGTCGTGGGCCACGGTCAGCTCGCCCCCGAAGCCCGCCGCCCGCGCCTGCCGCTCGAACTCCGCGGGGTCGGTGTAGCGCTGGCTGAAGTGGGTCAGCACCAGGTGCCGTACGCCGGCGTCGCGCGCCACGCGGGCGGCCTGGCCGGCGGTCAGGTGCCCGTGCTCGACGGCCAGCGCCTCGTCCTCGTCGAGGAACGTGGACTCGATGACGAGCAGGTCGCAGCCCTCCGCCAGCGCGTGGACGCCGTCGCAGAGGCGGGTGTCCATGACGAACGCGAAGCGCTGCCCGCGCCGCACCTCGCTGACGTCCGCCAGCGACACGTCCCCGACCCTGCCGGTGCGCTGGAGCAGGCCGACGTCCGGGCCCCGGATGCCGGACGCGGCGAGCCGGTCGGGCAGCATGCGGCGGCCGTCGGGCTCGACGAGCCGGTAGCCGTAGGACTCGACGGGGTGGGAGAGCCGGCGGGCGTCGAGGGTGTACGCCGGGGTCACGGCGAGGACGCCGTCGGCGGCGACCGGGGCCTCGGTGAGGCTCACCGTCTCCCGGTAGGCGGTCGCGTGGCGCAGACGGTCGAAGAACACCTGGCCGGAGCCCGGGTAGTGCGCGGTGACCTCGTGCGGCACCCGGTCGAGGTTGATGCGCTGGATGACTCCCGCCAGGCCCAGGCAGTGGTCGCCGTGGAAGTGCGTGACGCAGATCCGGTTCAGGTCGTGGGCGGCGACCCCGGCGCGCAGCATCTGCCGCTGGGTGCCCTCGCCGGGGTCGAACAGGATGCCCTCGCCGTCCCACCGCAGCAGGTAGCCGTTGTGGTTGCGGTGCCGGGTGGGGACCTGGCTGGCGGTGCCGAGGACCACCAGTTCACGGACGGACACGGTGCCGGTTCCGCCCTATCCGGGGGGCCACTGGAGGCCGCGGCCGCCGAGGACATGGGCGTGGGCGTGCCAGACGGTCTGGCCGGCGCCGGCACCGGTGTTGAAGACGGTGCGGTAGCTGTCCAGCTTCTCCTCGTCTGCCACGGCCCGGGTCTCGGCGAGGACGTCGGCCGCGATCTGCGGGGCGCCGGCGGCGAGCGCGGCGGCGTTCTCGTAGTGGGCCTTGGGGATCACCAGGACGTGGGTGGGCGCCTGCGGGTTTATGTCCCGGAACGCCAGGGTCGTCTCGGTCTCGCGGACGATCGTCGCCGGGATCTCGCCCGCCACGATCTTGCAGAACAGGCAGTCGTCCTGCGGTTCGCCGGCCATGCGTGCCTCCTGTGATCGGTGCCGTGGGCATCGTAGTGGTTCGGGTGCGCAGGGCCGGTGGCCGGTCGGGCGGTGGCCCGCGCGAGGGTCGGTGGTCGGTCGGGCGGTGGCCCGCGCGAGGGTCGGTGGCCGGTCGGGCGGTGGCCCGCGCGAGGGCCGGTGGCCGGTCGGGCGGTGGCCCGCGCGAGGGCCGGTGGCCGGTCGGGCGGTGGCCCGCGCGAGGGCCGGTGGCCGGTCGGGCGGTGAGCCGCGCCCCCCTCAGGCCGGCAGGTCCGGCGGGGTCTTCGCGGGCGCCGACTCCAGGGCTTCCAGCGCCAGGGCGACGGCCGCGTCGAGCTGGGCGTCCCGGCCCTCCGCCCAGTCCTGCGGTCGCTGGACCACCTCGACGTCGGGGTCCACGCCGTGGTTCTCCACGTCCCAGCCGGGGCCGTCCAGCCAGATCGCGTACTTCGGCTGGGTGACCAGGGTGCCGTCGACCAGGTGGTAGCGGCTGTCGATGCCGACGACACCGCCCCAGGTGCGGGTGCCGACGACCGGGCCGATGCCGAGCGCCTTGACGGCCGCGTTGACGATGTCGCCGTCGGAGCCGGAGAACTCGTTGGCGACCGCGACGACCGGGCCGCGGGGCGCGTCCAGGGGGTAGCTGGTGGGGCGCATGCCGCGGGCGAGGTCCCAGCCGATGACCCGGCGGGCCAGCTTCTCCACGACGAGCTGGGAGGTGTGGCCGCCGCGGTTCTCGCGGACGTCGACCACCAGGCCCTCCCGGGTGACCTCGACCCGCAGGTCCCGGTGGATCTGCGCCCAGCCCGGCGCCTGCATGTCGGGCACGTGGAGGTAGCCGAGACGGCCGCCGGACGCGGCGTGGACGTGGGCGCGGCGGTCGGCGACCCAGGCGTGGTAGCGCAGGGCCTCCTCGTCGGCGACGGGGACGACGACCGGGTGGCGGGGTTCGCCGCCGGCGGCCGGGGAGACGGTCAGCTCGACGGGGTGGCCGGCCGTGCCCACCAGGAGGGGGCCGGGACCGCGTACGGGGTCGACGGGGTGCCCGGCCACGGCGATGATCGCGTCGCCGGGGCGGACGGCCACCCCGGGCGCGGCGAGCGGGGAGCGGGCGTCCGGGTCGGAGGTCTCCGCGGGCAGGATGCGGTCGATGCGCCAGCAGCCGTCCTCGTGGCGGGAGATGTCGGCGCCGAGCAGACCGTGCCGGGCGCGACCGCCGGGGCCGCCGCCCGGGGTGACGTAGGCGTGCGAGGTGCCGAGTTCGCCGTGCACCTCCCAGAGCAGGTCGATCAGGTCGCTGTGGGTGGCGAGGCGGGCGAGGAGCGGACGGTAGCGCTCCAGGACGCCGTCCCAGTCGACGCCGCCGAGGTCGGGACGCCAGAAGTGGTCGCGCATGAGGCGGCCGGTCTCGTCGTACATCTGCCGCCACTCGGCGGCCGGGTCGACGGTCTGCCGGACCCGGGCGAGGTCGACGGTGACGCCGGCGTCGCCGTCGTCGTCGGCACCGGCGCGGCGGTCGCCGGGGACGACCCGCAGGCGGCCCTCGCTCCACAGCAGCACCCGGCGGCCGTCGCCGCTGACCTCGAAGTGATCGGCGGCGGAGGCGAGTTGCTCCAGCCGGCGCTGGGCGAGGTCGTACCGCTCCAGCTCGGTGTGCGGATCGGGGTCCTCGGGGTGGGCGCGGGCGGCACCGAGGACGCCCTGCACGGGGTGGCGCAGCCACAGGACGCCGTCCTTGGCGGCGCGCAGCGTCGAGTAGCGGCCCGCCTCGACCGGGAACGGCACGATCCGGTCGGCGAGCCCCTCCAGGTCGATGCGGGTGGCGGGGGTGGCCTCGCCGTCCGGGGTCTCGTCCTTGTCCGGCGTCTCGAAGGAACGGCCGTGGCGCTGCGGGCCGAACGGCGAGGGGGTGGTCGCGGCCAGGGTGATCAGGTGCGGGCGGGCGCCGACCACGAACGCGAGGTCGAAGACGTGCTCGTCGTAGACCGGGTCGAAGGCGCGGTTGGAGAGGAACGCGAGGTGCCGGCCGTCGAGGGTGAAGGCGGGCGCGTAGTCCTGGAAGCGCAGCGGGGTCGCCTCGGTGACCGACAGGTCGGTGGTGTGGGCGAGGCGCAGTTGCGACAGCGGGCGGGGCCCGGGGTGGGCCCAGGCCAGCCAGGCGGAGTCGGGCGAGAAGGCGAGGCCGGAGACCTCGCCGTCGTCGCTGCGGTCGACCTCGCGGACCTCGCCGGTCTCGCGTTCGACGAGCAGCAGCCGGCCGTCGTGCGCGGCGACCGCGACCCGGCTGCCGTCGGGTGCCACGGCCAGCTCCAGGACCCGGCCGAGCTGCCCGGCGGCGAGCCGGCGGGGCGGGGCGCCGGGCACGGTGCCGGTCGCGGGCGCGAACTCCAGGGCGTCGTCGCCCTCGGCGTCCGTGACCCACACCGCCCACTCCTCGGCCCCGGCGCGGAAGGCGCGCGGCGTCCGGGTGCGGACGCCGGGGGTGGCGGCGAGGGCGCGGGCGGGACCGGAGCGATGGGTGACCCAGTGGATGCCGCCGCGCACGCAGACGACGCTGCCGCGCGCGGTGTGGTCGGGGGACGCCTCGCCGAACCAGCGGGCGGCGTCGACCGGCCGGGCGCGCAGGTCCGTGCGGGTGCCGCGCGGCGCCACGTCGAGGCGGCGCGGCTCGGCGCCCTCCAGGTCGTCCAGGAGCCAGAGTTCACCGGCCGAGCTGTAGACGACGCGGTCGCCGTCACCGGCCGCGTGCCGGGCGTAGAAGCCGCCGAGGGGGGTGTGCCGGCGCAGGTCGGAGCCGTCGGGGAGGGAGGAGTAGACGGCTCCGGTGCCCTCGTGGTCGCAGAGGAAGGCGATCCGGCCGCCGGCCCACACCGGGCACTCGATGTTCCCGTCGAGGTCCTCGTGCAGTCGCGCGAACCGGCCGTCGCCGTCGGGGTCGATCCACAGCTTGCCCGCCGTGCCGCCCCGGTAGCGCTTCCAGTAGGCGGCCTCGCGGCCCATCGGCGCGGACAACAGCACGGTGGCGGGCCCCGGCGCCACGTCCCCGACCGGCCCGTACGGCAGGGTCTCGGCCGGGCCGCCGTCGAGCGGCACGGCGTGCGCCCAGGTGTGCCGGGAACTGTGCCGGCCGTGCGCGCCGAGCGCCAGCACCCGCCCGTCCGCCGTCCAGCCGCGCACCTCGGTACGGCGGCCGCCCCAGTACGTCAGCCGCTCGGCGGGGCCTCCGTCGACCGGGGCGAGGTGCACCTCGGGGGCGCCGTCACGGGTGGACGTCCAGGCGAGGCGGGTGCCGTCCGGGGATATCCGGGGCGTCGTCACCGGCCGGTTGTCGGCGCTGACCCGCCAGGCCCGGCCGCCGTCGAGCGGGGCGAGCCAGACGTCGTCCTCGGCGACGAACGTCACCAAGTCGCCGTGCAGGTGGGGGAATCGGAGGTAGGCGGCGGTGGCCGCGGTTCCCGTGGAGGCGCCCTGAGTCACGCCGTCACTCTACGCAGCGAGCGGTGCGGCCCGCTGCCGGTTCCGATCACTTGCCCGTCACGGGTCCGCAGGGGTCCACGGTCCGGCACAGGACGGTCCGGGTGACGGTGACCGTGACGGTGGGCTCCGGGCGGCCCACGGTGGGCGGGCGGTAGGTCGGTCCGGGCGGGGCGGAGCAGTCGCCGAGCCCGTCGACGCGGAAGACCTGCCGGTCGCCGACCCGCGCGGTCAGGTCGCCGCGCACGCAGGCGCCGTCGACGACCTCGGTGACCTGCCCGGTGACGGCGATGTCCCGCCCGTCGCCGGTCCGGCCCTGGCAGTCGACGGAGACGACGGTGGTCCCGGCCGTGGGTGAGGTGCCGTGCGTGCGCCCGTCGCCGTCCCGGCCGGTGCAGGTGAGCCAGGCGACGTTCACGTGCCGCCGTTCCAGCGCGGCGGTGGCGGTCCGGTCGGTGGTGTACGCGACGGTCGCGGAGCCCAGCCCGCCCGGCCGGCACGCCACCGCGGCCGCCGTGGCCAGTACGACGAGCCCCGCCGCGGCCATCGCCCGCGATCCGTTCCGCATCCGTCCGCATGCCGCCATGCGGGGCAGCGTGCCACCGGCCCGGGCGGCGCGGTAGACCGCATACGGACACTCACCCGTACGGGGCAGTGTCCGTATGCGGCACCGCACACGGCTGGCGCGGCGTCCCGGCCCGGCCTCCCGCGGTCAGCCGCGGAGCAGCAGCCACTCCTGGAGTTCGACGAGGTTGCCCTCGGGGTCCTTCAGGTAGGCCACCCGCATGCGGTCGGTCAGCGGCGCCGGGCCGCGCAGCAGTGTCGTGCCGCGCTCGGTGACCCGCGCGCAGCAGGCGTCGAGGTCGTCCACGCGCAGCACGACCAGGGAGCGGTGGCCGGTGGCCGTGCCGCCCAGCTCGGCCAGGACGCCGGCCATCATGGCGCGGTCCTGGAGCGCGATCCCGGCGGAACCGGCGTGCGGGCTGAACTTCTCGTACGGGCCCCGCTCCGCGCCGGACTGCGGCTCCAGGCCGAGCACGTCGGCGTAGAAGCGGTAGCAGGCGGCGAAGTCGGTGACGAGGAGCCGGACCTGGGCGAGTTCCACGATGCCTCCCGGGTCAGGACCAGCGGCCCGTGCGGCCCAGCAGGAGGGCCGCGGCGGCGGTGCCGGCGGTGGACGTGCGCAGCACGGTGGGGCCGAGGACGTACGGCTTCGCGCCCGCCTCGGCGAACAGGGCCAGTTCCTCGGGGGAGACACCGCCCTCGGGGCCGACGACCAGCACGATCTCGCCGTCGGCGGGGAGCGCGGCGGTGGCGAGGCGTTCCTCGCCGCTCTCGTGGAGCACGGCGGCGAGATCGGCGCGGGCGAGCAGCTCGGCCACCTGTCGCGTGGTCGCCGCCTCCCCGACCTCGGGGAAGCGGACGCGGCGGGACTGCTTGCCGGCCTCCCGGGCGGTCGCCCGCCACTTGCCGAGGGCCTTCGCGCCGCGCTCGCCCTTCCACTGGGTGATGCAGCGGGACGCCTGCCAGGGCACGACGGCGTCGACACCGACCTCGGTCATCGTCTCCACGGCCAGTTCACCGCGGTCGCCCTTGGGCAGGGCCTGGACGACGGTGATCCGCGGGGCGGCCGGCGGCTCCTCGCGCACGGACTCCAGGTCCGTGACGACCAGACGGTCCTTGCCCTCGGCGGCCTTGACGACGCCGGCGGCCCAGCGCCCGCGCCCGTCGGTGAGGACCACGTCCTCGCCCGGCCGCAGCCGCTTCACGGACACGGCGTGCCGTCCCTCGGGGCCGTCGAGCACGAACTCCCGGCCGGCCGGGTCGAGTCGGTCCACGACGAAGACGGAAGCGGTCATCGCGCCGCACCCCCGGTCCGCGGCAGGCCGGACAACGCTGTCCGGGTCTCGGCGAGTTCGGCCGCCAGCACCCCCACCAGCTCACCGGCGGGCAGTGCCCGGGCCAGCCGGTGTCCCTGGCCGGCCCACAGCGCCATGCCCTGCGCGTCCCCGGCCCGGGCGGCGGCCTTGCGCAGCGGTGCCGTCATGTGGTGGACGTCCGGGTAGGCGGCGGGCGCGTACGGGCCGTGCTCGCGCAGGAACCGGTTGACCAGGCCGCGGGCCGGGCGGCCGGAGAAGGCGCGGGTCAGCTCGGTACGGGCGAACAGGGGGTTGGTCAGCGCCTGTTTGTGCAGCTCGTGCGCGCCGGACTCGGGGGTGGCGAGGAACGCGGTGCCCAGCTGGGCCGCGCTCGCGCCGGCCGCGAGGACGGCGGCGATCTGGCTGCCGCGCATGATGCCGCCGGCGGCCACGACCGGGAGGCGGACCGCATCCCGGATCTGCGTGACCAGGGACAGCAGACCGATGCCGGAGCCGTCGTTCTCCGGGAGGTCCCGGTGGGTGCCCTGGTGACCGCCGGCCTCCACGCCCTGGGCGATCACCACGTCCGCGCCGGCCCGTTCGACCGCGCGGGCCTCCTCCACGGTGGTGGCGGTGACCAGGGTGAAGGTGCCCGCACGGCGGAACCGGTCGAGCACCTCGCGGCCGGGCACGCCGAAGTGGAAGGAGACCACCGGTACCGGGTCGTCGAACAGCACGGCGAGCTTGGCCTCGTAGCCGTCGTCCCGGCCGCTGTCCGGGTCGCCCAGTTCCGTCTCGTACCAGGCGGCCTCGCCGGCCAGCTGGTGGGCGTAGACCTCGACCGCGCCGGACGAGGGAGCCGCGCCGACCGGCGCGCCGATGCCGGTGGGCGCGCCGGGGTGCTCCGGCTGGGGCATGAACACGTTCACGCCGAAGGGCCGGCCGGTCAGTCCCCGCAGTTGCTTGATCTCCTGGTACATGCCGTCGGCCGTCTTGTAGCCGGCGGCGAGGAACCCGAGTCCGCCGGCCTCGCAGACGGAGGCGACGAGCTGCGGGACGGAGACCCCGCCCGCCATGGGGGCCTGCACGATCGGGTGGGGAAAGAGATCGGTCAGCGCGGAGGACATGAGCGCATGGTGTCATGTACTCCGGGCAAGTCCGAATCCGGGCTCGCACCGGCATACGCCCCCGGCACGAGCCGTTTCCGGGGGCCGGCCCCCGCGGTTCCCGGCCCCTTCCGGACCGGCTCCGGCCCCCCGCCGACCGTCCGTCTCAACGGCCGTTGAACGCGTCCTTCAGCCGGGAGAACAGCCCCTGCTGCCCGGGCTGGAACTGGCCCTGCGGGCGCTCCTCGCCGCGCAGCTTCGCCAGCTCGCGCAGGACGCGTTCCTGTTCGGGGTCGAGCTTGGTCGGGGTCATCACCTCGACGTGGACGATCAGGTCGCCCCGGCCGCCGCCGCGCAGGTGGGTCACGCCCCGGTCGTGCAGCGGGATCGACTGGCCGGACTGGGTGCCGGGCCGGATGTCGACCTCCTCCATGCCGTCCAGCGTCTCCAGCGGCACCTTCGTGCCCAGGGCCGCCGCCGTCATCGGCACGGTGACCGTGCAGTGCAGGTCGTCCCCGCGCCGCTGGAACATCGCGTGCGGCAGCTCGTGGATCTCGACGTACAGGTCACCGGCCGGACCGCCGCCGGGACCGACCTCGCCCTCACCGGCGAGCTGGATCCGCGTGCCGTTGTCCACACCGGCCGGGATCTTCACGGTGAGCGTGCGGCGCGAGCGGACCCGGCCGTCACCGGCGCACTCCGGGCACGGGGTGGGGACCACCGTGCCGAAGCCCTGGCACTGGGGGCAGGGCCGGGAGGTCATGACCTGACCCAGGAAGGACCGGGTGACCTGCGACACCTCGCCGCGGCCGCGGCACATGTCACACGTCTGCGCGGACGTGCCCGGGGCCGCGCCCTCACCGCTGCACGTGTTGCACACGACGGCGGTGTCGACCTGGATGTCCTTGGTCGTCCCGAAGGCCGCCTCGTCCAGCTCGATCTCGATGCGGATCATGGCGTCCTGGCCGCGCCGGGTGCGCGAGCGGGGCCCGCGCTGCGACGCCGTACCGAAGAACGCGTCCATGATGTCGGAGAAGTTGCCGAAGCCGCCGGCGCCGAAACCGCCCGCGCCGCCGCCCGACTGGGAGAGCGGGTCGCCGCCGAGGTCGTAGACCTGCTTCTTCTGCGGGTCCGACAGCACCTCGTAGGCGGCGTTGATCTCCTTGAACCGCTCCTGGGTCTTCGGATCGGGGTTGACGTCCGGGTGCAGCTCGCGAGCGAGCCGACGGAACGCCTTCTTGATCTCATCCTGCGACGCGTCGCGGCGCACGCCGAGAACGGCGTAGTAGTCCGTGGCCACTTACGACTCCGCCAGGATCTGTCCGACGTACCGTGCCACTGCGCGTACCGCTCCCATCGTTCCCGGGTAGTCCATGCGGGTCGGTCCGACCACGCCGAGCTTGGCGACTGCCTCGCCGCCCGAACCGTAGCCCACCGACACCACGGAGGTGGAGTTGAGTCCTTCATGGGCGTTCTCGTGGCCGATGCGCACGGTAACGCCGGGTTCCTTCGCCTCGCCCAGGAGCTTGAGGAGCACGACCTGCTCCTCCAGGGCCTCCAGGACGGGCCGGATCGTGAGGGGGAAGTCGTGCCCGAAGCGGGTGAGATTGGCGGTACCGCCGATCATCAGCCGCTCCTCGTTCTCCTCGACGAGTGTCTCCAGAAGGGTGGAGAGCACCGTGGAGACCGTACCCCGGTCCTCGTGGTCGAAGGCGTCCGGCAGGTCCTCGACCAGTTTCGGCACGTCCGCGAAGCGGCGGCCCGCGACCCGGCTGTTCAGCCGCGCCCGCAGATCCGCCAGGGACGCCTCGCCGAACGGCGCCGGGCAGTCGACCATCCGCTGCTCGACCCGGCCGGTGTCCGTGATCAGCACCAGCATCACACGGGCGGGAGCCAGCGACAGCAGCTCCACGTGCCGGACCGTGGACCGGGTCAGCGAGGGGTACTGCACGACGGCGACCTGCCGGGTGAGCTGCGCCAGCAGCCGGACCGTGCGCGCCACGACGTCGTCGAGGTCGACGGCGCCCTCCAGGAAGTTCTGGATGGCGCGCCGCTCCGGCCCGGTCATCGGCTTCACGCCGGCCAGCTTGTCCACGAACAGGCGGTAGCCCTTGTCGGTGGGGATGCGCCCCGCGCTGGTGTGCGGCTGGGCGATGTACCCCTCGTCCTCCAGGGCCGCCATGTCGTTGCGGACGGTCGCCGGGGAGACACCCAGGTTGTGTCGCTCGGTGAGCGCCTTGGAGCCCACCGGCTCCTCGGTGCCGACATAGTCCTGGACGATGGCGCGCAGCACCTGAAGCCTGCGTTCACTCAGCATCCGCGCGCACCTCCAGCACGTCGTCCCTCGTCCGTTCGTCCGTCCGGGCCGGCCGCCTGGCACTCCGGCCGTGCGAGTGCCAGCCACTCCCGGCCCAGTGTACGGCCGTCGGGTACGCACGGGGCAAGGTCGGGCCCGCGTTACCGGCTCGTAGCGCTAGCGTCGCCGGTATGACGGTGACTTGGGAAGACCTGGGCTGGGAACGGTTGGCCGCCGGGGTGGGGCGGTGCCGGCTGCCCGGCTGGGACTGCACCTCCGGCCTGGTCCTGGGCGCGGGCACGGCACTGGTGGTGGACGCGGGTTCCAGCCTCTCCGAGGGGGCGCGGCTGCGGTCCCGGGCCGAGGCGCTGTCCGGCGGCCGTGTGACCCATCTCGCGCTCACCCATCCCCATTTCGACCACGTCCTCGGGGCGTCCGCGTTCGCCGGCGCCGAGACCTACGCGGCCGTGGGCGTGGACGCCGTCCTGTCCCACGGCCGCGAGGAGCTGCGCCTGGACGCGCTCCGCAACGGCCTGCCGTCCGCCGACGCCGACGAGGCGGTCGACGCGCTGGTGCCGCCCGCCCACCCGGTGTCCGGCGAGTGGACGCTCGACCTCGGCGGCGGCCAGCAGGTGCTGCTGGCGAACGTGGGCCCCGGCCACACCGGGCACGACCTCGCCGTGCTCGTTCCCGGTGAGGTCGAGGTGGTGTTCTGCGGCGACCTGGTGGAGGAGTCCGGGGAGCCGCAGGCGGGCCCGGACGCGGTCCCGTCGCACTGGCCGGCCGCGCTGGACCGGCTGCTGGCGCTCGGCGGCGAGCACGCCCGGTACGTGCCGGGGCACGGGGCCGTCGTGGACGCCGCCTTCGTACGGCGCCAACGCGACGCCCTGGCCGCCCGTTTCGGCGTGGGCTGAGCCGCTCCGCGCGCGGGCGCCCGGCGTGTCGTGGGCGTCGCCGTGCGGCTTCTCCTATCGTCATCCGAATGCGCCAGTACTCCGTCGACCTGACCCCGCCGTGGAAGAAGCCGAAGCCCGTGCCGGAGGTGCCGGCCGACCCGGGCCTGGTGGTGGAGGAGCCCGGCAGCGGGTTCTGCGGGGCGGTGATCCGCTGCGAGGCCGGCACGGTGACCCTGGAGGACCGTCACGGCAAGCACCGGGTGTTCCCGCTCCAGCCGCGCGGCTTCCTGCTGGAGGGGCGCGCGGTGACGCTCGTCCGGCCGTCGTCGGGACCGGTGCGTCCCGCCCGTACGGCGTCCGGCTCGGTCGCCGTCCCGGACGCCCGCGCGCGCGTCGCCCGTGCCGGCCGCATCTACGTCGAGGGCCGGCACGACGCCGAACTGGTCGAGAAGGTGTGGGGCGACGACCTGCGCGTCGAGGGCGTGGTGGTGGAGTACCTGGGCGGCGTCGACGACCTGCCGGCGATCGTCGCCGAGTTCGCGCCGGGCCCGGACGCCCGGCTCGGCGTGCTCGTGGACCACCTGGTGCCCGGCACCAAGGAGTGGCGCATCGCACAGTCGGTGAACAGCGAGCACGCCCTCGTCGTCGGACACCCGTACATCGACGTGTGGGAGGCGGTGAAGCCGGCCGCCGTCGGCATCCCGGCCTGGCCGGCGGTGCCGCGGGGCCAGGACTGGAAGACGGGCGTGTGCCGGGCACTGGGCTGGCCGGAGAACACCGGCGCGGTCTGGCAGGCGATCCTGGCGCGGGTGCGGTCGTACAAGGACCTGGAACCGGAACTGCTGGGACGCGTCGAGGAACTGATCGACTTCGTGACCACCCCCACGTAGGCCACCCACGAAGCACCCGACTCCCTCGGCCGCGCCGGTGCCGTGCGCGGGTGTGGCTCGACCGACCGGTCCGGCACCGCGCCCGCGCGAGGGGGGCCGAGCGGACCGGGTTCCACGTCGTCACACCCGCGGAGGAGGGACGAGGTGACCAGGGCTGCACCGGCACTGCGCCCCGAGCAGGGGGCCGAGCCGCACGGGTTCAGCCGCACCGCGCTCGCACAGGCGGGCCGCTGACCAGGCCACATCGACACCGCCCCTCGGACCGAGGAGGGCCGCGCCGGCTCTGAACCCCGCCTAGGGGGCCGAGCCGAGCGGTCGCACGGCACCGCACCCGCCGCGGACAAGCCCAGCCGACCCGGCTCACGCTCAGTCGACCAGGTCGCGTACCACCGCGTCCGCCAGGAGTCGGCCGCGCAGGGTCAGCGCGGCGCGTCCCTGCTCGTACGGCCCCTCGCGGAGCAGTCCGTCGGCCAGGGCCCGGCGGGCGGCCGCCAGCCCCTCCGCGCGGAGCAGGTCCAGCGGGACGCCCTCCCGCAGCCGCAGCTCCAGCAGGACGCGCTCGACCCGGCGGTCCTCCTCGGACAGCAGCTCGCGGCCCGCGCCCGGTGAGCGTCCCGCCGCCAGCGCCGCCGCGTACGCGCCCGGGTGCTTCACGTTCCACCAGCGCACCCCGCCGACATGGCTGTGCGCGCCCGGTCCGGCGCCCCACCAGTCGGCGCCCCGCCAGTACAGCTCGTTGTGCAGGCAGCGGGCCGCCGGGGAGGTGGCCCAGTTGGAGACCTCGTACCAGTCGAAGCCCGCCGCGGTCAGCATCTCCTCGGCGATCAGGTACCGGTCGGCGTGGACGTCGTCGTCCGTCATCGGGATCTCGCCGCGGCGGACGCGGCCGGCGAGCCGCGTGCCCTCCTCGACGATGAGCGCGTACGCGCTGACGTGGTCCGGGCCGGCGCCCAGAGCCGCCTCCAGGGAGGCCCGCCAGTCGTCGTCCGACTCCCCCGGCGTGCCGTAGATCAGGTCCAGGTTGACGTGCTCGAACCCCGCCTTCCTGGCCTCCGCCACGCACGCCTCGGGCCGGCCGGGGGTGTGGGTGCGCTCGAGGACCTTCAGCACGTGCTGCCTGGCGCTCTGCATGCCGAAGGAGATGCGGTTGAAGCCGCCCTCCCGGAGGGCGGCGAGGTACTCCGGGCCGACCGAGTCCGGGTTCGCCTCGGTCGTGACCTCGGCGTCCGGCGCGAGCCCGAACTCGTCGCGGACGGCCGCCAGCATCCGTACCAGGTCGCCGGCGTCCAGCAGGGTCGGCGTGCCGCCGCCGACGAAGACCGTGCGGACCTCGCGCGGGTCGTCGCCCAGCACCTTCCGGGCCAGCCGCACCTCGTCGACCAGCGTCTCGGCGTAGTTGTCCCGGGAGGCGAGGACGCCGCCGGTGCCACGCAGCTCGGTCGCGGTGTAGGTGTTGAAGTCGCAGTAGCCGCAGCGGGTCGCGCAGTACGGCACGTGGAGGTAGAAACCGAGCGGGCGGTCACCGGCCCCGGCGAGCGCGTGCGCGGGCAGCGCACCGTCGGCGGGGACGGGCTCACCGTCGGGAAGAGCGGAAGGCATGTCCCCCATTGTCCCGCACGGGCCGGCCACCGCCGGGGTACGGTCCCGGCGGCGGCCCGCCGACGCCCGCCGGCGCCCTTACTGTTCCCGCGTTCCCGCGTACATCTCGTCGATGAGGTGCCGGTACTCCCGCTCGACCACCGGCCGCTTCAGCTTCAGGCTCGGCGTGATCTCACCGTGCTCCACGTCGAGGTCGCGCGGCAGCAGCCGGAATTTCTTGATGGTCTGCCACCGCTGGAGCCCGGTGTTGAGCAGCCGGACGTACTCGTCGACCATCTCCACCGTCCGCGGCGCGGCGACGATCTCCGCGTACGGCCGGCCCTCCAGGCCGTTGTCCTTGGCCCACTCCTGGATCGCGAGCTCGTCCAGGGCGATGAGGGCGGTGCAGTAGTTGCGGTCGGCGCCGTGCACCAGGATGTTCGAGACGTACGGGCACACCGCCTTGAACTGGCCCTCGACCTCGGCCGGCGCGACGTACTTGCCGCCGGAGGTCTTGATGAGGTCCTTCTTGCGGTCGGTGATGCGCAGGTACCCGTCGGGCGAGAGCTCGCCGATGTCGCCGGTGTGGAACCAGCCGTCGGACTCCAGCACCTCGGCGGTCTTGCCGGGCTGCTGGTGGTAGCCCTCCATGATGCCGGGGCCGCGCAGCAGGATCTCCCCGTCGTCGGCGATGCGCACCTCGGTGCCGGGCAGCGGCTTACCGACCGTGCCGGTGCGGTAGGCCTCGCCGGGGTTGACGAAGGACGCCGCGGAGGTCTCCGTGAGGCCGTAGCCCTCCAGGATGTGGATGCCGGCGCCGGCGAAGAAGAAGCCGATCTCCGGGGAGAGCGCGGAGGCGCCGGAGACGCAGGCGCGCAGCCGGCCGCCGAAGGCCTCGCGGAGCTTGCCGTAGACGAGGGTGTCGGCGACCTTGTGCCGGGCGGCGAGACCGAACGGCACGGAGGCGGTGCCGGTGCGCCGGAAGTTGTCCTGACTGGCCTTGGCGTACTCGCGGGCCACCTCGGCCGCCCACTGGAAGATCTTGTACTTCGCCGCGCCGCCCTCGCGGGCCTTGGCGGCGACGCCGTTGTAGACCTTCTCGAAGATGCGCGGCACGGCCGCCATGTACGTCGGCCGCACCACCGGCAGGTTCTCGATGATCTTGTCGACGCGGCCGTCGACGGCGGTGACGTGCCCGACCTCGATCTGCCCGGAGGTGAGCACCTTGCCGAAGACGTGCGCCAGCGGCAGCCACAGGTACTGCACGTCCTCGACGGTGACCAGCCCGGTCGCCGCGATCGCCCGCGCCATGTACGCCCAGTTGTCGTGCGGCAGGCGCACGCCCTTGGGTCGGCCGGTCGTGCCGGAGGTGTAGATCAGGGTGGCGAGCTGGTCCCGTGTGATCGCGCCGACCCGCTCCTTGATCAGCTGCGGATGGGTCTCCAGGTAGGCGTTGCCGCGCTGCTCCAGCTCGGCGAGGGTGGTCACCCAGTCGTTCGTCTCGACACCGGCCGGGTCGACGACGACCACCTTGATCAGGGCCGGCAGCTCGGCGCGCCGCTCCACGGCCTTGGCGAGCTGGGCCGCGTCCTCGGCGATCAGCACCCGGCTCTCGGAGTCCGCGAGGATGAACGCGGACTCGTCCGCATTGGTCTGCGGGTAGACGGTGGTGGTCGCGCCGCCGGCGCACATGATGCCCAGGTCGGCGAGGATCCACTCCACGCGGGTGGACGAGGCGAGCGCCACCCGCTCCTCGGGCTGGACGCCCAGCTCGAGGAGGCCGGCCGCGATCGCGTACACCCGGTCGGCCGCCTGGGCCCAGCTCAACGACTTCCAGTCGTCGGGTCCCTGGCCGGAGGCCGGCGGCACGGGGTAGCGGTAGGCCTCGGCGTCCGGTGTGGCCGCGACGCGCTCCAGGAAGAGGGCCGCGACGGACGGCGGACGGGTCTCGATCAGGGTCTGTGTGTCGCTCACGACATCCTCCGGGGGCCCGCGACGGTGCGGCCGACTCGGTGCGGCTGGGTTAACTCACAGTGGGGGTTCGAGTTGCTTGTTTAACTCGCGAGTAACTATCGAGCAGGGATCAGAGTAAGGGGCGACCGGCCGCTGCGTAAGAGGCATCGGCCTGTCACTTTCCCCTCATCGTGACGCTCCGCACGCACGGGGGCCCGCCGCGCTTTCGCACGGCGAGCCCCCAGGTGTCCGTTCTTGCGGGCGTCACCCGCTGTTACCTCTGGTTACTTCTTGCCCTTGACCGGCCCCGCGCTGTCATCGCTGGACAGGACGGCGATGAAGGCTTCCTGCGGAACCTCCACGGAACCCACCATCTTCATCCGCTTCTTGCCTTCCTTCTGCTTCTCCAGCAGCTTCCGCTTGCGGGAGATGTCACCGCCGTAGCACTTGGCGAGGACGTCCTTGCGGATGGCGCGGATGGTCTCACGGGCGATCACCCTCGAGCCGATGGCGGCCTGCACCGGCACCTCGAAGTTCTGCCGCGGGATCAGCTCCTTGAGCTTGGCGACGAGCCGCACGCCGTACGCGTACGCCTGGTCCTTGTGGGTGATCGCCGAGAACGCGTCCACCTTGTCGCCGTGCAGCAGGATGTCGACCTTGACCAGCGAGCTGCTCTGCTCACCCGTCGGCTCGTAGTCCAGCGAGGCGTAACCGCGCGTCTTGGACTTCAGCTGGTCGAAGAAGTCGAACACGATCTCCGCGAGCGGGAGGGTGTACCGGATCTCGACGCGGTCCTCGGAGAGGTAGTCCATGCCGAGCAGGGTGCCGCGCCGGGTCTGGCACAGCTCCATGATCGCGCCGATGAACTCGGTGGGCGCGAGGATCGTGGCCCGCACGACCGGCTCGAAGACCTGGTCGATCTTCCCCTCGGGGAACTCGCTGGGGTTGGTGACGGTGATCTCGCTGCCGTCCTCCAGGATCACGCGGTAGACCACGTTGGGGGCGGTGGCGATCAGGTCGAGGCCGAACTCGCGCTCCAGCCGCTCCCGGATCACGTCCAGGTGGAGCAGGCCGAGGAAGCCGACGCGGAAACCGAAGCCGAGGGCGGCGGAGGTCTCCGGCTCGTACACCAGCGCCGCGTCGTTGAGCTGGAGCTTGTCCAGCGCCTCGCGCAGCTCCGGGTAGTCCGAGCCGTCGAGCGGGTACAGGCCCGAGAAGACCATCGGCTTCGGGTCCTTGTATCCGCCGAGCGCCTCGGTCGCGCCCTTGTGCTGGCTGGTGACGGTGTCACCGACCTTGGACTGACGGACGTCCTTCACACCGGTGATCAGATAGCCCACCTCGCCGACGCCGAGGCCGTCGGCCGGCAGCATCTCGGGCGAGTTGGTGCCGATCTCCAGCAGCTCGTGGGTGGCGCCCGTCGACATCATCCTGATGCGCTCACGCCGGTTGAGCTGGCCGTCGATGACACGGACGTACGTCACGACACCGCGGTAGGAGTCGTAGACCGAGTCGAAGATCATCGCGCGGGCGGGCGCGTCGGCGACCCCGACCGGCGCCGGGATCTCCTTGACGACCTTGTTCAGCAGCGCGTCCACGCCGAGGCCGGTCTTCGCGGAGACCTTGAGCACGTCGTCCGGGTCGCAGCCGACCAGGTTCGCCAGCTCCTCGGCGAACTTCTCCGGCTGCGCGGCCGGCAGGTCGATCTTGTTCAGCACCGGGATGATCGTGAGGTCGTTCTCCATCGCCAGGTAGAGGTTGGCGAGGGTCTGCGCCTCGATGCCCTGGGCGGCGTCGACCAGGAGGACGGTTCCCTCGCAGGCCGCCAGCGACCGCGAGACCTCGTAGGTGAAGTCGACGTGCCCCGGGGTGTCGATCATGTTGAGGATGTGCGTCGTGCCCTGGTCGGGGCCCTCGGTCGGGGCCCAGGGCAGACGCACCGCCTGGGACTTGATCGTGATGCCGCGCTCGCGCTCGATGTCCATCCGGTCGAGGTACTGAGCACGCATCTGCCGCTGCTCGACCACACCGGTCAGCTGGAGCATCCGGTCGGCGAGCGTGGACTTGCCGTGGTCGATGTGCGCGATGATGCAGAAGTTGCGGATCTGAGCCGGGTCGGTACGGCTCGGCTCGGGCACATGGTTAGGGGTCGCGGGCACGCAGGGTCCTGTCTCTTGAGGCGCCTTATGCCTCGGGTCGGATCGATACGTAGTCTCCATGGTCCCACGCGGAGGGACCGGGAGCCGTTTTGGGCCGCCCGCAGGGCCACTGGTACTGTAGATGGCTGTGCCTCATGCCCTCTCAGCGCGAGGCGCGACAGACAATTTTGGATCACCGGAGCGGGACCCCTGCGGCCCCGCTCCTGAACCTGAAAAGGCTCCTTCGTGGCGAACATCAAGTCCCAGATCAAGCGGATCAAGACCAACGAGAAGGCCCGGCTGCGCAACAAGGCCGTCAAGTCCTCCCTGAAGACCGCGATCCGCAAGGCTCGCGAGGCCGCTGCCGCGGGTGACGTCGAGAAGGCCACCGAGCTCCAGCGCGCTGCCGCGCGTGCGCTCGACAAGGCCGTCTCGAAGGGCGTCATCCACAAGAACCAGGCCGCCAACAAGAAGTCGGCGCTCGCTTCCAAGGTCACGACCCTCAAGGGCTGAACCTCCTCTTCGATCTGACCGCCGGAAGGACCCAGAGCGGGCCCTCTCTCTCCGCTCCCGTCCGGCATCCCGAGCCTGTACGCGGCCTGCGTTCGCCACGCGGGTACGGGCTCACCAGTTTTCACCGGGACCCCGGTGCCCTCCCTTCCCCAGGGCGGGCACCGGGGTCTTCGGCATGCCCCGGCCGATCTCCGCGGTGGGGCGCCCGTCGGGGGCGGTGGTCGGGACCGGTGGTCGGCGCTGGTGGTCGGGACCGGTGCGAGGTGCCGGCGCCGGTGGAGGTAAATGTGTCGACAGCGTCCCCGCGCGCCCGGCAGAGTGTCCGCCCGTGACGAGCAGCGAGCTGTGGACCCGTGCGACCGCCGACCGCTACGACGCCGAGGACGCCGAGATGTTCTCGGCCCCTGTCCTCGGACCGACTCTCGCCTTCCTCACCGAGCTCGCCGGAGACGGCCGGGCCCTGGAGTTCGCCATCGGAACCGGCCGGGTGGGCGTCCCGCTCCGGGAACGCGGCGTGCCGGTGGTGGGCATCGAGCTGTCCGAGCACATGGCCGCGGTCCTGCGGCGCAAGGTCGACGAGGACAGGCTCCCGGTGGTCGTCGGAGACATGGCCACGACCGTCGTCCCCGGCGAGTTCGCCCTGGTCTACCTCGTCTACAACACCATCACCAACCTCCTCACCCAGGACGAGCAGGTCGAGTGCTTCCGCAACGCGGCACGTCATCTGGAGCCCGGCGGCCGTTTCGTCGTCGAGCTGGGCGTGCCGCCGCTGCGGCTGCTGCCGCCCGGCCAGACCGCGGTGCCGTTCGACGTCTCCGAGCGGCATCTCGGCTTCGACACCTTCGACCTGGTCGAGCAGATCCTCGTCTCCCACCACTTCACCCGTGACCTCGACGACGGCCGCTACCGCCGCGGCAGCTCCCGGCACCGGTACGCCTGGCCGGCGGAGCTCGATCTGATGGCACGGATCGCCGGGCTGGAGTTGGAACGTCGTGTCGCGGATTGGCACGGGGCGCCGTTCACCCAGGACTCCACGAAGCACATCTCCGTGTGGCGCAAGCCGGCCTGAGGCCGCCGGTCCGCCTCCTCAGCCCCGGCCCCGGGACCGCGCCGCCCGGGCGATCGTCACGACCGCCTTCTCCAGGGCGTACCCCGGGTCGTCGCCGCCGCCCTTCACACCCGCGTCGGCCTCGGCGACCGCGCGCATCGCCAGGGCGACACCGTCGGGCGTCCAGCCCCGCATCTGCTGCCGGACCCGGTCGATCTTCCACGGCGGCATCCCCAGCTCACGCGCCAGGTCCGCCGGCCGCCCCCCACGCGCGGAGGACAGCTTCCCGATCGCCCGCACACCCTGCGCCAGCGCGCTGGTGATCAGCACGGGGGCCACTCCCGTCGACAGCGACCATCTGAGCGCCTCCAGCGCTTCCGCCGTCCGCCCCTCCACGGCCCGGTCGGCGACCGTGAAGCTGGAGGCCTCGGCCCGCCCGGTGTAGTACCGCCCGACCACGGCCTCGTCGATCGTGCCCTCCACGTCGGCCACCAGCTGCGACACCGCCGAGGCCAACTCCCTCAGGTCGCTCCCGATGGCGTCGCAGAGCGCCTGGCACGCCTCCGGAGTGGCCGACCGCCCGGTCGCGCGGAACTCCCCCCGCACGAAGGCCAGTCGGTCCGCCGGCTTGGTCATCTTCGGGCAGGCCACCTCCCGCGCACCGGCCTTGCGCGCGGCGTCCAGCAGCCCCTTGCCCTTGGCGCCACCGGCGTGCAGCAGCACGAGGGTGATCTCCTCGGCCGGCGAACCGAGGTACGCCTTCACGTCCTTGACCGTGTCGGCGGACAGGTCCTGCGCGTCGCGTACGACCACGACCTTGCGCTCGGCGAAGAGCGACGGGCTGGTCAGCTCGGCGAGGGTGCCGGGCTGGAGCTGGTCCGGGGTGAGGTCACGTACGTCCGTGTCGGCGTCGGCGGCCCTGGCGGCGGCCACCACCTCCCGCACGGCACGGTCGAGCAGGAGATCCTCCTGGCCCACGGCAAGGGTCACCGGGGCGAGAGGGGCGTCGTTCGCAGTTTTCCTTGCCATCGCCCCAAGCATCCCACGCGGCACCGACAAGGGACCGGCCCGAAGACCCTGACCGGCCCCTGACCGGTCCCCGACCCGACCCCGAGCCGGGCGGTCACCGGCCCGCTCCCGCGTCCGGTCGGCGCGGCTCGACGTGGCCGAGCCCTCGCAGGGCTGAGCATCCCGGCCACCGACCCGTGCGTGGCGGCCCTTCCTGGCGGAAGGCTGGGGGCCGCCCTCGGTGGCGCGCCGGGCGGCCCCCGCCTTCCCTGACGGCGTCACCCGTCCCTGCCCCCACCCGGCACGGCACCGGGCAGACGTCGACCGCCGCCAGGTTCACGGCTCCTCGCGCCAGCCCTCCCACTCCCCCGCGAACGCGTCCAGCTCGGCGGGGTCCAGCCGCTCCTTCTCGTCCCGCAGGACCACCAGCCACTGGGCGTCCTCGGCATCGTCCTCACCGGCCAGCGCGTCCCGGACGAGCCGCGGCTCCTCATCGATCCCGAACCGCTCCCCGAGCGCCTGCGCCGCCTCCTCGGCGGCATCGCGGTCGGGCAGCACCAGCACATGTCTCACATCGCTCACGGCCCCATTCTCCGGCACCGACCACGCACCGAACCGCCGGCTCAGCCCCGCCCCCGAGGCCTGTCAGCGTTCTCCCATCACCCGCACCTCCCCTTTCCTCCCTCCCGTGCCGCCGACCGCGAGCGCGCCGTCCCGGTCGGTGCGCAGCACCACCGCGCCGCCGGCCTTCAGCGCGGCCACGGTCGTCGGTGCCGGGTGGCCGTACGGGTTGTCCACGCCGGCGGAGACGAGGGCCACCCGGGGTGCCACGAGCCGTATCAGCTCCGGGTCCTGGTAGGCCGAGCCGTGGTGGGCCACCTTCAGGACGTCCACCCCGGCCAGCCCGGCCGCCGCCGGGGATCTCAGCAGCGCCTGCTGGGCCGGGGGTTCGAGGTCTCCGAGCAGGAGCAGCCGCAGGCCGCCGGTGCGTACGAGCAGGGCCACGCTGGCGTCGTTCGGGTCCTCAGGTTCCGGGAGGGCGCCCGGCCGGGACGCGGCCGCGGGTACTCCGGCGGAAGAACGTGGGTTCCCCGGTGGCCACAGGACCCGCCAGGCGAGCGGCCCGGTGCGCCGCTCCTCTCCCGCGACGGCTGTCGTGACCGGGATGTGCCGCTCGGCCGCCTCCCTCCTGACGAACTCGGCCTGCCCCGCCGGTTCCGCGAACCCGGTGGTCTCGATCGCGGCCACCGACCGGCCCCGCAATACCCCGACCAGTCCCGCGACGTGGTCGGCGTGGAAGTGGGTGAGCACCAGCAGGGGAATCCTGGTGATGCCCAGCCGTGTCAGACACCGGTCGACCAGCACCGGATCGGGTCCCGCGTCCACGACCACCCCGGCGCCGTCCCCGGCGGCCAGCACCGTCGCGTCCCCCTGTCCGACATCGCACATCGCGAACCGCCACCCCGGCGGCGGCCAGCCGGTGATCACGCGGGTCAGCGGCGCCGGCCGCGTCACCAGCAGGACGAGCAGCACCCCGAGCACCCCGCACCACCACGGGTGCCGCAGCAGTCTCCGGCCGGCCAGGACGACGACCACGGTGACCGCGGCGAGCAGCAGCGCCCCGAGCCAGCTCCCCGGCCAGTCCACGCCCGCGCCGGGCAGCGCGGCCCCGGTCCTGGCCACCCCCGCGATCCAGCCGGCCGGCCAACTCGCGCCCCACGCCAGCGCCTTGGCCACCGGCATCGCCACCGGTGCCGCCGCGAGCGCCGCGAACCCCAGCACCGTGGCCGGTGCCACCGCCAGCTCCGCCAGCAGGTTGCACGGCACCGCCACCAGGCTCACCCGGGCCGACAGCACCACCACGACCGGCGCGCACACGGCCTGTGCCGCGGCTGTGGCCGCCAGGGCCTCGGCGAGCCGCGGCGGCACCCGGCGCCGCCGCAGGGCCGCGCTCCAGCCCGGGGCCAGCACGAGCAGCGCGCCGGTGGCGAGGACGGACAGCAGGAAGCCGTAACTGCGGGCCAGCCACGGGTCGTAGAGCACCAGCAGCAGGACGGTCGTGGCCAGCGCCGGGACCAGCGATCCGCGGCGCCCGGTGGCCAGGGCGAGCAGGGCCACCGCGCCGCAGGCGGCCGCCCGCAGAACGCTGGGGTCGGGCCGGCACACGATGACGAAGCCCAGTGTCAGGGCGCCCGCGAGCAGCGCCGTCGCCCGCAGGGAGAGTCCGAGCCGGGGGGCGAGCCCACGGCGCTCCGCTCGTCGGGCCAGGCCCGGTGGTCCGATGAGCAGCGCGAGCAGGATGGTGAGGTTGCTGCCGGAGACCGCGAGCGTGTGCGCCAGGTCCGTCCGGTCGAAGGCGTCGTCCAGCTCGGGCGTGATCCGTGAGGTGTCCCCGACGACCAGCCCGGGCAGCAGCTGACGAGCGTCCGCGGGCAGGCCGTCGGTCGCCTCCCGCAGGCCTGCTCTGAGCCGTGCCGCCAGTCGTTGCGGCCCGTTCGGTCCGGCCACGATGCGCGGCTCCGGCCGGCCGCGCACCCGCAGTACGGCCGCGGTGGGATCGCCGCCCGCCGACGCGGGCGCCAGCCGCGCGCTCAGCCGAAGCCGCGTGGACGGCGTCAGCCCCAGCCAGGCCGCGCGCCCACCGGATCCCGAGCGCCCACCGGCCTCCCCGCCTCCCGCAGGCCTCCCCTCTCCGCCGGGCCCCCCACTTCCCGCAGACCCTCCTTCTCTGCCAGACCCCCCGCCTCCGGCCCGCCCTTCCTGTCCGGCGGGCGGTGGTGCGGGGCCGCTGCCGTCCCCGGCGCTTCCCTCGGGCGCCGGGACGTCCGTGTCGACGAGCAGCAGCACGGGAGTGCGGATGCGCACCCGCTTCCCGTCGGCCTCCTCGACACCCTGGACCTCCGCCCGGGCCAGCACGGCCACGGGCGCCGCGTGATCGCCCCGCACCCGTGGCCTGCTCAGCCAGGGGTCGCCGGTGATCTCGATGTCGGCGGTCACGGTCGCGGACCTGCGGGCCAGCTCGGGCACCGGGCCACGCCGGACGTCCGCTCCGTGCAGCCCCGCGGAGACGGCCGCCGCCGCCGAACAGAGAAGTACCGCGGCGACGGCGGCACGGGCCCACCCGAACCGGCCACGCCAACGTCCACGTCCACGCCACCGAAGCGACAGCAGGGCGACGCCACCGGCCAGGCACACGACCGCGAGCACGGTCACCCGGGCCGGGGGTGCGTCCAGGGTGAGGGCCGCCGTCGCCCACGCCGCGAGCGCGGGCGGCACCAGGCGCAGGTCCAGGGGGTCCGCCCGGCCGGTGTCCGGCGTCGCGAACCCCTCGGAGCCCGGCGCCACCACGGTCCCTTCCGGCTTCGCCCGCTCTTCGAGCACCGCCGGCCCCGCCGGGTGAGTACGCACGTCCGTCCCGGCCCGCGCGGCGCTCACAGTCGTACCAGGTCGCGCAGGTCGGTGAAGCGGCGGTCGCCGATGCCGTTCACCTGGCGCAGCTCGTCCACGGAGCGGAAGCCGCCGTGCTGGGAGCGGTAGTCGATGATGTGCTGGGCCAGCACCGGACCGACGCCGGGCAGGGCGTCGAGCTGGTCCGCGGTGGCGGTGTTGAGCGGGACCGGGGGCGTGGGGCCCGCGCCCGCCGCTCCGGAGAGCGGGCCGGTGGCCGGACCCGCGGGCGCCCCGGCAGCGGCTCCACCCCCGCCCCCGGGACCGGCCCCGGCCCCCGCGGTGCCGACGACCACCTGTTCACCGTCGACCAGGAAGCGGGCGCGGTTGAGGCCTTCCGTGCTGACGCCCGGCCGTACCCCGCCCGCCGCCCGCAGCGCGTCGGCCACCCGGGCGCCGGCCGGCAGCCGCCGGATTCCCGGCTCGCGGACCTTGCCGCTGACGTCCACGACGATCTCCGCGCCCGGTGTCCCCGACGGACCGCCGCCCGCCACCACCGCGGCCTCGGCGTTCCTCTGGTGCTGCGGTGCCTGCGCACGTACCACCCGGGGTGCGCTCACGGGCTGGGGGCGGGCCGCCCAGAAGTGCTGCACGGCGAAGACGGCGGCGACCACGAGCAGCACGGCCAGCGCCAGGACTCCCCGCCGCTCGACCGCGTACCGCGCCTGGAGCCATACCGGCATCCGTTCCCGCAGCGCCAGCCCGGCCCGCTCCCGCCGCCCCGGGACCGCGTCCCCCAGGTCCCCGCCGTCCTCGAAGTTCCCCGATTGCCGTGCATCCACCGATTCCCTCTCGGCGTCCGGGTTCTGGGGTTCCGCCGTCCCGCTTCCGCCCCTCCCGCCCAGCTCCGGCGTGGTGCCGGGGAGCGGAGTCGGCCCAGCAGCCGACACGGGTGCCGCGGTCGTGGACCGGGGCACCACCAGGTTCGGCAGGACCGCCGGCCCGGTCTCCGTCGTCGATGGCGCCGAACCGGTCGGGGCCGGTGGTGCGTTCCCCGACTCCCGCCACGGCGTGGCGTGTTCGCCGAAGAGGAGTTCCGCGCGGCGGCGCAGTTCCTCCGCCGGTGCGGGCGGGCGGGGGCGCGTGCCGCCACGCCCGTGGCCGTGCCCGCGGCTGTGGCTGTGGCTGTGGCCGACGGGGCGCCGGTGGCGGACGCGGCCGTCGGAGGCCGGGGAGCGGCCGGGGCCGCTGGTCGGTGTCGCCGTGCGTGGACGTGATCGAAATGCCATGCCACGAGGATGCGGCAGTCCACCGAATCGCGATGATCTTGGTCAATTCCCGTGGACGACGGCCCTGTTGTGGAAAACTCCGTCACCCGGACGAGTGAAGCGTCTCCGCCGACCACGACCGCGCAGGGTCCCGGCGGCCGGTACGGAGGTCAGCGGGGAGAGACGACCGCGCCCAGCAGCCCCGGCCCGGTGTGCGCGCCGATCACCGCGCCGACCTCGCTGACGTGCAGGTCGGCCAGGCCGGGGACGCGTGCCCGGAGCCGGTCGGCGAGCGCGGCGGCACGGTCCGGGGCGGCGAGGTGGTGGACGGCGATGTCGACCTCGGCGCCGGCCGCCCGCTCGGCGGCGAGTTCCTCCAGGCGCGCGATCGCCCTGGACGCCGTGCGCACCTTCTCCAGCAGCTCGATCCGCCCACCGTCCAGCTGGAGCAGCGGCTTGACGGCGAGCGCGGAACCGAGGAGGGCCTGCGCGGCCCCCATCCGGCCGCCCCGGCGCAGGTAGTCGAGGGTGTCGACGTAGAAGTGGGCGGAGGTGCCAGCGGCCCTCTTCTCGGCGGCCGTGACGGCCTCGTCCACGGTGCCGCCGGCCG
Source organism: Streptomyces sp. NPDC100445 (assembly GCF_044759735.1). Taxonomy (NCBI): domain Bacteria; kingdom Bacillati; phylum Actinomycetota; class Actinomycetes; order Kitasatosporales; family Streptomycetaceae; genus Streptomyces; species Streptomyces sp. NPDC100445. The sequence goes on along the minus strand of NZ_JBIVZV010000002.1, from coordinate 159,014 downwards.
CGGCGGTCTCGGCCGCGGTGAGGGCGCAGAAGCCGAGCGCCATGGCGACCATGCCGGTGTCCACCACCCGCACGGGCACCGGAGCCTCGCGCGCGGCGAGGACGGCCGCGTCGTAGGTGCCGGACAGCTCGGCGGATAGGTGCAGGGAGACGATGCCGTCGGCGCCGGACGCGGCGATCCGGCGGTAGGTCTCCGCGAACACCTGGGGGCTGGGCCGCGAGGTGGTGACGGAGCGCCGCTTCTGGAGCGCCTGGGCCAGGGAGCGGGTGGAGATCTCGGTGCCCTCCTCGAGGGCCCGGTCGCCGAGGACCACGGTCAGCGGGACCGCGGTGATGCCGTGACGCTCCATCGCCCGGGGCGGCAGGTAGGCCGTTGAATCGGTGACGATCGCGACATGGCGGGACATGAGCTGGAGGTTACCTGGCGGGGAGCGGGTGCGGCAGCCCGGCCCGTACGACGCGGGCCGGCGGTGTGCTCATGTGGTCTTCTCCGGGCGGGACTTCTTCTGCCAGGGGAAGGCGGTCCGCGCGGGCGCCGGGGCGATCGCCTCGGGGGCCGGCGCGTCGGTGGGACGTGCGCCCGGCCCGCGGGGCCAGGTCTGTTCCGTGGCCGGGCCGTCGGCCCCGGAGGGGGCCGGTGCTTCGGGCCACTGCGGGGGCACCCCGGCGGGCTCGGCACGCGTCCAGTGGCGCAGGGCGCCCGCTTCCATGTCGATCTGGTCGCTGAGGCTGCCCAGGTCGTCGTCGGCGAAGCGGCGGGCCCGGTCGCGGACGGCCCAGCGCAGGGAGTCCGCGGAGCGGGTGATGCGCTCGGTGCGTTCGCGCAGCCCGGGCAGGCGCTCGGCGAGCGTGGCGCGGTCCGGCTCGGACTCCAGGCGTTTGAGGTCGGCGTCCAGTTCGTGGCCGTGCGCGCTGAGCCGCTGGAACAGGCCGAGGGACTCCTTCAGCGACGCGTCCTCGGCCGCGCCCGCGTCCAGCGCGTCCTGCGTGGCGCGCATGGAGGTGCGCAGCGCGAGCCGCAGCTGGGCGATCTCACCGGCCGGGCCGGTCTGGGCGAAGGACTTGGCGCGCAGGGTGTGGTCCTCCACCGTGCGGCGGGCCTGCGCGATCGTCCGGTCGACCCCGCGCCTGGCGGCGCCGACCACTCTGACCGTGGCGTACACGCCCAGGGCGACGAAGAGCAGGAAGAGCAGGGCGAACACGGTGATCACTACTTCCATGACGCTCCTCCTGGGGCCGGTACGGCGGGCCGCCGCCCTCTCCACGGTAAACGCTACGGGCAGGTGCGGAGTTCCGCCGGAACCCCGAACCTGCCCGTAGGGGACTACCCGGACGCCGGTCGCGTCCGGTAGCCGGTGATCACGCCGGGACGATGTTCACCAGCTTCGGCGCCCGCACGATCACCTTGCGGATGCCCGCGCCACCCAGCGCCGCGACGACCTTCTCGTCCGACAGGGCCGCCTTCTCCAGCTCCTCGTCGGAGATGGCGGGCGGCACCTCCAGACGCGCCTTGACCTTGCCCTTGATCTGCACGACGCAGGTCACGGTGTCGTCCACCACGTACCGCGGGTCGGCTACGGGGAAGTCCCGGTGGACGACCGAACCGGTGTGGCCCAGCCTGCGCCACAGCTCCTCGGCGATGTGCGGGGCCAGCGGCGCGACCATCAGCACCAGCGGTTCGGCGACCGAGCGCGGCACCGGGCCGCCCGCCTTGGTCAGGTGGTTGTTCAGCTCGGTGACCTTGGCGATGGCGGTGTTGAAGCGCAGGCCCTCCAGGTCCTGGCGGACGCCGTCGACGGCCTTGTGCAGGGCGCGCAGGGTCTCCTCGTCGGGTTCGGCGTCGGTGACGGTGACCTCGCCGGTGTTCTCGTCGACGATGTTGCGCCACAGCCGCTGGAGCAGCCGGAACTGGCCGACCACGGCGCGCGTGTCCCACGGGCGGGAGACGTCCAGCGGGCCCATGGCCATCTCGTACAGGCGCAGGGTGTCGGCGCCGTACTCCGCGCAGATCTCGTCCGGGGTGACCGCGTTCCTCAGGGACTTGCCCATCTTGCCCAGCAGGCGGCTGACCTGCTCGCCCTCGTAGTAGTAGGAGCCGTCGCGCTCCTCCACCTCGGCGGCCGGCACCGCGATACCGCGGCTGTCGCGGTAGACGTAGGCCTGGATCATGCCCTGGTTGTACAGCTTGTGGAACGGCTCGGCGGAGGAGACGTGTCCCAGGTCGTGGAGGACCTTGGACCAGAAGCGGGCGTACAGCAGGTGCAGCACGGCGTGCTCGGCGCCGCCGACGTACAGGTCGACGCCGCCGTGCGGGCGGTCCTCGCGCGGACCCATCCAGTACCGCTCGATCTCGGGGTCGACCAGCCGCCGGTCGTTGTGCGGGTCCAGGTAGCGGAACTCGTACCAGCAGGAACCGGCCCAGTTGGGCATGGTGTTGGTCTCGCGGCGGTACTTGCGGGGGCCGTCGCCCAGGTCCAGGGTGACGTGCACCCAGTCCTCGTTGCGCGACAGGGGCGTCTCGGGCCGGGTGTCGGCGTCGTCCGGGTCGAAGGTGCGCGGGGAGTAGTCCTCGACCTCGGGCAGCTCCAGCGGCAGCATCGACTCGGGCAGCGGGTGGGCGACGCCGTCCTCGTCGTAGACGATCGGGAAGGGCTCGCCCCAGTAACGCTGGCGGCTGAACAGCCAGTCGCGCAGCCGGAAGTTGACGGTGCCCTCGCCGATGCCCTTCTCCCGCAGCCACTCGGTGATGCGGGCTTTCGCCTCGGTGACGCCCAGGCCGTCCAGGGACACGTCGGCGTTGGCGGAGTTGACGATCTTCGCGTCGTACGCGGCGAAGGCGTTCTCCCAGGCGGAGGTGTCGGTGCCGCGGCCGTCGGTCGGCTCGACCACGCAGCGGACCGGCAGCTCGAAGGCGCGCGCGAACTCGAAGTCGCGGCTGTCGTGTGCCGGGACGGCCATGATCGCGCCGGTGCCGTAGCCCATCAGGACGTAGTCGGCGATGAAGACGGGGACCTGCTCGCCGTTGACCGGGTTGGTGGCGTACGCGCCGATGAAGACGCCGGTCTTGTCCTTGGCCTCGGCCTGCCGCTCGACGTCGGACTTGGCGGCGGCCTGCGCGCGGTAGGCGGCGACGGCCTCGGCCGGGGAGGTGTGGCCGCCGGTCCACGCCTCGCGGGTGCCCTCCGGCCAGGCGTCGGCGGTGAACTTCTCGACCAGCGGGTGTTCGGGGGCCAGCACCATGTAGGTCGCGCCGAACAGGGTGTCCGGGCGGGTGGTGAAGACCGTGATGCGCTCGCCGTCGATGGGGAAGCCGACGCGGGCGCCCTCGCTGCGGCCGATCCAGTTGCGCTGCTGGAGCTTGATGGCCTCGGGCCAGTCCAGCTCCTCCAGGTCCTCCAGCAGCCGGTCGGCGTAGGCGGTGATGCGCATGTTCCACTGGCGCAGCTTGGACTTGAAGACCGGGAAGTTGCCGCGCTCGGAGCGGCCGTCCGCGGTGACCTCCTCGTTGGCCAGCACGGTGCCCAGGCCGGGGCACCAGTTGACGGGCGCGTCGGAGGCGTAGGCCAGGCGGTACTCGCCCAGGATCTCGGCGCGCTCGGCGGCGGTCAGCTCGCTCCACGCGCGCGTGGTGCCCGGAACCGGCCGTTCACCGGACTCGAAGAGGGCGATCAGCTCGGCGATCGGGCGGGCCTTCCCCGCCTCCTGGTCGTACCAGGAGTTGAAGATCTGGAGGAAGATCCACTGGGTCCACTTGTAGTACTCCGGGTCGATCGTGGCGAACGACCGGCGCTTGTCGTGGCCCAGGCCCAGCCGGCGCAGCTGGGCCTTCATGTTCTCGATGTTGGCCTCGGTGGACACGCGCGGGTGCGTGCCGGTCTGCACGGCGTACTGCTCGGCGGGCAGGCCGAAGGCGTCGAAGCCCAGGGTGTGCAGGACGTTGTGGCCGGTCATCCGCTGGAACCGGGCGTAGACGTCGGTGGCGATGTAGCCCAGCGGGTGGCCGACGTGCAGGCCGGCGCCGGAGGGATACGGGAACATGTCCATGATGAACTTCTTGGGCCGGGCGACCAGCTCGGGATCGCCCGCCAGGTCGCCCTCGGGGTTCGGCGCCGCGTAGGTGCCGTCGGCGTCCCAGAAGTCCTGCCAGCGTGCCTCGATCTCGGCCGCCATGACGGCCGTGTAGCGGTGCGGCGCCGTCTCCGCCGGCACGGCGGCGGTGGCAGCGGGGTTCGTCTCGCTCATGATCCTCAAAGCTCCATCGATCGTCTCTGCCCGCGGAAATGAAAAAGCCCCTCGCACAGGAGGGGACGCCGCGCCGATGCCGACCTCACGGCTGACCGCCGGGTCGGTACTGATCAGCGCGGCCCGCTAAGCAGAAGGCGTACGGCACGCATGGCGTTAGGGTACCGCAGCGCTTGAGCAAGCGGCGACGCGCTTGCGTATGGCTGAGGGACATGTCACGCAGCCCGCCGGAACTGAATGAAGGTCAACGATGACCGGGCGTACCGTCCCCACGGGAGACCCCTCCCGTCGCCCGGTCCGTCGACGACGACGTGATGACTCAAACCCCGTACTGATCGGTATGGCGCCACCTAGAGTGCGGCAGCGGGACCGCTTTCCCGAAACTGCTCGGAGTTGCCCCCATGAATTCTCGCCGTAGTACCAGTTCGCTCCCCAAACCGGGCCGCTCGGCCTATGGGGTGGCGTCCGCTGTCGTCCTGCTGCTGATACCCGTGTCCGTGCTGGTCGGAGGCAGCCAGTTCCGTGAGTTCCTGAACTTCGGCGCGGGCGTGCTGTCCCTCGTCTCGCTGAGTTCCTCGGTGATCTGGGGTCTGTTCGCCCAGGACCGGATCTTCCTGAACACCCGGCAGCGGATCGTCGGCCAGGCGGTGCACCGTACGACCGCGGTCGCCTCGATCGCGTTCCTGCTGCTCCACATCACCGCGAAGATCGCCCTCGGCCACACCCGGCTGATCGCCGCCCTCGTCCCGTTCTCGCTCGGCGTCACCGGCATCGCCGGCCTGATCGGGCTGGGGTCGCTCGCCGGCCTGCTGATGATCTTCGTGGGCGTCACCGGCGCGCTGCGCAGCAACTTCGCCGCCCCGGCCCCGGTCGCCGCCCGCTGGCGGGCCATGCACATGCTGGCCTACCCGGCCTGGTGCGCGGCGCTCGTCCACGGGCTCTACGCGGGTCGCGCGGCCAAACCCGTCTTCGTGATCCTCTACAGCGTGTCCCTGCTCGGCGTGATGGGCGCCCTGGCGCTGCGCGCGGCCCCGCGGCCGGTCAAGCGGAAGGTCGCCGACCGACTGGTGGCGCTGTTCGGCAGCTCCGAGCGGTTCGCGGCGGACGAGCTGGAGGCGAGCCGCTCCCGGGCGGCCGAGTCGGCGCTGCCCGGTCAGGGCGGCCGGCGCGAGGCGCGGCGGTCCGCCGGTCCGGCGCCCGCCGGCGCGCCGCTGTACCAGTCCCCCGCGGACCCCGCGCCGGATCCCGCGGCGGGCTTCGCGGCGGCCTATCGCGCGGTGTCGACGCCGGGCATCCCGGGCGGGGCGTTCCCGGGCAGCCCGTACGTGCCGGGCCAGACCGCCCGCATGGACCTGCCGCTGGATCTCCAGCCCACGCAGGCCGTCCCGCGCGTGGACGGCCCCTCCAGCACCTCGGGCAGCTGGCCGGTCCCGTCCCCGCCGCCGGTCGGCGAGGCCCCGCCGTCCGCCTACGATCCGCTCCAGGACACCGGATACACCATCCCGGTCTACGGCAATCCGGGCGTCGGCGGGTACGGCGGAAGTGACGTGTACGACACCGGTGAGACAAACGGCCCCTATGGCGCGTACAACCCGAGTGACACGTACGACAGCGGTCCCGCCACCGAAACGCTGCCCGGCACGTCCTACGACACGCCGGGCTCGGGCGAACCTTGGAACACGCCTTCCGGAGGCTTTAAGTGAACGAGGCCCTGCCCGACGTCCCCGAGGTCCGCGTGGTCGGGCTTCCGCAGCTCACGTCGGGCTTCGACCTTGTGGAGCGACTCGACCTGCCCATGCACCTGAAGGTGCACGGGCCGCTCGACCCGCTGGGCGGCGAACAGCTCGCCCAGCTCTCCGAACGCATCAACCTCCGGGGCCGCGGCGGCGCCGGCTTCCCCTTCCACAGGAAACTGCGCTCGGTCGCCGAGGCGGCGATCAAGCGCGGGGTGCGACCGGTGGTCGTCGTCAACGGCAGCGAGGACGAGCCCGCCTGCCGCAAGGACACCGTGCTCATCAACCGCGCCCCGCACCTGATCCTGGACGGCGCGCTGCTGTGCGCGGAGGCGCTCGGCGCGCGCACCCTGGTCATCGGGGTGACCCGGGAGTCCACGCAGCGCTCCATGGAGGCGGCGCTCGCCGAGCGGGGCCTGAGCAACAGCCGTAGGTCAGTGCTGCGCGCGTGGGTGCAGCGCAATCCGGTGCGCATGGTCACCGGCGCCGCGGCCTCCCTGATCCGCTCGGTCGACGGCGGCCCGGCGATCCCGCCCGGGCGCAAGATCAGCGCCTCGCAGAGCGGGGTCGGCGGGGCGCCCACGCTGCTGTCGAACGCGGAGACGTTCGCGCAGCTGGCCATCGCCGCCCGGATCGGCCCGGAGCGGTACGGCAACACCGGTCTGTACGACGAGCCGGGCACCGTGATGCTCACCGTGTCCGGCGCGGTCGCCCGCCCGATGGTGATCGAGGTCCCGACCGGCGTGCCGCTGCGGTACGTGCTCCAGCTGGCGGGTGCCCCGCCGGTGCCGCAGGGCGTGCTGACGGGCGGCTACCACGGCAAGTGGATCGACGCGGCGACGGTCGACGAGGCGGTCGTCTCCCGGAACTCGCTGGACGCGGTGGGCGGTTCGCTGGGCGCCGGGGCGATCCTGCCGATCAGCCAGGACACCTGCCCGCTGGGCGAGTCGCTGCGGGTGGCGCAGTGGCTGGCCGAGGAGAGCGCCGGCCAGTGCGGCCCCTGCTACCTGGGGCTGCCCGCCGCCGCGCGCGGCCTGGAGGACATCCTCAACGGCGGTGGACCGGCCGCCCTGGAGGCGCTCAAGCAGGTCGCGAAGAACGTCAAGCGGCGCGGGGCGTGCTCCCACCCGGACGGTTCGGCGATGTTCCTGGAGTCGACCATCAAGGCGTTCACCGACGACCTGGCCGCCCATGTGCTCGGCAACGGCTGCGGACGGCCCGTGGCGGGCGTCCTGCCGCTCTTCGAGGGAGGCAGGGGCCCCGCGGGCATCCCGGGCGGCGCCGAGCCGGAGGACAGCGGCGGCAGCCGGCAGAAGATCCACGTGGACTGGACGCTGTGCCGGGGGCACGGACTGTGCGCGGACATCCTCCCGGAGGTGTTCGAGCTGGGCGCCGACGGCTTCCCGACCGTCGCTCAGGCGCAGGTGCCCCGGTACGCGGAGGCGAAGGCGCTGCGGGCGGTGCGCCGCTGCCCGGCGCTGGCGCTGCGCATCGAGGAGGACACGCGCGGGCAGGCGCCGGCGCGCAATCTGCCGGTCCTCTCCCAGGGACGCGGTCGGCGGGCGCTGGGTCGCTGAGCGCACGGCGACGGCGGGCCCCCGCGGCCGGGGGCCCGCCGTCGCCGTGCGGGGGTCCCGTGGGGCGCGGCAGCGGGCGCAACACGCCGAAGGCGGACCATCCGTGGGATGATCCGCCTTCGATTGCTGTGGAGCTAAGGAGAATTGAACTCCTGACCTCCTGCATGCCATGCAGGCGCTCTACCAACTGAGCTATAGCCCCGTACCGCGTGCGGTGCGACCGCGTGTGGTGCGTTCCGCCGGGCTTCCCCGGCGGCGACGCCAACATTACACGGTCCGCGGGGTGCGGTACCACACCGGTTTCCACTCCGTCCCGGTCAGCGCGGTATTGTCCGGTTTCGTGCCCGTGATCGCGTTCTCCGCAGCCCGCCACCGGACGCCGGTCGCCGCGGGCATGTGCCTGCTGTCGTTCACGGCGTTCTGGGCCGCGCAGCGGGCCGCGCGGGTGTCGATGGTCGACCTGATGGTCTACCGCGCCGAGGGCGCCGCGGTGCGCGCCGGCGGCGACCTGTACGCGCTGCGGGCGACGGCCGAGCACCTGCCGGCCACCTACCCGCCGTTCGCCGCCCTGCTGTTCACACCGCTGCCCCTGCTGGACGCGGGCGTCCTGCGCGCGCTGGCGACGGCCGGGAACCTCGTGCTGCTGCTGGCGTTCGTACGACTGTCGCTGGAACTCGTCGGCCACGCGCGCGTGGAGGCCGTCTGGTGGGTCGCGGCGGTGGCCGTGTGGTGCGAGCCGGTGTGGACGACCCTGCGCTACGGCCAGGTCAACCTGCTCCTCGCGGTCCTGGTCCTGTGGGACCTGACCCGCCGCCCCGCCGGCGGCTGCGACCGCTGGAGCGGCGTGGGCCTGGGGCTGGCCGCGGCGGTCAAGCTGACGCCCGCGCTGTTCCCGGTGGTCCTGCTCGTCACGGGCGTCGCGGTCCGGCTGCGGGGCGGCGACGCGGGGCCCCGGCTGCGGCACGCGCGCGGGGCGGCCGTCTCCTTCGCCGCGGCGACCCTGCTCGCCGTGGCGGTCCTGCCGTACGACTCCTGGCGGTTCTGGACGGACACGGTGCTGCGGACCGGGCGGGCCGGCCACGCCGAGGGCACCGCCAACCAGGCCCTGCGCGGCGTGCTGGCCCGTTTCCTGCACACACCGGAGCCGGGAACGCTCTGGGCGATCTGCGCGGCCCTGACGGCCGTCGTGGGCCTCGCGCTGGCCGTACGGGCGGAGTTGCGGGGCGGGCGGGCCCGGGCGGTGTGCGGCTGCGCCGTCACCGCCCTGCTGGTCAGCCCGGTCTCCTGGACGCACCACTGGGTGTGGTGCGTGCCCGTGGTGCTGTTCCTGTGGACGCGCGGGCACCGGGTGGCGGCCCTGGGCACGCTGCTGGTCTTCTGCTCGTACGCCCCCTGGTGGGTGCCCCACGGCGCCGGCCGCCCGGAACTGCGCCTGACGGCGGCCGAATCGGTGCTCTCGGCCCTCTACTGCGCGACCGGCGCGCTCTTCCTCGCCCTGGCCCGGACACCGTCGCCCGGGGCCGGGTCCGGTGCGGTCCGGGTCACGCCGTGACGAACTGGTAGAACCTCTTGAGCGTGCAGTGCTCCTCCAGGAGCCGGCCGTAGATCGGCTCGCCCTCCAGTTCCCTGTACGTCTCGATCGGGTCGCCTTTTATGATCAGCGCCCGCGCGCACTCCTCGCACCAGTACTGGTAGTCGGGATTGATCGGCTCCATGTCCCGGACGATCGGTGTCCCGCTCCCGCACCAGTCGCACTTACGCCTGTGTGCCCCCATCGATCAGCTCCAGCTGTGGCCGCAGGCCGTGCACACGTAGGAGATTCCGCCGTTGTCGCCGAGGACCTGCGCCACGTGCGCGGAACCGCAGGAAGGGCAGCTGAGCCGGGTGGTCGTGTCCCGTATCAACGCGGCACCGAGGAGGTGGCCCACCTCCTCGAGCATGCTCGCAGGCATCGCTACTCCCTCCCGTCGGGCAGCGCCCCCTTCCGGCCGTTTGATTCTGCCACGGCCGGACCAATACGGTCAGCGACGCCTCAGTACCAGTCCGGACACAGCGCCCGCCGCCGCCGTTCCGGCCAGCGCGCAGGCGCACACCCAGAACGCCTCCGCGGAGCTATACGACAGCGGACCCCCGGACGACTCAAGCCGGTTCAGGAACAGTGTGCCGAACGCCGCCACGCCGATCAGCTGCCCGAGCTGCGAGACGGTCGACAGCAGGCCGCCGGCGTCCGCCGCGTCCTCGGGCCGCACGGTCGCCAGCGCGCCGGTGAGCGTCGGACTGAAGGCGAGCGCCAGCCCGGCTCCCGTGCCCGCGTACCCCGCGTACAGGGCCGCTCCCCCGTCGCCACCGCCGTGGAAGGCGAGTCCCACGACGGCGACGGACGCCGCGATGAGCGCGAACCCGGCCGGCGCCAGGTACCGCTGCCACGCGGCCGGCCACCTCCGCCAGGTGAGACTCACCACACCGAAGACGACCGCGGTCGGCGCGAACCCCAGTCCGGCCCGCAGGGGGCTGTGCCCGAGACCGGCCTGGACGTGCATGGTCAGCGCGAAGAAGAACCCGGCGTTGACCGACATCACGGCGATGATCCGGAAGACGGCCCGCCCCATGCCGGGATGCCGCAGCACCCGGGGCGTGATGAGCGGGGCGCCGCCGCGCCGGGCCAGCCGGGACTCGTAGCCGCAGAAGCCCGCGAACAGGACGGCCGCCCCCGTCAGCGACAGCCAGGACCACAGCGGCCAGTCCTCCTCCTGGCCGAGCACCAGCGGCACCGTCAGCAAGGTCACGGCGGCACCGAGCAGCACGAGTCCGGGCAGGTCGAGTGGCCGGGTCCGCTCCCGCCCGCCCGCACCGGCCGGCGGCAGGACGCGCCGGCCCAGCACCAGCAGGACGGCGCCCACCGGCACGTTGACGAGGAAGACCGGCCGCCAGCCGGTGCCGAACAGGTCGGCGTCGACCAGCACCCCACCGGTGACCTGGCCGGCCACCGCGCCGACGGCCAGGACCGCCGAGTAGGCCCCGAGGGCCCGCGCCCGGGCCTCACCGGTGAAGGAGCGCTGGATCAGGCTGAGCACCTGCGGGATCATCAGCGCCGAGCCGGCGCCCTGCGCCAGCCGGAACACGATCAGTTCGGTCGAGTCCTGCGCCAGTCCGCAGGCGAGCGAGGCGGCGGTGAACAGGGCGAGCCCGGCGAGGTGCACCCGGCCGTGACCGAGCCGGTCGCCGAGCCGGGCCCCGGTGATCAGCAGCACGGAGTAGGTGATGACGTAGCCGGCGATCACGAGCTGGAGGTCGGCGCCCGAGGCGTCCAGGTCGGAACCGATCGTGGGGGCCGCGACGTTCACGATGAAGACGTCGAGGGCCGCCATGAACAGGGCGGTGAGCAGGGCGGCGAGCAGCAGCCGGGGCCGGTTGTCAGTGGCGGGTGCTTCACTTTGTGTCACGGGTGATGCCGGCACCGCGGTCCGGAGGTCACTGTCGGTGGCGGATGATTCACTGAGGGAAGGATGCGGGACGGGCTCGGTGCCCGGCCCGGTCCGGGAGGTCGTGGTCATGGCGTCGAGCGTGACGCCGGGCCGGTACGGGTGCCGAGTGCCCGCTGATGCTGGTACCGCCAGCACCTGGCAGGCGCGGGACCGGGCACGAATGATGGGACGCGGACGGACGGGGGCGGGGCGGATGGGGACGAGGACACAACGACGCAGGCCGGAGCTGGCCGCTTTCCTGCGCAGCAGGCGGGCGCGGGTCACACCGGCCGACGTGGGGATGGCGCCGGGGCTGCGGCGGCGGACGCCCGGGCTGCGCCGCGAGGAGGTCGCGCAGCTGTCGGGCGTGGGCGTGACCTGGTACACGTGGCTGGAGCAGGGCCGCCCGATCAACGCCTCGCCGCAGGTGCTGGACGCGGTCGCGCGCACGCTGGGACTGGACACGCCGGAGCGGGAGCACCTGTACCGGCTGGCGGAGGTGCCGTTCCAGGCCGACCCCCAGTGCGTCGCCCAGCGGGTCAGCTCCGAGGTGCAGAGCATTCTCGACGCGCTCGACCCGCTGATGGCGGTGGTCTACAACGCGCGGTACGACGTCCTGGCCACCAACGCGGCCTACCGGGACCTGTTCCTGGTGCCGGACAATCTGAGGACCGGCCTGCCGAACGTGCTGTGGACGCTCTTCACGCTGCCGGAGGGCGTCTGTCCGCTGGTGCGCCGGGAGGAGGAGCTGCCCCTGATGGTGGCGACGCTGCGGTCCTCCTACGGCAGACACGTCGGTGAGCCGGCCTGGGAGGAGTTCATACGCGGGCTCTCGGCGGTCAGCCCCTGGTTCGCCGAGCTGTGGGCGAGCTGCGAGGTGTCGCCGCCGGGGCCCCGGGTGAAGACGTTTCGTCACGCGGCGGTGGGACGGATGCGGATGACCTCGCAGTCGCTGTCCGTGGACGGGATGCCGGAGTGCCGGATCGTGGTCTACACCCCGGTCGACGAGGACGCCCGGGCGAAGATCGCGCTGCTGCGGGAGCGGAGGGAGCGGCTGTGGCCGTCGGCGTCGTCGGAGTCGTCGGCGCACGAGGGCGGGGAGGCGGCGGTGGAGGGAGCGGTCCGCCGCTGAGCGGGGAGAGGCCGGACGCAGAAGATCCCGCCCCCTGGGGGGACGGGATCCTCATCACCGATCTTTGACAACTCAACAGAGTGTCGATCTGTGGAGCTAAGGAGAATTGAACTCCTGACCTCCTGCATGCCATGCAGGCGCTCTACCAACTGAGCTATAGCCCCTGGTGTTCTTCCCGCTCGGCGGGGCGAACAAGAAGAACTTTAGCCTGTGACCAGCCGGAAAGTGAAATCCGGGGGTCGGCGCCGCGGGGCCGTCAGTCGTCGTCACCGAGGACGGGCTCCGGGAGGGTGCCCGCGTTGTGCTCCAGCAGGCGCCAGCCGCGGGCGCCCTCGCCCAGCACGGACCAGCAGCAGTTGGAGAGACCGCCGAGGCTCTCCCAGTGCTGGGACTCAAGGCCGAGGAGGCGGCCGATGGTGGTGCGGATGGTGCCGCCGTGGCTGACGACGACGAGGGTACCGTCCTCGGGGAGCTTCTCGGCGTGGCGCAGCACGACGGGCGCGGCCCGGTCGGCGACCTCGCTCTCCAGCTCGCCACCACCGCGACGCACCGCCTCGCCGCGCTTCCAGGCGGCGTACTCCTCGCCGTGACGGGCGATGATCTCCTCGTGCGTCAGCCCCTGCCAGACGCCCGCGTACGTCTCCCGCAGGCCTTCCTCGCGGGTGACGTCGAGGCCGGTCAGGGCGGCCAGTTCGGCGGCCGTGCGCACGGCTCGCCGCAGGTCCGAGGCGACGATCGCGTCGGGCCGCAGGGAGGCGAGCAGCCGGGCGGCGCGGCGGGCCTGGCCGACGCCGGTCTCGGTCAGCTCGACGTCGGTGGAGCCCTGGAAGCGGCGCTCCACGTTCCAGGAGGTCTGGCCGTGCCGCCACAGGATGATGCGGCGGCCCCGGCTCCCGCGCCGGGTCACCTCACCGGTGGCGCTCACGACCAGTCCTCGCCCGGTTCCCGGTCGGCCTCGGCGGCGCGCTCGCGGGCGTGCTCCTCGCCCTTGCCCCGGGTGGCCCGGGCGTCCTCGGGCAGCTCCAGCTCGGGGCAGTCCTTCCACAGCCTCTCCAGGGCGTAGAAGACGCGCTCCTCGCTGTGCTGGACGTGGACGACGATGTCGACGTAGTCGAGCAGCACCCAGCGGGCCTCGCGGTCGCCCTCGCGGCGGACCGGCTTGGCGCCGAGCTCCTTCGACAGGCGCTCCTCGATCTCGTCGACGATGGCCTTGACCTGGCGGTCGTTGGGCGCGGAGGCGACCAGGAAGGCGTCCGTGATCGACAGCACGTCGCTGACGTCGTAGGCGATGACGTCGTGGGCGAGCTTGTCGGCAGCCGCCTGCGCGGCGGCGTTGATGAGGTGAACAGAACGGTCGGTGGCGGTCACTACGTGGCTTTCCGTCGGCGGACTCTTGACTGCAAGGGTCTCACGGACCGCCCCCCGCACCCCACGTGATGACGGCCTCACGTGGGGTGGCCCGGGCGGGGGCGGTCCGCCGTCAGGAGGTGGAGGGCCGGTAGTCACCGCCGAGCACCACCGAGACGTCGGCGCCGGAGGAGACGGTGCCCCGGCTGACGGAGCCGGCGGGCAGTCCGAGGGTCTTGGCGACCTCGGTGGCGTCCGCCCGGTGGGCGGCGTCGGCGTAGCGCACCGTCGAGGCGGGCCGGGTGCCGGAGGCGCTGCCGCCTTCGAGGAAGGTGAAGCCGCCGTTCAGGAGCACGACACGGGCCTTGTCCGTGTCGTCCTTCACGCCGGTGGCGTTCTGCACGGAGACACGGACCGCGGAGCCCGCGCCGGGGCTCTTGGCGGTGCCGCCGAGGACGTCCTTCACCACGCTGTCGCCGGTGCGGGCGCTGAGTGTGCCGTCGGTGCCCACCGGCAGCAGGGTGGTGCGGTAGGCGCCGTTCTTGGCGAGGTCGGCGAGGCGGGCGAGGAAGGAGCCGAGGTCCTTGTCGGTGAGGGGCGGGTCCAGGATCTGCGCGAGGGTCTGCACCGTGGTGGTGGCCTGGGAGGGGTCGGAGGGCATCTTGCGCAGCACGCCCTGCATCACCTGCCCGAACCGGGCCAGCTGGGCGTCCTGGGACTCGCCCGCCGCCCGGTAGGTGGCGTAGGCGACGGCCGCCTTGCCGCCGAGGGTCTGCTGGTGGCCCTTGTGGACGAGCGGGGCGGTGCCCTTCTTGCCGGCGTCCGGGTCGGGCACGTCGGTGTCGGTGTCGACCTCGATGTTGCCGACGAGTTCGACGAGGTTCTGGAGGTAGGGGGTGTCCAGGCGCCAGCTGCCCTGGATGCTGGTGCCGAGGACGGTGTCCAGCTGGTCCCGGGTGCCGGAGGCGCCGTCGCCGGCCACCGACTTGGCGAGGGTCGTGGTGGAGCCGTCGTCGCCGGTCAGCGCGAGGGCGTTGGGCAGCAGGACGGTGGTGCCCCGCTTGGTGGTGGTGTTGTCGACCAGCAGCGCGGTGGAGGTGCCGCCCTTGCCGGTGTTGTGCAGGTGGACGACGATCACGTCGCGTTTCTGGGCGGCCACGGGGGTGGCGCTGCCGGTTCCGTCGCCGGAGGAGGACTGTCCGGGCAGGTCCCCGGCGTACCAGAGGTAGCCGACGCCGCCGGCCAGGACGAGGGCGAGTACGACGAGGAGCGCGATGATCCGGCCACGGGCGCGCCGGCGGGCCTCCTCGCGGCGCTCGGTGCGGTTCTCGGTGAACTTCAGCCAGTCGATGACGTCCTCGGGGTCACCGTCGGGGCCCTCGGCGAAGGCGAACGGATCGGACGGATCTGAGGGATCTGACGGCTCGGACGGCTCTGTCTCGTGGGGCCGGCCGGTCCGATCGGGCCGGGCCGCATAGTTCGGTCCGCCGGGGTCGCTTCCCCGGTCGCCGTCCGGGCCACCGCCGGCCGGCTCGGCGTCCTCCCGCGAGGAACGCGTGGACTCGGCGGGGCCGGCCTGGTGGGGGATGTAGGCCGTCTGCTCGGCGACCCGGGGCTGCTGTCCGCCGTGCGCCGCCTGCCCGTAGGGGTCGTAGCCCGGCGCGGCCTGGGAGCCGGGGGCGTACGGGTCGTAGGTGCCGTAGGCGTCCTGCGGGGCGTACGGGGCCTGGGACCCGTACGGGTCGTACGCGGGCGCCTGGTGGCCGGGGCCGTGGTCGGGCGCCGGCGGCTGCTGGCCGGTGGCGTAGGGGTCGTGGCCGTAGCCCTGCTGCTGGGCGTACGGGTCGTAGGCCGCCTGCGGAGCCTGCTGCGCCGGGACCTGCCGGTACACGGGCCGGCCGTACTCGTCGTAGCCGACGAGTTCGTACGGGCCGGCGCCGTAGGCCTCGTCCCCCGCGTCGTATCGGTCGTTCACCGGTGCCCCTCTCGGCTCACTCGCCGCGGTACAGCTCGCGCTTGTCGATGTAGCGCACGACTCCGTCCGGCACCATGTACCAGATGGGGTCCCCCTTGGCGACCCGCCCGCGGCAGTCCGTGGAGGAGATGGCGAGCGCCGGTACCTCGACGAGCGAGACACCGCCTTCCGGTAGACCCGGGTTGGTCAGCTGGTGGCCGGGGCGGGTGACGCCGATGAAGTGCGCGAGGGAGAACAGCTCCGCGGAGTCGCGCCAGGTCAGCAGCTGCGCGAGGGCGTCGGCACCGGTGATGAAGAAGAGGTCCGTGTCGGGGTTGAGGGCGCGCAGATCACGCAGGGTGTCCACGGTGTAGGTGGGGCCGCCGCGGTCGATGTCGATGCGGCTGACGGAGAACTGCGGGTTCTCGGCGGTCGCGATGACCGTCATCAGGTAGCGGTCCTCCGCCGGGGAGACGTCACGGTGCGACTTCTGCCACGGCTGGCCGGTGGGGACGAACACCACCTCGTCCATCCGGAACCGCGCGGCGACCTCGCTGGCCGCCACGAGGTGCCCGTGGTGGATCGGGTCGAAGGTTCCGCCCATGACGCCCAGGCGCCGCCTGCCCGTGTGGGCGGGGCCGTTGCCCGGTCCGTGCTGCGGGTGCTTCACCGTGTCGCCGGCCGTCCCGTGCGCCGGACCGGTAGGCATGTCCTGCTCTCCCATGCGTGCAGACCCTACCGGCCCGGCCTGCGGCGTCCGGCCGGGGACGGGTCCGGTGCTCAGCGGTCGCGGTTGAAGCGGGTGGTGATCCACAGCAGGAGGAGCAGGACCACCAGGGCGCCGCCACCGGTGAGGGCCGGGTTCAGGCTGTTGTGGTTCCCGCCGTGCTCCTCGCCCTCGGCGGCGAGGGTGACCAACTGGGCTGCGGCGCTGTGGAAGCTCATCTTCGGCAGGACCTATCGCGTGTGGGCGGAATAAAGATGTCGGCCCATCGTAAGCGGGCGGTCCCGCGTCGCTCACGCCGACTCCGCCGTTGGGACGGCCGGGCACCGGCGGTCCGCCCGCCGGGGCGCGGCACGGGGCTCGCCGCACCTGGCCGGATACGGCTGGTGCCATCGGGCACGGCGGGGCGGCGGGAACTTACGGGGCGTCTCAGTCGTCCTTGTGCTTGTAGCCGCGCAGCAGGAACCAGGCGGTCAGCGCGCAGCCGAGGACCATCACGATCAGGACGACGCGGAGCAGGTTTCCCGTCCCGTGCTGCTGGACGGCTACGGTGGCGGCCTCGGTCAGCCGGGCGGCCGCGGGGTGGTGCTGCATGGGCGGACTCCTTCGGTGTACTGCCCGTCCACGGTATCTCCGCCTAGGCTGGGCCCCGCCTCGGGGGCGCCAAGTGGGCACTCACACGCACATGGGGGAAGACATGTCCGACGACGGCCACCAGCACACGGGGACCGAGCACGTACCGAGCAGGCAGCGCAGGCGTTTCCCGGGGATCTCCTCGCGTGCGTACGAGCATCCGGCCGACCGTTCCGCCCTGGTGGCGCTGCGCAAGCTGACCGGGTTCGACGCGGTGTTCAAGGCGCTGAGCGGGCTGCTGCCGGAGCGGAGCCTGCGGCTGCTGTTCCTGTCCGACTCGGTGCGGGTCTCGGACCGGCAGTTCGCGCACCTGAACGACATGTTGCGGGACGCCTGCTACATCCTGGACCTGGAGAAGGTCCCGCCGATGTACGTCACGCAGGACCCGCAGCCCAACGCGATGTGCATCGGCCTGGACGAGCCGGTCATCGTGGTCACCACGGGGCTGGTGGAGCTGCTCGACGAGGAGGAGATGCGGGCGGTCGTCGGGCACGAGGTGGGGCACGCGCTGTCCGGGCACGCGGTGTACCGCACGATCCTGCTGTTCCTGACGTCGCTCGCGGTGAAGGTCGCCTGGATCCCGCTGGGCAACGTGGCGATCATGGCGATCGTGATGGCGCTGCGGGAGTGGTTCCGCAAGTCGGAGCTGTCCGCCGACCGGGCCGGCCTGCTGGTGGGCCAGGACGTGCGGGCGTCGATGCGGGGCCTGATGAAGATCGCGGGCGGCAACCACCTGCACGAGATGAACGTGGACGCGTTCCTGGAGCAGGCCGAGGAGTACGACTCGGGCGGCGACCTGCGGGACTCCGTGCTGAAGATCCTCAACGTGCTGCCCCGTTCGCACCCGTTCACCACCGTGCGGGCCGCCGAGCTGAAGAAGTGGGCCGAGTCCCGGGAGCACCAGCGCATCCTGGACGGCCACTACCCGCGCCGCGACGAGGACAAGGACGCCTCCGTCGGCGACTCCTTCCGTGAGTCGGCGGCCAGCTACGCCGGGGACATGAAGGACTCCAGGGACCCACTGATGAAACTGGTCTCGGACCTCGCGGGCGGTGCGGGCGACCTGGGCGGCCGGGTCCGGCGGGGCTTCGACGGCTTCCGCAGCCCGCCGCCCGCCAAGGGGGACACCGCGAGCGCGGACGGGGAGGCGTAGGACGCCCGCGCGCTCACACCGTGGGCTGGACGCCCCGGGACAGCGTTCCGCACAGGACCGGCGGTCGGTCCGTCTCGTAGGGGTCGGTGCCCGCGGGGCCGCCGGCGCGGGCGGTCTGGCCGGCGAGGAGGGGCCGGAGGTAGGACGTGGAGTCCTCGGCACAGGCCAGGGGGCCCGCCTGGACGTAGGACGCGGCCAGCTGGACCTGGTGGGTGCGCAGGTCGGTGCGGTCGAAGCGGAAGGTCAGCTCGCGGCGGACCGTGAACAGGGAGACGGGGGCACCGGCGGCGGCACCGGTGGGCCGTAGGGCGTAGACGAAGGTGTGGTCGGCGGTGACCTCCAGCGTCGCCGGGTCGGTCTCGGCGGCCGACAGGCTGCCCTGCACGCGGACCCGGTCGTCGGCGAGCCGGGCGCGGGCCGGGTCGAGGCGGACCACCCAGCCGGTGGGGGCGTGCCGGCCGTCCGCGGCGGGCCGGTCGAAGCTGCGGTCGAACTGGTCGAGCTGGTCGGCGTCGAGCAGGGCGCGGGCGGGGCTGGTCTCGCGGCCGGTGAGCACCTCGGGGTAGAGCGAGGAGCGGACCAGGTAGTCCTTGGCGGTGGTGAGCGCGGCCACCACCTGGCTGCCGGAGAAGTGGGCCGTGGCCCGGGAGGCGGGCAGGGGTATGCCCTCGGCGCCGGTGTCGAAGTGGGCGGCGGGGCTGCGCGCGTACATCCGCTCGGGGTCGGCGGCGCCGGGCACCTTGCCCTGCGGGGCGAGCGGGACGACCGTCATCCGCAGGGGTTCCGGGGGACGTCGGGCCTGCGCGGAGCCGGTGGAGTGGCGGACGCCCAGGTAGACCGCGGTGCCGAAGGCGACGGCGACCAGCACGACGAGGACCATGACCTGCCGGGTGAGCCCGCGGTGCAGGGGCGGGCGACGGCGCACGGCGGGCGCGTGGTCGGCCATCCGCTCCTCGGCGGAGGACTCCTGGAGGCGGGCAGCCCGGACGAACGACTCGTCGAACACGACGGATCGGTATTCGTCCTCGGCGCCGGAGGAGCCGCCCTCGGGTGTCCCCTCCGGGGGGTCTCCACGCCCGCCCATACTTTCAGGGTAGGTCTCGCGGGGCGCCGGTAAACGCCCTGCTACGGGACAACTTCTGACAGGGTCTCACCGGGGTCGGGGGTCCGGTCAGGGGGAGCGCGGGCCGGCCGGGACCGGTGGCCGGGAGACGCCGGCGGGCACGGAGGGAGCGGCCGCGCTGCCCTGTTCCCGGCCGGTCGAGGCGGGGGCGGGCATCCGGTCCCGGGTGCCCGGGGAGCTGCCCCGGTAGACGGCGGCGAAAGCCAGGGCGATCATGCCGATGCCCATCACGAGGGCGAGGATCCAGGCCACCGGGCGGTGCCAGCGGACGTGCCCCCCGAAGGCACCGTAGGGGCCGCGGTGACCGCCGAGGACGTAGGTGTCGTCCAGTTCGGAGTCGTCCGGATCTTGGCCGAATCCGGTGTCCCCGGGACCGTAGCCGTCACCGAGGCGTTCGCCCCGGGCGTGGGCGCGGCGGGCCTCGGCCTCCGAGGCCTCGGCCCGGGCCTGGGCGGCGGCCAGGAGGCGTTCGACGGCGGACGGCTCGTGCACGGTGGCCGCCCGCACGAAAGCCTCGTCGAGGACCACGGAGGCGAACTCGTCGTCCGGCACCCCGTGGTCGTGGTCGTCGTCGGGCTCCCAGCCGTCAGGGAACGGCATGCCCCCCACGTCCTCCGGCACGCATCCAGAGTAGACCTGGGAGGTCGGTTTGGGCAGACGGTACGGACTTCCGCCCACCCGGCGGGAGGTCTTTTCGGACACCCCTGCGATGCCGCCGGGCGGACGGTGTGACGGGTGCGGTCAGCGGCGTACGTGCCCGTCACCGGTGACGATGTACTTGGTGCTGGTCAGCTCCGGCAGACCCATCGGGCCGCGGGCGTGCAGCTTCTGGGTGGAGATGCCGATCTCGGCGCCGAACCCGAACTGGCCCCCGTCGGTGAAGCGGGTGGAGGCGTTCACCGCGACGGTGGTGGAGTCGACCAGCTGGGTGAAGCGGCGGGCCGCCTGCTGGGAGGTGGTGACGATGGCCTCGGTGTGGCCGGAGGTCCACAGCCGGATGTGCTCGACGGCCTTGTCCAGGGAGTCGACGACGGCGGCGGCGATGTCGTGGGACAGGTACTCCGTCTCCCAGTCCTCGGGGGTCGCCTCGACGACGGTGGCCCGGGAGTCCTTCGCGTACGCCATGACCCGCTCGTCGGCGTGGACGGTGACACCGGCGTCGGCGAGGGCGTCCAGGGCGCGCGGCAGGAACTCGGCGGCGATGTCCTGGTGGACGAGGAGGGTCTCGGCGGCGTTGCAGACGCTGACCCGCTGGGCCTTTGAGTTGACCAGGATCTCGACGGCCGTGCCGATGTCGGCCAGGGCGTCCACGTAGACGTGGCAGTTGCCGGTGCCGGTCTCGATCACGGGCACGGTGGACTCGTTGACGACCGTCCGGATCAGGGAGGCGCCGCCGCGCGGGATGAGGACGTCGACCAGACCGCGGGCGCGCATCAGCTCGCGCACGGAGTCACGGCTCTCCCCCGGCACCAGCTGGACGGCGTCGGCGGGCAGTCCCGCACCGCCGACGGCGTCACGGATCACGCGGACGAGGGCGGTGTTGGACGCGTAGGCCGAGCCGGAGCCGCGCAGCAGGACGGCGTTGCCGGACTTCAGGCAGAGGGCGGCGGCGTCGACGGTGACGTTCGGGCGGGCCTCGTAGATGATGCCGACGACGCCGAGCGGGACGCGGACCTGGCGCAGGTCGATGCCGTTGGGGAGGGTGGAACCGCGGACGACCTCGCCGACCGGGTCGGGCAGCTTGGCGACGTCACGGACGTCGGAGGCGATGGCGCGGATCCGCTCGGGCGTGAGGGTGAGCCGGTCCACGATGGCCTCGCTGGTGCCGGCCTCCCGGGCCTTGGCCACGTCCTCGGCGTTGGCCTCGACGATCTCGGCGGTCCGGACCTCCAGGGCGTCGGCGATGGCGAGCAGCGCGTCGTCCTTCACGGCGCGCGGGAGCGGCGCGAGGTCGGCGGCGGCGGCCTTGGCCCGGTAGGCGGCCTGGGTGACCGGGGACATCGAGTCGTACGGCGAGAGCGTGGTCATGGGGGAAGGGTAGTGCGCGCGGCGCGGCCGTTCAGTGGCTGTCCCACACGACGAGACACCATGAGACAGCGGGAAGGGGGGGTGGCCCCGCCGGGGCGCCGTGCCAAGCCCGGTCCACCGCCCGCCCGCCCGGTCCACCGTCTGCCCGGATCGCCGGCTGCCCGGATCGCCGTATCCCTCGATTCGCCGGATCCCTCGGATCGCCGGATCAGAACGGGTGCACGCCGACCGGTGTCGCGGGGGCGGGGCCGTAGCCCTCGGCGATGCGGTGGTGGTAGGTCTCGCGGTCGATGACCTCCAGGCCGACGATCTCCCAGGGCGGCAGCCCGGCGCTCTGGCGGTGCTCACCCCACAGACGCAGTGCCACGGCGGCGGCGTCGTGCAGGTCGCGGGCCTCCTCCCAGTACCGGATCTCGGCGTGATCGGTCGCGTATCTGCTGGTGAGGAGGAAGGGGTGGTCGTGGGCGAGCTGTTCCAGGGCCCGCCTCAGCTCGGGCAGCGGGACCTCCCCGCCGGAGACGCTGAGGGTGACGTGCCACAGCCGGGGCAGGTCCTTGGGCTCCTCATAGGTGTCCCCGACCGCGACGCTCGTCAGAGCACCGCGGGACGCCGTCCCAGGGCGCGCTCGTCTCACGACGGCCTCCTTCACGCATGCCTCGCCTGCCGTGCGGAACGTGTCCCCTCAACATGTCCCCGGGACAAAGTTGAGCAGGCCGCACGCCCGCGCGTGGGGGTTTTACGGAACGTCCCCCACCGGGGTCGGTCCGCGTGGTCCGCCGTCCGAGCGGTCTTGCGAGCGTCACCCGTGCAGGAGCACCAGGTCGTCCCTGTGTACGACCTCGCGTTCGTACGCCGGGCCCAGGTCTCGCGCCAGCTCGCGGGTCGAACGCCCGAGCAGCCGGGGGATCTCCTTGGCGTCGAAGTTGACGAGGCCACGGGCCACCGCCCGGCCCGTCGCGTCCCGCAGCTCGACGGGGTCACCGGCGTTGAAGTCGCCCTCCACGGCGGCGATCCCGGCCGGCAGCAAGGAGGTGCGCCGCCGTACGACCGCGTCCACCGCCCCGTCGTCCAGGACGAGGGCGCCCTGCGGGGTGGAGGCGTGCTGGAGCCAGAGGAGGCGGTCGGCGGAGCGTTTGCCGGTGGGGTGGAAGTAGGTGCCGGTGTCGCCGCCGGCGAGGGCGTCGGCGGCGTGGACGGCGTTGGTCAGCACCACCGGGATGCCCGCGGCGGCGGCGATGCGGGCCGCCTCGACCTTGGTGACCATGCCGCCGGTGCCGACGCCGGCCCGGCCCGTGCTGCCGATCTCGACGCCGGCGAGGTCCTCCGGGCCCCTGACCTGCGCTATCCGGGACGTGCCGGGTTTGCCGGGGTCACCGTCGTAGACGCCGTCGACGTCGGAGAGCAGCACCAGGAGGTCGGCGTGGACGAGGTGGGCGACGAGGGCGGCGAGGCGGTCGTTGTCACCGAAGCGGATCTCGTCGGTGGCGACGGTGTCGTTCTCGTTGACGACCGGGACGGCGCCCATCGCGAGCAGCTTGTCCAGGGTGCGGGACGCGTTGCGGTGGTGGGCGCGGCGGCTCATGTCGTCGCTGGTGAGCAGGACCTGGCCGACGCGGACGCCGTAGCGGGCGAAGGAGGCGGTGTAGCGGGCGACGAGCAGGCCCTGGCCGACGCTGGCCGCGGCCTGCTGGCGGGCGAGGTCCTTGGGGCGGCGGCGCAGGCCCAGCGGGGCGAGGCCGGCGGCGATGGCGCCGGAGGAGACCAGGACGATCTCCTTCTCCCCGCCGCCGCGCATCTTGGCGAGGACGTCCACCAGGGCGTCGACGCGGTCGGCGTCCAGGCCGCCCGCGGCGGTCGTCAGCGACGAGGAGCCCACCTTGACGACGATCCTGCGGGCCTCGCCCACGGCCTGCCTTGCCCTTGCCACGTGCTGTCTCCACTTCCTCGCGCGTGGCAGCAATCTACGCGAACGGAACCCCCGCACGTCCGACGGTCCGCTGCGCGGACAGCGCCCGACCCGGGGCGGGCCGGGGACGGAGCGGACGTGGGGCCCCGCGGTCGGGCCGAAGCCACGCCACCGCCCGGACCTGACCACTGTCCCGGACCCGACCGGTCGGGCGCCGTGGGACCGATCGGCACCCGTGCAACCGGCCCGGCGCCGGCGGTATCGGCCGCCCTGACCCGGCCGGGCCGGGGCCGGGACGGGCGCGGCCGGGGCCGGGGCCGTGTCAGGGGTGGTCGGGGGTGGCCGTCAGGCCGCTGCTGCGCCGAAGCCCTTGCTCGGGAGCATGCGGCGGATCTTGCGCAGAGCCCGGCGCGGGAAGGAGTTGGCGGCGGCCTCGCGGTAGCCCTCGAAGGCGCGGGCCTCGCGGGCGTCGGCGAGGTACATCTCGTCGGGGATGCCGGCCTTCGGGGACCGGAAGTGCGGATAGACGAGGTAGAGGCGGGTGCCGCGCTTCTCCAGGACGGCGGCGGCCTGCTTCTTGGCCTTGACGAACTTGACGACGTCCAGCAGCAGGTCGGCCCGCTGCATGGCGACCAGGTGCAGCCGCAGCCGTTCATGGACCTTCAGCCGGCGGGCCACGCCGGGCGTCCAGTAGGCCTCCATCAGCGGCTCGGCCAGCTCGAACTTGTGCCGCCTGACCTCTTCGTCGTCGGTCAGGAACTTGGGGCCGAACTGCGGCAGCAGGGTGATGAGGAACGGCCGGACCATGAGGAGGTCGCGTCTGTCGCCGGCCGGGACCATGTCGGCGATCAGCTTCATCAGGGCGCGCGCGGAGTCGAAGCGCAGCGCGTAGCCGCCGGTCTTGGTGACGTGCTTGCCGTCGTCGCGACCGACCAGGTAGTAGCAGGTGTAGTCGGCGACGACGGAGACGCCGTCCGCCCGCAGGTAGGCCTCCAGCGTGAAGACGGCGTCCTCACCGGTCCACAGCGACTCGTCGAACCGCATGCCGTGCCGGTCGAGCAGGGCGCGGCGGAACAGCTTCTGCGCGCTCAGCGTGAACTTGATGTTCGAGGAGAACACGTCGGTCCGGTCGAGCGTCTGGCCCCACATGGACTTCGGCGCGGTGCGGTTGACGCCCTCGACCCGGCCGAGGACGACGTCGGTGCCGTTCTTGTCGGCCATGGCGACCATGCGTTCCAGCGCCTCGGGGCCGAGCCGGTCGTCGGCGTCGAGGAAGAACACGTAGCGTCCGGTCGCCTTGGCCAGGCCGACGTTGCGCGGGCCGCTGGGGCCGCCGGAGTTCTCCTGGCGGATCACGGTGACCGGTATCGGCACGCGGGCCGCGAACTCCTCCAGGCACTCCCCCGTGCCGTCCGTCGAGCCGTCGTCGACGGCGATGACCTCCATCCGCCCCGGGTCGATGGTCTGCGCCTCGACGGATGCCAGGCACTCGACCAGGTACGGCATTGCTTCGTACGCCCCGATGATCACGCTCACATCAGGCTGCGTCACGACGGTCACACTTCCCCCTAGTCACGGAATTTTTCCCCCGAATCGCCTCAATCGCAAACAGTTAGACGGGCACCCAGGGCAAGCGGTTGCCCCACCCAGGGTGATGAGTGCCGCACATCACAGGACACTATGCCGACGCGGTAAGAGCCGTTCGGCTTCGGTTAAGAGCCGTGCGGCTCCGGTTAAGAGCCGGGCAAGACGAGGGCCCCCGAGGCGTGTGCCTCGGGGGCCCGGTGGGGCTGCGGGGGCGGTCAGCCCGCGTTCACGCCGTCCGTGTCGCCGGCCGACGCGGCGCGCTGGCCCGGCAGCGCGTTGGTCAGCTCGGCGGACTCGGCCGGGTCGGCGTTGGCAGCGCCGAGCCGGGACTCCTGGCCGACGTTGCGGGCCTCGGCCTTGAGGGCCAGGTCGCCGACCGCGGCGTTGAACTGGTCGATCGACTTCGGCTCGTCCGGGCCGAGCAGGTACTGCTTCAGCTCGGTGCGGGCGTCCGCGAGCGGGTCGGCGGCCGGGTCGCGCACGGCGTCCAGCAGACCGCCCAGTTCGGCGGCGCTGTTGGTCAGGACGACCGCGGCGCGCACGGCCGTGTTCTGCCGCCTGAACTCCTCGGCGCCCAGTTCGCCGGAGTCGGTGACGGCGTAGGGCTTGCCGCTGGCGATGAAGTCGGAGACCACGGAGGAGATGTCCGAGACCATCGCGTCGGAGACGTTGAAGCAGTCGTACAGGCGCGGCTGGGCGCCGGTGATGACGCGGTGCTCGTAGGACGGGAAGGAGCGCCAGTAGGCGGTGTTCCACTCGGCGCGCAGCCGGGCGATCTCCTCGTGCCGCCGCACGTCCACGATGCCGTCGCGGCTGGCCACGGCCTCGTCGCCCTTGGTGCCGCCGGCGGCGGCCAGCTCGGCGAGCCGGGCCTCGACACGGGCCAGTTCGGCCCTGGCCGCGGCGACGGCGGCGGTGTCGACGGTGAACCGGGGGTCGGCGGCACGCTCGGCGGCGGACTTCTCGACCAGGGCCATGATGCGCTGGTGGGCGGCCTTGGCGTCCTTGCTGACGGTGCCGGTGAACGGGTGCGGCTTGTACAGGACGCGGACCGGCGGGTCGGCGGTGACCAGCCGGGTCACGATGTTCTCGCCGGCGAGCACGATGGAGGTGTTGCCGGGGTTGCCGTCCCAGCCCTCCCAGGTGGGGGCGTACAGCACGGTCGGGATGCGGTCGCCGGGCACGCCCTGCCAGGGGCGGATGGGGGCGAGCTGCGGGCGGCCGACCTCGACGATGTCGTCGTCGCGGACGCCGACGTCGGCGATGGCGTAGCGGTCGCGGCCGGCGCGGCCGGCGGTCCACACCTCGTCGTACACCTTGCTGTACGGGTTGACGCTGGCCAGCTTGTCGCTGTCGCCGTGGCCGATGAAGACGTGCTTCATGGTGGGCACGCGCAGCAGGTGGATGTTCTTGCCGACGTTGGCCGCGTAGAGCGCGACGCGCACGGTGGACAGGTCCAGGTTCATCAGGTGCACCCCTCCGGGCACGCAGATGACGGGGACCGTGGTGGGCGCGAGGTTGTTCAGGATGGCGCGCTCGCGCAGGATGATCAGCGGCCGGGTGTCGAGCTGCTCCATCGTCTCCAGCCACATGTTGACCTGGTACGCGGAGTCGCGGGAGCCGGAGAAGTACAGGACGGTCTCGGGCCGGTAGGCGGCCAGCCAGTCGTCGACGGCGGCGAGGACGACGTCGGCCTTCGGCGGGGTCTTCGCGCCGCGCACGTACGGCACCAGCACGAGGACGTACAGGCAGCCGAGGCCGGCGGTGAGGCCGACGCCGGTGAAGCCGGCGACGGCGGAGCCCGCCTCGGCGGAGACCAGGATGCCGGCGACCGCGAACAGGTCGAGGTGCAGCATCTTCTCGGCGGAGCGGTGCAGCAGGCGGCGCGGCGGGGCGTCCGGGATGCGGATGCGCGACTTCAGGTCGACGTTGCGGGTGGCGACCGGCATCCGGCGGCGGTTGCGGATCAGGGTGACCAGCGCGCCGTGCGGGGCCTGGAGGCCGTAGAAGGCGATGAAGCAGGCGACCGCGCCGTAGAAGATCAGGTCGTCGGAGAGGGACAGCCGGGCCAGCAGCAGGACCAGCAGCAGCTGGCGGATCAGGAAGCGGATCGACAGGCCCGCCCTGACCTTGCTGAGACGGTTGACCAGGTAGCTGCCCTTGCGGTGCAGATAGTGGTCCGCCAGGTACGTCACGGCGGCCAGGGCCGCGAAGGCGGGAACGCTCGGGACGAGCGCGGCCAGCATGAGGGCCGGGAAGCCCAGCATCACGAGGGCCGCCGCTGCCAGCTCGGCCGCGCTGCCCACCCGGGCGACGCGAATAGCGGTGGATATCACGGAGAACCTGCTCTGGGAGGGGAGAGTGCCGGTTTTGTTCTGAAATGCCGGGAGATGCCGGTGAATTGTGCGGTACGGACACAGGCCCCTGCGAATACCCGGTGAACGGGCACCCACAGAGGCCTGAATTCCGAAAAGCTTAATTACCCTCGATTATTACACGCCGTCCTGACGGTCCAGCACCGAGGCCAGCGCCTGCTCGAAGCCGGAGGCCCGGGCGGCGCCCGCGGTCGGGTCCTGCTGGCGGACGTCGATGACGTGGCCGGTCAGCTCCGACAGCAGCACGTCCAGCGAGGTGCGCGCCACGGCCTCGGAGGACAACAGCGAGCCCGAGGGCTCCTGGCCGAAGGCCTTGGTGCGCATCGGGGTGGCGGTGCGCTCGGGGTTGATGCAGTTCACGCGGATGCCGTCGCCGGCCCACTCGTCGGACAGCGCCTGGGTGAGGTTCACCATGGCGGCCTTGGTGGAGGAGTAGAGGGAGTACTCGGCGCGGCCGCGGGTGTAGCTGCTGGAGGTGTAGAGCAGCAGCTGGCCCTTGGTCTCGGACAGGTACTTGTAGGAGGAGCGCGCGATCTGCACCGGGGCCAGGTAGTTGACCTTCAGCGCCTCCTCGATGGTGGCGTTGTCGGTCTCGGCGAGCTTGCCGATGCGCAGCACGCCCGCGGTGTTGACGACGTAGTCGATCCGGCCGGTCTCGGCGTAGGCCTTGGACAGCGCGTCGTCGACCTCCTCCGGGTTCTCCACGTGGGTGCCGGTGGTGGAGCGGCCGAGCGCGTAGACGTGCGCGCCGTAGGACCCGGCGAGTTCGGCGATGTCCTTGCCGATGCCGTAGGAGCCGCCGAAGATGACGACCGTCTTGCCGGTCAGCAGCTCGCGGTAGGCCTCCTCGCCGTTCTGCTCGGGCGCGGCGGTGGAGGCGAGCTGGAACAGCTTGTCGGCGATGAAGACGTCGACCGGCTGGGTCACCTTCATGTTGTACTCGTCGCCCGCGACGACGTGGATCGGGACGTCGGGCAGGTACCTGAGGACCACCGAGCAGTCGTCGGTGGCCTGGAAGTTGGGGTCACCGGCGGCGACCTGGTAGGCGCGGCGGATCGTGGACAGCTTGAAGGCCTGCGGGGTTTGGCCGCGGCGCAGCCGGGAGCGGTCCGGGATCTCGGTGATGAACTCGCCGTCCTCGCCGTGGGTGCGGGTGACGATGATGGTGTCCGCGGACGGGATGGCGACGTCCACGGCCTGGTAGCGCTCCAGCGCGGCCACGCAGTCGTCGATGACGCGCTGCGAGAGCAGGGGGCGCACCGCGTCGTGGAAGAGGACGTTGCGGTCCTCGCCCTCGGCCAGGCCCTCGCCGAGGGCGCTGATGGCGCGCTCGGTGGTCTCGTTCCGGGTCGCGCCGCCCTCGATGACCTTCTTCACCTTGGTGAAGCCCGCCTTGGCGACGATCTTCTCGACGTCCGGCACATAGCCCGGGGCCATCAGCACGATGATGTCGTCGATCGAGTCGGCGTTCTCGAAGGTGGTCAGGGTGTGCTCGATGACTGCCTTGCCGGCGATCTTCAGCAGCTGCTTGGGGATCGACAGACCCACCCGCTGACCGGTGCCACCGGCCAGGATGACTGCGGTGGTACGGGGCTTGGCTATGTGCTGGGACACAGGTGACCTACCTTGGGGCGACAGGGAACCGTGAAATGGTCCCACTTCGGGTAACCGCAGTGCAAGGTGAGCGACCTCCTACGCATATGTGCGCGCCATCTGTCATTCACCTTGCACCCCCGGTGATTGAGCGCGGCCACTGTGAACCCCCGTGAATTTGCTGTGAGTAAGTCCACAGGTGGGCCGGGCGAGGTGTTCGGTGCCGACGCGGCCGCTCGGGACGACGGTACCCGGGTACCCGCGCCGTCCCGCCGCACGGCCCCCCGGAGCGATCCCCGAGCGGTCGGCCCGGGGGTCGGCCGGGCCCGCACGCGGTCCTCGAATACGGCACGGCACCGCCCCGGACAAGACGGGAAATACAGCTCTTCGGGCATGCTTTTCGCCGGGGAATTACGGCGCCGGATCCCGTGGCATTCCGGTCACCGCGGATTTCCGCGTGCGCCTCCCGGACGCGCGGGGCCCGGGACGCGTCCGTGTCCCGGGCGCGCCGGAGCCCGGGACACGGACGCGTCCCGGGCTCCGGCGGACCGGCGCCGGCTCACACGAGCGTGACGCCCGGCTCGTCCGACTCCACCCGCAGGGTGGCCAGCGTGCTCGCCGTGGCCTGCGGCTTCAGCACCGTGTCGACGACCCGGACCCGGGCGTCGATGCCGTCGCGGCGGATGTCGAAGAGGTGGTAGCCGCGGTGGGCGTCGATGAACTTCCAGTGCGGGTTGTCCGCCTTCAGCGGGTCCCACTGCCGGTGGAAGGCGTCCTGGTCCTGGTCCCCGCTGCTGGAGATGGAGGTGCCGACGAACTCGGCGCCGACCACGTCGGAGTCGGGGTCGGCGTAGTCCGTCCTGAGGTCGCTGATCATGGTCAGGTGCCGGTCGCCGCTGAGCACGACCGGGTTGCGGATGTCGGCGAACTCCTCCAGCAGGGCGTTGCGTTCGACCTGGTACCCGTCCCAGGCGTCGTAGTACCAGAGCTTGCCGTCGCCGGGCAGCAGGTCCGTCTCGGCCATCATGATCTGCGAGGCGATGAGGTTCCAGCGGGCCGGGGAGTCGTGCAGCCCGTCGAGCAGCCACCGCTTCTGCTCGGCGCCGAGCATGGTCTGCGACGGGGACTCGGCGCCCTCCTGGGTGGTGGCCTGGTCGCTGCGGAACTGCCGGGTGTCCAGGACGTTGAGCCGGGCCAGCCGGCCGAACTCCAGGCGACGGTACATCTGGATGTGCGGGCCGTCCGGGACGGCCGTGGCGCGTACCGGCATGTGCTCGTAGTACGCCTGGAAGGCCGCGGTGAGCCGGGCCACGAACGCGTCGTGCGACTGCTTGTCCGGGTCCTGCGGGATCTCGCCGGCCCAGTCGTTGTCCACCTCGTGGTCGTCGAACGTGACCACCCAGGGCGCGTTCGCCTGCATCGCGGCCAGGTCGGGGTCGGTGCGGTACTGCGCGTACCGGTTGCGGTACTGCGTGAGGGTGTACGGCTCGCCCTTGCCCTCGTGCCGGCGCACGGCCGTGGCGGACGGCGCCGACTCGTAGATGTAGTCCCCGACGAACAGCACGAAGTCGGGGTCCTGGGCGAGCATGTCGGCGTACGGCGTGAAATAGCCGTGCTGCCAGTTCTGGCAGGAGGCGAGGGCGACGCGCAGCGAGCCGCCCCGCCGGTGCGGGTGGGGGGCGGTGCGGGTGCGGCCGGTGGGCGAGAGCTGGTCGCCCGCCCGGAAGCGGTACCAGTACGCGCGGTCCGGGCGCAGGCCCCGGACGTCGACGTGGACGCTGTGACCGAGTTCCGGGCCCGCCTGGGCGGTGCCCCGGCGGACGGTTCTGCGGAACCGCTCGTCCTCGGCGATCTCCCACTCCACGGGGAAGACCGCGTCGGGCATGCCGCCGCCGGCCAGCGGGTCGGGCGCGAGTCTGGTCCACAGCACGATGCCGTCGGGCAGGGGATCGCCGGAACCGACGCCGAGGGTGAACACGCCGTCGGGCAGCGGGGCGCCGGCGGCGCGGGCGGTGCCGGGCAGCCACAGCTGGGCGGAGGCGGCGGCGCCGAGCACGGCGGCCCCGGCGGTCAGAAAGCGGCGGCGGTCGGGCGATGGTGGGGTCATGCGCTGGCTCCCTTTGCCACAGTGGCCTCGTGGACGGTCGGTTCGGACATGCGGAAGTTGCCACGGCCGGACGACCCGACTGTTGAACGACACCCTTCGCGAGCATGACAAGTGGGGAGACAACAGAAGACCCGTCGCGGCACGGGAAAACCCTCGCGCCACAACGGGTCTGACGGTAGGTCGGAATCAGGCCGCCGCGTACGGATCAGGGAACGAGACCGGCCCGCAGCCGTGCGCCCGCCGCCACCGCGCGCCGGACGTGCCGCTCCCGAAGCCGGACGAGTCGCTCGGCGTGAAGCCCGGGGCCGGTCCCCGCGCAGCACCCGCCGCCCCGGCCCTCGCGTTCTCCCCCGGCGCGCCGACGGCCGGTCCGGCCCGGCCGTCGGCGTCCGCGTCCACCGGGTGAGCGGGGTGGCGCGTTCGGTGCGGCTGTGGGGAGAAAAAGAAGTGCGGTACGCCGAGGACCAGGATCCTCCGCGTACCGCACTGTTCGACTCACCCAGGTGACATGAGGTCGCCCCCACCGTCACCGCGGTCGTCCCCGCCGTTCACCCGGCCGGTCACCCGGGCCGGCCGGCGGTGGGCGCCCCTACTCGAACGGGTCGAAGTCGTCGTACTCCCGCAGCGCGTCGTCGCGCTCCGCCTCCTTGTCGCGGCGGCGCTGCGCGGCGGGCCGCTGCGCGTCGAAGCGGTGGTCCTCGCCACGGCGGCCCAGCATCTCCGCGCCGGCCATGACCGTCGGCTCCCAGTCGAAGACGACCGCGTTGTCCTCGGGGCCGATGGCGACGCCGTCGCCCGAGCGGGCGCCCGCCTTCATCAGCTCGCTCTCCACGCCGAGGCGGTTGAGCCGGTCGGCGAGGTAGCCGACGGCCTCGTCGTTGTTGAAGTCGGTCTGGCGCACCCAACGTTCGGGCTTCTCGCCGCGCACCCGGAACAGCAGCTCGCCGCCGACCTCCTCACGGGTGACGGTGAAGCCCGCGTCGTCCACGGCCTTCGGCCGGATGACGATCCGGGTCGCCTCCTCCTTCGGCCGGGCGGCGCGCGCCGTCGCGATCAGCTCACCGAGCGCGAAGGTCAGCTCCCGCAGGCCGATGTGGGCGACCGCCGACACCTCGAAGACGCGGTAGCCGCGCGACTCCAGGTCGGGGCGGACCATCTCGGCGAGGTCCTTGCCGTCGGGCACGTCGACCTTGTTCAGGACGACGATCCGGGGCCGGTTGTCGAGCCCGCCGTACTGCCGCAGCTCCTCCTCGATGGTGTCGAGGTCGGAGACCGGGTCGCGCTCGGACTCCAGGGTGGCCGTGTCCAGCACGTGCACCAGCACACTGCACCGCTCCACGTGCCGCAGGAACTCCAGGCCCAGACCGCGGCCCTGGCTGGCGCCGGGGATGAGACCGGGCACGTCGGCGATGGTGTAGACGGTGGAGCCGGCGGTGACCACGCCCAGGTTCGGGACCAGCGTGGTGAACGGGTAGTCGGCGATCTTCGGCTTGGCCGCGCTGAGCACGGAGATCAGCGAGGACTTGCCGGCGCTCGGGTAGCCCACGAGGGCCACGTCGGCGACGGTCTTCAGCTCCAGGACGATGTCGGAGGTGTCACCGGGCTCGCCGAGCAGCGCGAAACCGGGCGCCTTGCGGCGGGCCGAGGCCAGCGCCGCGTTGCCGAGACCGCCCCGGCCGCCCTGCGCGGCGACGTACGAGGTGCCGTGGCCGACCAGGTCGGCGAGGACGTTGCCCGCCTTGTCCAGCACGACCGTGCCGTCCGGCACCGGCAGGACCAGGTCCTGGCCGTCCTTGCCGGAGCGGTTGCCGCCCTCACCGGGCTTGCCGCTGGTGGCCTTGCGGTGCGGGGAGTGGTGGTAGTCCAGCAGCGTCGTCACCGACTGGTCGACGGTCAGGATGACGTCGCCGCCCCGGCCGCCGTTGCCGCCGTCGGGGCCGCCGAGCGGCTTGAACTTCTCACGGTGGACGGAGGCACAGCCGTGGCCCCCGCTACCCGCGGCGACATGCAGTTCGACGCGGTCCACGAAGGTGGTCATGGTTCAGTGCCTCCAGAAACGTGCGGATCTGTCTTCTAGGTAACACGCGAAAGGCGGACCCGCCTTCCCGACCGGGAAGTGAGGTCCGCCTCGCGAGATGTTCGGTCGATGCCGTGAATCAGACGATTCAGGCGACCGGAACGATGTTCACGACCTTGCGGCCACGGTGGGAGCCGAACTCCACCGCACCGGCCTGGAGGGCGAACAGCGTGTCGTCGCCACCGCGGCCGACACCGGCGCCGGGGTGGAAGTGGGTGCCGCGCTGGCGGACCAGGATCTCACCCGCGTTGACGACCTGACCGCCGAAGCGCTTCACGCCGAGTCGCTGGGCATTGGAGTCGCGACCGTTCCGGGTGGACGATGCGCCCTTCTTGTGTGCCATTTCTCCTCAGTCCCTTACTTCGCAGCCGCGGGGATCGACGTGACCTTGATCGCCGTGTACTGCTGGCGGTGGCCCTGACGACGGCGGTAGCCCGTCTTGTTCTTGTAGCGCAGAATGTCGATCTTCTGGCCCTTGTGGTGGTCCACGACCTCGGCCTGGACCTTGATACCGGCCAGGACCCACGGGTCGCTGGTCACGGACTCGCCGTCGACAACGAGCAGGGTCGAGAGCTCGACCGTGTCGCCAACCTTGGCAGTGGAAATCTTGTCAACCTCAACGATGTCGCCGACAGCAACCTTGTGCTGGCGACCACCGCTGCGCACGATGGCGTACACGCGGATCTCACTTTCGCTCGAAGAAACGGCACCCCCGCAGGCCAGCCGCCCGAGAACAGCACGGACGACCTCTCCCGGCCCGCATGGCGTCCGGGAGGAAGAAGGTTTACGGGGATGTGGCGTGTCAGCGGACACGCCGACGGTCCAGGTTACGGGGCCGCGGCCGAGGGGGTCAAACCGGGCCCCGCGGGTGTGCGGCCGGTCACTCGGACCGGCCGCACACCCGTGGGCGTCAGCCCTCGTCCTCGGCGGTGGGGACCGTGGTGGTCTTCTTCGCCGTCGACTTCGCGGCGGCCGTCTTGGCGGTCTTCGTCGCCTTCTTGGCCGTCGTCTTCTTCGCGGCCGTCTTCTTGGCCACGGTCTTCTTGGCCGCGGTGGCCTTCTTCGCCGGGGCCTTCTTGGCCGCCGCCTTGCGGGCGGTCTTCTTGGCCGGCGCGGCCTCCGCCACGACCTCCTCCGACACCGGCGTCTCGGCCGCCGGGACCTCGGACGCCGGGCCCTCGGCTGCCAGGGCCTCCGCCGGGACCGACGGGACGACCACGACGGCCGCCTCCTCGGACGCGGTCGGCGCGGTGGCCTTGCGCACCGCACGGCGGCGCGGACGGGCCGGCGCGGCGGCCTCGGCGGGCGCGGGCGCCTCCTCGGCCACCGGGGCCTCGGGGGCCACCGGCTCGGCCGGCGCCGCGGCCGCGGGCGCGGCCTCCGGCACCGTCACGACGGCCGCCTCGGCACCCGCGGGGGAACCGGCCGGGGCCGACACCTTCCGGGTCGCCCGACGGCGCGTACGGCCCTTGGGCGCGGCCTCGTCGGCCACCGGGGCCTCGGCCTGCGGCGCCGGGACCACCTGGTCCTCGGCGGCCGCGGGCTCGGCCAGCGCCTCGGCGGCCGGTTCCGGCAGCACCGGACGGGCCGCCGCCTCGTCGGCGGTGACGTGCTGCGCGGTGGGAACCGGGGCCGGGGCGGCCTCGGCGGCGTACCCGGTCGCCTCCCGCTCGGCGGCCTCCTCGCGCTCGGCCCGCTCGGCACGCTCCGCGCGCTCGGCGCGGGACGTCCGCTCGGTCCGCTCCGGCTTCGGCGTGCCCGCCGGAGCCGACGCCCGGCGGCCGGACCGGCGGCGCGAACGGCCACGGGTGGCCGCCGCCTCCGCCTCGGCGACGCTGCTGTACAGCTCCTCGTCCGGCGCGAACTCCGGCCCGGGCAGCGCGACCGGCTCGGCGGCCTCGGCGGCCACCTCGACGGCGGTCTCCACCTCGGGCTCGACGTCCTCGCCGGTCTCCAAGGCCACGGCGGCGGTCTCGTGCACGTGCTCCTGGACGTCGCCGCCCCGGCCGCGCTTCTTGCGCTTGCCGCCGCCACCGTTGGCGGTGGCCTGGTCCAGGTGGACCACGACACCCCGGCCGTTGCAGTGGACGCAGGTCTCGGAGAAGGACTCCAGCAGGCCCTGGCCGACCCGCTTGCGGGTCATCTGCACCAGGCCCAGCGAGGTGACCTCGGCCACCTGGTGCTTCGTACGGTCCCGGCCCAGGCACTCCAGCAGGCGGCGCAGCACCAGGTCGCGGTTGGACTCCAGCACCATGTCGATGAAGTCGATGACGATGATGCCGCCGAGGTCGCGCAGTCGCAGCTGGCGCACGATCTCCTCGGCCGCCTCCAGGTTGTTCCTGGTGACCGTCTCCTCCAGGTTGCCGCCCTGGCCGGTGAACTTGCCGGTGTTGACGTCGATGACGACCATCGCCTCGGTCCGGTCGATCACCAGCGAACCGCCGCTGGGCAGCCAGACCTTGCGGTCCAGCGCCTTGGCGAG
This sequence comes from Streptomyces sp. NPDC100445, assembly GCF_044759735.1. Classification (NCBI taxonomy): domain Bacteria; kingdom Bacillati; phylum Actinomycetota; class Actinomycetes; order Kitasatosporales; family Streptomycetaceae; genus Streptomyces; species Streptomyces sp. NPDC100445. The sequence continues at coordinate 123,778 of NZ_JBIVZV010000002.1, read as the reverse complement.
CTGCTCGTCGATCCGGTAGGTGGCGAAGACGTCGGTCTCGGACGTCCACCTCGACAGCCGCCCGGCCAGGTCCGGCGCGACGTGCGCGACGTACCCGTGGATCGTCTGCCAGGCCTCGTCACCGCTGACGATGACCTTGGTGAAGTCCTCGTTGAAGATGTCCCGGACGACCCGGACGGTCATGTCCGGCTCGCCGTAGAGCAGCGTCGGCGCGTTGGAGCCGCCGCCGTTCTTGGCCTTCTTCTGGATGTCCTCCCACTGCGACTGGAGCCGCTCGACGTCGCGGCGCAGCTCCTCCTCGCTCGCGCCCTCGGCGGCGGTGCGCACGATGACGCCCGCGTCCTCGGGGACGATCTTCTTGAGGATGGTCTTCAGCCGGGCCCGCTCGGTGTCGGGCAGCTTGCGGCTGATGCCGGTCATCGAGCCCTCGGGCACGTACACGAGGTAGCGGCCGGGCAGGGAGACCTGGCTGGTCAGGCGGGCGCCCTTGTGGCCGATCGGGTCCTTGGTGACCTGCACGAGCACCGGCTGGCCGGACTTCAGGGCGGACTCGATGCGGCGCGGCCCGTTGGCCATGCCCAGCGCCCCGAAGTTGACCTCACCGGCGTAGAGCACCGCGTTGCGGCCCTTGCCGATGTCGATGAAGGCGGCCTCCATCGACGGCAGCACGTTCTGGACCTTGCCCAGGTAGACGTTGCCGACGTACGAGGTCGACTGCTCCTTGTTGACGTAGTGCTCGACGAGCACCCCGTCCTCGAGCACGCCGATCTGGGTGCGCTCGCCGTGCTGACGGACGACCATCACCCGCTCGACGGCCTCGCGGCGGGCCAGGAACTCGGCCTCGGTGATGATCGGAACCCGGCGGCGGCCCTGCTCGCGGCCCTCGCGGCGGCGCTGCTTCTTGGCCTCCAGACGGGTCGAGCCCTTGATGGACTGCACCTCGTCGGACGGCTCGCTCGGCTTGCGCGGCTCGCGGACCTTGACGACCGTGCGCTCCGGGTCGTCGACGGACGGCTCGGGCTCGGCGCCCGTGTCACCGGCCCGGCGACGGCGGCGACGACGGCGGCGGCTGCTGGAGCTGGAACCGGCGAAGTCGTCACCCCGGGCGTCGTCGGCGTCCTCCTCCTCCTGCTCGGCGGTGTCCTCGGCGTCCTGCGCGGCCTGCTCGGCGGCCTGCTCGTCGCCCTCGGCGTCGGCGCCCTCTCCGTCGGCGGCGTCACCGCGGCGGCGGCGGCGTCCGCCACGGCGGCGACGGCGGCGCGAGCCCGACTCCTCGAAGCCGTCGGCGCCCTCGGTGTCGTCGCCGTCCTCGGTGTCGGCCAGGTCCTCGGCGGCCTCGTCGGCGTCCTCGGCCTCGTCGTCGTCGGTGTCGGCGGCGGCCTCGGTCGCGGGCTGGGCCGGCCGGGTCTCCTCGGCGGCGGCCCGGCGGCGACGGCGGCGGCGCGGGCCGGTCTCGGCGCGCTCCTGCGCGTACTCCTCCGACTCCTCGGCCTCCTCCGGCTCCTCGGGGGCGGCGACGGAGGCCGCGGCCTCGGCGGCGGCGCGCTCCGGGGTTTGGAAGCGGGGCTCGGTGAACACCGGCGCCTGGAAGACGGCGACGGCGGGACGGGCGGGGCGGCGGGGTCCGTCGGCGTCCTCGGCGGACGCGGCGGCGGCCGGCCGCGCGGGCTCGGCGAACCCGGACGCGGCCCGCTCGCCCCGGCGGCGGGTGCGGCGCTGGGCCTCGGCGGCGGCCGGCGCGGGAGCCTGCTCCGCCCGGGCGGGCTCGGCGGGGGCCTGCGGGGTCTCGGTCGCGGACTCCTCCGCGCGGGCGGCCTCGGGGGCCTCCTCGGTCGCGGACGGGTCGGCGGCGGGCGCGGTCACCCGGCGGGTGGCCCGGCGACGCGTACGGGCCGGCGCGGCCTCCTCGGCGGCCGGCACCTCGGACACCTCCGGCGCCTCCTGCGCGACCGGGGCGGCCTCCACGACGGCCGCCGCCTCCACGGCACCTTCAGGGGCACCGGCCGGCGCGGACACCCGGCGGGTGGCCCGGCGACGCGTACGCGCGGCGGGGGCCTCGGGGGTGTCGGTCACGGCGGGGGCGGCCTCCTCGGCGGGGGCCTCCTGGACCGCCCCGGCGTCGGCGGCGGGGACCACGGTCTCGGCGGACGCGGGCGCGCCGGTGGGCGCGGACACCCGGCGGGTGGCGCGACGGCGCGGGCGCCCGGCGGGAGCGGTCTCCTCGGCCGGCTGCTCCGGCGCGGACTCCTCCGTCACGGAGGGCTGCTCCGTCACGGCCGGCTCCTGCGTGACAGCGGCCTCGGCCGCCGTCGACGCGCTGCGGGTGGCCCGGCGGCGGGTACGGCGCGGGGCGGCTTCCTCTGCGGGCTGTTCCGTCACGGAGGGCTCCTCCGCGGCAGCGGCGTCAGGGGTTCGGGTGGTCTCGTTCGTCCGCGCGGCCGGCGGGGCGCTCGTCGCGCCCTCGGTCGGGGCGGACACGCTGCGGGTGGCCCGGCGGCGGGTGCGGCGCGGGGCGGCCTCCTCGCCGACGACGACCGCGCCGGCCTCGGGGACGCTGTTCTCCGGGTTCTCCGGGTTCTCCGGCTCCGCGTCCGCGGACGCGGCCGGTACGACGGTCTCCGCCGTCGCGGCGAGCGCCGGGGAGCCCACGGGCGCGGACGCCCGGCGGGTGGCCCGGCGGCGCGGACGCGCCGGCGCGGCCTCCTCGGCGGGCACCTGTGCGGTGTCCCCGGGGGACTCGGCGGTGTCGGTGACCGCGGCCACCTCGTCCGCCTCCGCGGCCGGTACGGCCGGCACGGTGACCTCGCCGGTCGCCTCGGCGGGCCCGGCGGGCGGTCCCGCCGGGCGGGATGCGGCACGGCGACGCCTGCGCGGCGGCAGGGTGTCGCTCGGAGTGTTGAGTTCGGAACCCTCGGTGGGTTCGGTCGGCTCGAGCATGCGGGCGTTTCTCCCGTCAGGCTCCCGGGCGCCGCGCCTGGTCCGCCGGCGGTCTCAGGGACCGTCCGCCGTTGACGTCCGCGGCCCGCGTGATACGCGGTGGCCGCCGTCCGGGGCGCGGGCGCCGCACGGGAGCACTCTGTGTCCTGTCTCGCCGGTTCCGTACGCCTTGTCGGTACGGCCTGGCGAAAGTCTTCTGGTCGGTGCGCTGCCCGACCCAGGTGGCTCCCGAGTACGAGGGCGGCGCTACGACGTCCGTCCCTACGCGGGACCTTCCGGCGTCGGCGCCGTCGCGGCGGCAGCAGGTACGGCCGTGAGGGCCTGTGCTGCCTCGCGGTCGGGCGCGAGCGGGTCGGTCACCGTGCCGGTCTCTTCATCGAGCAGCCCCTGCGCCAGCCTGGTCACCGCAGCGGGGACCGGCGGCGCCAGGTCGGCCACGGCGCGGAGACCGGACAGGACGTCGTCGGGTCGTACGGCAGGCGTCACGTGCCGAACAACCAGCCGCAGTATCGCACAGGGCTGGTCGGTCGGCCTATCGGCCGGCGTTCCGTGCGTGTCCAGGCTCACCACGGCGGAGCGGGCGTCGAAGGTGCGGACGCCGTTCTTGGTCGTGCGCCGCACCTCGACGGTGTCGGCGCCGGCGAAGGCGGCGACCGCGCGCTCCGCGTCGGCCGGGTCGACCCCGTCCAGCCGCAGCTCCCAGACGGAGGCCGTCAGTCGGTCGGCGAGACCGGGGGTCCGCGCCTCCACCGCGTCGATGACGTCGAGCCCGGTGGGCAGCGACTCGTCGAGGAGGACGCGCAGGGTCTCCGGGTCGCGCGCCTGGGTCAGCGCGATCTCCAGGTACTCCGCCTCACTGCCCGTGCCGGTGGGTGCGGCATTGGCGTACGACACCTTCGGATGCGGCGTGAACCCCGCCGAGTACGCCATGGGCACCTCGGCGCGGCGCAGCGCGCGCTCGAAGGCGCGCTGGAAGTCTCGGTGGCTGGTGAACCTCAGGCGGCCGCGCTTGGTGTAGCGCAGTCGGATGCGCTGCACCGCGGGTGCGGGCGGCGGGCCTTCGGGCTGTCGCTTGCCCAGTGTCCTAGTCCTTCGTGAGAGCGGTCGTACTGCTACCAAGACTACGTGCAGCGGCGCCCGAGGGTTCCCGCCGGTCCACCGGGACGGGCGGACGGGGCGCGCCGAACAGCATCCGGCGGGCCTCGGCGCGGGCCTGCCGCACGGTGGCGCGGGCCGAGGCCAGGGCCTCCCGGCCGGCCCGGCCCACGGCGCGCGCCCCGGCGGCGGCGGGCCGCAGGACGGCATCGCGGACCACGTGGCCCACCGGGGTGAGGACGCCTCGGTACACCCGGCGCGCCGGCTCCACGAGGATCCACCGGAAGAGGGTCCCCAGCGCCCGTCCGACGGCCCGGGAGATCCGCCCGGCGACGCGCCAGGCGTGTCCGAGGGCGTCCCCCACCTCCCGGGCGACGACGACGAGGAGCCGGCCGACGGGCACGAGGACCCGGCGCCACAGCACCAGGGCGGGCAGCACGAGCAGGGTGCGGCCGGTCCAGTACAGGGCCAGGCCGGCACCGGTGACGAGCAGTCCCAGCAGCCGGCCGAGACCCCGTACGCACCAGGCGACGGCCCGGCCGGCGGGGGCGAGGAGCCAGGTGTACAGCCACCGGGCGGGTACGACCAGCAGGTGGCGCGCCAGCCAGGCGACGGCCGTGTACGTGCCGGTCCCGAGGAGGGCGAGCACCGCGCCGACGGCCGTCAGCAGCCGGGCCAGCGCGTGCCCGGCCGGGGTGAGCAGGCGCGCGTACACCCAGGCCAGTACGGCGCCGGCCCCGCGTCCGAGCCAGGTCAGGGCATGCCCCACCGGGGTGAGGACCCAGCGGTAGAGCCACACCGCCGGCACGGCGACGAGGACCGCCGCGAGCCAGGCCGACGCCCGGGCGGCGGGCACCAGGAGGTACCGCCACAGGCCCACCAGCGGCCACACGAACACCGCCCGGGCCAGCCACAGCAGGGCCCGTCCGAGCGGTCTGAGGACGGCGTCCCGCAGCAGCCGCCCGGTGGCCACGAGGGCGTCCCAGACCATGCGCACCGGCACGACCAGGACGAGCACGACGATCCGTACCGGCAGGCGGACGGCGACGACGAGGCATCCTTCGGGCTGGGGCGGCTCTGGGGGCGGCTTGCGGAGGTCCATACCCGGATAGACGCCGGGCCCGCCCGTTCGGATCCGGCTACAGCACCCGCGCTTTGTACGCCTCGGGATAGTGCTCGGTGATCTTCACCGCGCCGACCAGCAGGACGATCGGGACGACCCAGTTGAACCAGTCGTCCTGGGCCGGGTACCGGACGGCCAGCCAGGTCGAGACGGTCATCAGGGCGAAGACCGTGCCCCACACCGCCGTCAGCACCCTGTTGATGTGCTTGAAGACGGGCGAGTCCCACACCTCCCGGGGAGAGGACTCGCGGGCGTACTGCGCGGTGAACGGATCGGCGAACAGCGAGCCGAGCGCCACCACGGCCACCAACCCGTTGGAGATCACCTGGGCGTACGTCTCCAGCCAGAGCAACTGCCCGCGGCCCAGGGCCAGCGCCAGGACCGAGAGCACGGCGAAGAACACGATGCCGGTGATGTCGAGGGGGCGGAGCCTGCCGTTCAGGATGTCCCGCCCCGACAGCACGACCGCCGCGACCAGCGCGGCGAGCGCCGCGTACTCCCAGGTGGAGGGGCTGGCGACCACACCGAAGATGATCCACGGGGCGAACGAGAAGAAGACGCCGCCGCTGCTCACCGGCTTCTTCGGCGGGGCCTTCGCCGCCGTCTGCTGAGCCATGGGAACGCCTCCCGTCGGGTACGCGGCCGCCCCTCCCCTCCATCGTGCCGTCACGGCGCCGCATGCCGCCCGTCGTGCGGCCCGGACACGGGCGCCCTAGCGTGGGAGTGCGGGGGCGCGGGGCCGATCGGTACGAGCTGCCAGGGAGCCGCCATGACCTGCCCGTCCCGGTCCCGGTTCAACGAGGACGTCCAGTTCGACTACGAGACACGGCTCGCCCTGGGCTCGGTCCGGCACGGGGGCGCCGACGCGGGCGAGGTGCTGGCCACCGCCGCCGCCGTGGCGGACGGCGACGGGGAGCGGTGGTTCACCGCCTGGGCGGAGCTGGCCGCGAGGACCGCCGAACGGGCCGGGCACAGCGCGGCCGAGGGGCGGACGGTGAGCGCGCGGGACGGCTGGCTGCGCGCCGCCGGGTACGCCGGCACGGCCCTGGTCGCCGCCGACGCGGTCGCGGGCCCGGCCGGGCGGCCGGCCGAGCTGTTCCGGGAGCACCGGACCTGGTTCGACCGCTTCCTGCGGGCCTGCGACCCGCCCGCCGAGCCGGTCTCGATCCCGTACGGGGACACCACCCTGCCCGGCTACCTCGTCGACCCGCCGGGCGGTTCCGGCCCGCTGCCCACGCTGATCGCCAACAACGGCAGCGACGGCCCGCTCAGTTCGGTGTGGACGATGCTGGGCGCACCGGCGGCGGCCCGCGGCTACCGCGTCCTGCTCTTCGACGGCCCCGGCCAGCAGTCGATGCTCTTCGACCGCGGGGTGCCCTTCCGGCCCGACTGGGAGCACGTCATCACCCCGGTCACCGACTTCCTGCTGGCCCGCCCCGGCACCGACGCCCGGCGGATCGCGCTGGCCGGGGTCAGCCAGGCCGGCTACTGGGTGCCGCGCGCGCTCGCCTTCGAGCACCGGATCGCCGCGGCGGTCGCCGATCCGGGCGTGGTCCGCGTCGTGGACAGCTGGTGGCACCAGCTCGGCCCCGAACTGCGCGGGCTGTGGGAGTCCGGTGACCGCGACACCTTCGACGGCGTCCTGCGCGAGGGCCTCGCCCAGGACCCGGCCCTGGCCGCGACCTGGCACTGGCGGGCCCGGCCCTACGGCATCGACTCACCGTTCGACCTGCTCACCGAGGTCTCCCGGTACGACGTCACCGCCGTCGCCGACCGGATCACGACCCCGCTGCTGATCACCGACCCGGACGGCGAGCACTTCTGGCCGGGCGCCGCCCGGGAGCTGTACGACCTACTGCCCGGCCCGAAACGGCTGGTCCGCTTCACCGAGGAGGAGGGCGCCCACCTGCACTGCGAGCCGATGGGCCGCGCCCTGTTCGAACAACGGGTCTTCGACTGGCTGGACGACCACCTGACCCTGCCCTGACCCGGGCCAGGCGCCCCGGCCTCAGTGCGTGTGGCCGCCCGGTGTCGGGGTCGGGGTCGCGTTCTTGACCGTCAGGGGGAGGAGTTTCTTGCCGGTCGGGCCGATCTGGATGGAGGTGTCCATCTGCGGGCACACGCCGCAGTCGAAGCACGGGGTCCAGCGGCAGTCGTCGACCTCGGTCTCGTCGAGGGCGTCCTGCCAGTCCTCCCAGAGCCAGTCCTTGTCGAGACCGGAGTCCAGGTGGTCCCAGGGCAGGACCTCCTCGTAGGCGCGTTCACGGGTGGTGTACCAGTCGACGTCGACGCCGAAGGGGGCCAGCGCCTTGTCCGCGCAGGCCATCCAGCGGTCGTAGGAGAAGTGCTCGCGCCAGCCGTCGAAGCGGCCGCCGTCGTCGTAGACGGCGCGGATGACCGCGCCGGTCCGGCGGTCGCCGCGGGAGAGCAGGCCCTCGACGATGCCGGGCTTGCCGTCGTGGTAGCGGAAGCCGATCGAGCGGCCGTACTTCTTGTCGCCGCGGATCTTGTTGCGGAGCTTCTCCAGCCGGGCGTCCGTCTCCTCCGCCGACAGCTGGGGCGCCCACTGGAACGGGGTGTGGGGCTTCGGCACGAAGCCGCCGATCGACACCGTGCAGCGGATGTCGTTGGCGCCGGAGACCTCGCGGCCCTTCTGGATGACGTGCATCGCCATGTCGGCGATCTGGAGGACGTCCTCGTCGGTCTCCGTCGGCAGGCCGCACATGAAGTACAGCTTCACCTGGCGCCAGCCGTTGCCGTAGGCGGTGGCGACCGTCCGGATCAGGTCCTCCTCCGAGACCATCTTGTTGATGACCTTGCGCATGCGCTCCGAGCCGCCCTCGGGGGCGAAGGTCAGGCCCGAGCGGCGGCCGTTGCGGGTCAGCTCGTTCGCCAGGTCGACGTTGAAGGCGTCGACGCGGGTGGAGGGCAGCGACAGGCCGATCTTGTCGTCCGTGTAGCGGTCCGCCAGGCCCTTGGCGATGTCACCGATCTCCGTGTGGTCCGCGGAGGACAGGGAGAGCAGGCCCACCTCCTCGAAGCCGGTGGCCTTCAGGCCCTTCTCGACCATCTCGCCGATGCCCGTGATGGAGCGTTCCCGGACCGGGCGGGTGATCATGCCGGCCTGGCAGAAGCGGCAGCCGCGGGTGCAGCCGCGGAAGATCTCCACCGACATCCGCTCGTGGACCGTCTCGGCCAGCGGCACCAGGGGCTGCTTGGGGTACGGCCACTCGTCCAGGTCCATGACGGTGTGCTTGGACACCCGCCAGGGCACACCGCTCCGGTTCGGTACGACGCGGGCGATGCGGCCGTCGGGGAGGTACTCGACGTCGTAGAACGCCGGGATGTACACCCCGCCCGTCCTCGCCAGGCGGAGCAGCACCTCCTCGCGCCCGCCGGGGCGGCCCTCCGCCTTCCACTCGCGGACGACGCGGGTCATGTCCAGCACGGCCTGCTCGCCGTCGCCGATCACGGCCGCGTCGATGAAGTCGGCGATCGGCTCGGGGTTGAAGGCGGCGTGGCCGCCGGCCAGGACGATCGGGTCGTCGACGGTGCGGTCCTTGGACTCCAGCGGGATACCCGCCAGGTCGAGGGCGGCGAGCATGTTGGTGTAGCCCAGCTCCGTGGAGAAGCTGATGCCGAACACGTCGAAGGCCTTCACCGGGCGGTGGCTGTCCACCGTGAACTGCGGGACCCGGTGTTCGCGCATCAGCGCCTCCAGGTCCGGCCACACGCTGTAGGTGCGCTCGGCGAGGACGCCCTTCTGCTCGTTGAGGACCTCGTAGAGGATCATGACGCCCTGGTTGGGCAGACCGACCTCGTACGCGTCGGGGTACATGAGCGCCCAGCGGACATCGCACTCGTCCCACGGCTTGACCGTGGAGTTGAGCTCGCCGCCGACGTACTGGATCGGCTTCTGCACGTGCGGGAGCAGAGCTTCGAGCTGCGGGAAAACCGACTCGACAGGCATCTCGCGAACCTTCATGAGCTGACAGGGGGGACCCTTCAGCGTAACCCGCCCGGGCGCCCGGCCCGCACGCTCAGCCGGACGCCCCGGTCCCGGTCCGGCGCCACCGCGCGGGCAGCTCGGCCTCCGCGGCGGCCGCCCGCGCCTCCTCCCCGCCGTACAGCACCCCGTAGGTGAACGCGTTCTCCCCCGCCGCGTGGGCCACCGCGGCCAGTTCGCGCAGGGCGCGACGGGCCATGACGCTGTCGTGGTGGTCGCCGAGGAGGGTGGTGAGGGACTTCATGTCCTTGGCCAGGGTGCGGGCGGGCGCGCCGAGGGCGGCGGTGGCGGCCTCGGCCGCGTAGCGGGTGCGCTTGGCCTTCTTGCGGGCCTCGTGCAGGGCCAGGTCGCGTTCCTCGCCGGGTGGCAGGCGCAGCGCGTCCCGCACGGCCCGGGTCACCTTCTTCTCGTCCTTCGCCACACCCCTGGCGAGGACCTTCGCCGGTTTCCTCCCGGCCGCCTCCAGCAGCGGCGGATCGGCGAGGAGGGCGTCCAGGCGGTCGAGCAGGGCGAGGTGGCGGCGGGAGTCGAGGATGCCGGTCAGGTGGGCGTGGGTGCCGGTGCGGCGCGGGTCCGCCCAGACGGCGAGGCGTTCGGGGACGGGGCCCGCGACCAGGCCGGTCGGCAGGGCGGCGAGGGCGGTCGTCAGGCGGTCGGCCAGCACCTCCTGGTCCCGGCCGGTGCCCAGCTCGTCCGCGAGCCACTTCAGCTCGCCGCCCAGGGGGCCGGTGACCGCGCTGTCCAGCACGTCGCGGAAGGAGCGCAGGGTGCCGCGGGCGCGCCGGGTGGCGACGCGCATCCGGTGCACCGCGTCGGGGAGGCCGCGGCGCACGGCGGGGTCCAGCCCGACCAGGGCGTCCCGCTGGGCGCGGAGGTAGGCGAGGACGTGGTCGCCGGCCGTGCGGGGGGCCGGGGGCGCGCCGGTGTCGTTCCGGTGGCCGCCGGTGCGCTCCAGGGCGTGGGCCAGTTTCGACGGCGAGCCGGAGGGGCGGACGCCGGCCTTGCGGAGCTTCTTGTCCACCCGGTCGAGGAAGGCGGGGTCGCCGCCGTCGGCGAGTTCCACCTCCGTCTCGGTCCAGCGGGCGGTGCCGCCCGCGCCGGTGAGGCGCTCGGCGGTCACGGTGTCGACGCTCGCCTCGGCGAGCAGGGTGCCGTCGGCGTCGACGAGGTGGCGCACGTCGCGGACGGAGCGCAGCCGCACGAGGGGGATGAGCTCCCGGTCGCGGACCCGGGAGCGGACGAGGGCGGCGATCTCCTCGGGGACGGTGTCGGAGAGCGGTGCGCGGATCTCGTCGCGGACGCCGGGGGCGACCGGGAGCTTGAGGTGCCAGCCGGCGTCGGAGCCGCCGGTGCGGCGGCGCAGGGTGATCGAGGCCGCGGCGAGGCGTTCGTCGGCGGTGTCGTAGTAGGTGGCGTCGAGTTCGGCCGGGCCCCGGTCGAGGACGGCCGCCACTCCGGCGACACCGGTCAGGTCGGGCAGGTCGTCGCCGTCGGATTCGTACTTGCGCTCGTTCTCGCGCTTCGTGTCCGCCATGACCCGAATCTAGTGCCCGGGGGCCCCGGCCCGGCAGGGGGCCGGGGCTGCCCTAGGCGGACATCGGCCGTTGCACCTTGATCGACTGCAACAGGCCCAGCGCCACCCACACCGCGAACATCGACGAGCCGCCGTACGACACGAACGGCAGCGGCAGGCCGGTGACCGGCATGATGCCGAGGGTCATCCCGATGTTCTCGAAGGCCTGGAAGGCGAACCAGGCGACGATCCCGGCGGCGACGATCGTGCCGTACAGCTCCGTGGAGTCCCGAGCTATCCGGCAGGCGCGCCACAGGACGACACCGAGCAGGAAGATGATCAGGCCCGCGCCGACGAAGCCCAGCTCCTCCCCCGCGACCGTGAAGACGAAGTCGGTCTGCTGCTCGGGCACGAACTGGCCGGTGGTCTGGGAGCCGTGGAAGAGTCCGGCGCCGGTGAGCCCGCCGGAGCCGATGGCGATGCGGGCCTGGTTGGTGTTGTAGCCGACGCCCGCCGGGTCGAGGTCGGGGTTGGCGAAGGCGGCGAAGCGGTTGATCTGGTACTCGTCCAGGATGTGCAGCTGCCAGATGGCGACGCAGCCGATCGCCCCGGCGATGAGCAGGCCGAAGACCCAGCGGTTGGAGGCGCCGGAGGCGAGCAGTACACCGAGGATGATCGCGACCATGGCGAGCACCGAGCCGAGGTCGGGCATGAGCAGCAGGATCAGGATCGGTACAGCGGCCAGGCACAGGGACTGGAACGCGGTCCGGTGGTCCGGGTAGGGCTTGTCGCCGGCGTCGACCCGGGCGGACAGCAGCATGGCCATGCCCAGGATGATCGCCACTTTGAGGAACTCGGCGGGCTGGAGCGAGAAGCCGCCGATGACGAGCCAGTTGCGCTGGCCGTTGATGGTGGCGCCGAGCGGGGTGAGGACCACCAGGGCGAGGAGCACCGACAGGCCGTAGAGGATCGGCACCGCGTTGCGCAGGGCGCGGTGGCCGAGCCAGACGGTGGCGGTCATCAGGGCGATCCCGATGCCCAGGTTCATCAGGTGGCGGAGCAGGAAGAAGTACGGGTCGCCCTGGTTCAGCTCGGTGCGGTTGCGGGTCGCCGAGTACACCAGCAGGGAGCCCATGAGGGACAGGGCGGTGGCCGCGAACAGGATGGGCCAGTCCAGGCGGCGGACCAGCGAGTCGCGGGCGAGGAACCTGGTCCAGCCGGCCCGCTCGGGGCCGTACCCGGAGACGGAGAAGCTGTTCGTGCCGGTCATGAGCACATCCTCCGGCTTCCCTTGCCGCGGGGCCGCCTGCGGGCCCTGCGGGTGTCGCGGTTGCCCGTGGGGGGCGGGGACGCGGTGCCCGCGGGCTGTTCGTCACCGCCGTTGGTCGGGTTGTTCTTCTGGGCGGCCTCGGCCTCCTTCGCCGGGTCGCCGGTGACCTTGGGGGCGGCGATGGTGCCGTCCGGGCGGACCTTCGGCAGGCCCTTCTGCGGCTCGGACAGCATGGCCCGCTTCTTGTCGATCGTGCCGTCGGCCTGGACGCCGTAGAGGGCGCTGTAGATGTTGCGGACGGCCTCACCGGAGGCTCCGGAACCCGTACCGGCCTGGGCGATCGTCATGATCACCGTGTAGTCCTTGGAGTACGTGGCCAGCCAGGACGTGGTCTGCTTGCCGTAGACCTCGGCCGTACCGGTCTTGCCGTGCAGCGGGATCTTGTCCTGCGGCCAGCCGCCGAACTTCCAGGCGGCCGTACCGCGCGTGATGACGCCGGCGAAGGCGTCGTCCATGCCCTTGAGGGTGGCCTGGCTGACCGGCAGCCTGCCGCGCTTCCTCGGCTTGATCTCCTTGACGGACCTGCCGTCGGCGCTGACGACCGCCTTGCCGATGGTCGGCTGGTACATGGTGCCGCCGTTGGCGACGGCGCCGTAGATCACGGCCTCCTGGATCGGCGTGACGAGGGTGTCGCCCTGGCCGATGGAGTAGTTGATCTCGTCGCCCTCACGCATCTTGTTGCCCTCGAGGCAGTTCTCGTAGGCGATCTTCTCGACGTAGCTGCCGTCCTTCTTGCCGGACTTGCACCAGGCGTCCTTGTTGGCCTTCCAGTAGTTCAGCTTCCACTGGCGGTCCGGGACCCGGCCGGTGACCTCGTTGGGCAGGTCCACGCCGGTCTCGGCGCCGAGGCCGAACTGGTGGGCGGCCTTGAAGAAGTAGTCCTTGGGGCGGCCCTTCGCGGGGTTGATGCCGCCGTCGCGCTTCCACTCCCGGTCGGCGAGTCCGTAGAAGACGGTGTCGCAGGAGACCTCCAGGGCGCGGCCGAGGGAGATCGGCCCGAAGTTCTCGCCCTCGAAGTTCTTGAAGACCTGGCCGCCCACCGAGTAGGAGCTGGTGCAGGGGTAGCGGCCGTCGAACGCGTAACCGGCCTCGACCGCGGCGGCCGTGGAGACCACCTTGAACGTCGAGCCGGGGGCGGCCTGACCCTGTATGGCCCTGTTGAGCAGCGGGTAGTCCGAGCCCTTGCCGGTGAGGGCCTTGTAGTCCTTGCCGGAGATGCCGCCGACCCACACGTTCGGGTCGTAGGTCGGCGCGGAGGCCATGGCGACGATCCGGCCGGTCTTGGCCTCCATCACCACGACGGCGCCGGAGTCGGCCTTGTAGTTCTCGCCGGTGATCTTGTCGTACTGCTGGCGGGCGACCTTCATCGCCTTGTCCAGTTCGTACTCGGCGACCCGCTGGACCCGGGAGTCGATGCTGGTGACCAGGTTCGAACCGGACTCGGCCGCGTCCGACTTGGCCTTGCCGATGACCCGGCCGAGGTTGTCCACCTCGTAGCGGGTGACGCCGGCCTTGCCGCGCAGCACCTTGTCGTACTGGCGCTCCAGGCCGGAGCGGCCGACCATGTCGGAGCGCAGGTAGGGCGAGTCGGTGTGCTGGGCCTGCTGGATCTCGGAGTCGGTGACGGGCGAGAGGTAGCCGAGGACCTGCGCGCTGTTGGACTTGCCCGGCGCCGGGTAGCGGCGGACGGCCTCCGGTTCGGCGGTGATGCCGGGGAAGTCCTCGGAGCGCTCGCGGATCTGGAGGGCCTGCTTGGCGGTGGCCTCGTCGGTGATGGGGATCGGCTGGTAGGGCGAGCCGTTCCAGCAGGGCTGGGGGGTCTTGGCGTCGCACAGCCGGACCTTCTGCATGACCTCGGCGGGCTTGATGCCGAGGACGCCGGCCAGCTTGGTGAGGACGGCCCTGCCGTCGTCCTTCTGCTTGAGCAGGTCGGTGCGGGAGGCGGAGACGACCAGACGGGTCTCGTTGTCCGCGAGGGGCACGCCCCGGGCGTCCAGGATGTCGCCGCGCACGGCGGGGTCGACGACCTGCTGGACGTGGTTGCCGGAGGCCTCCTTCTGGTACGCGGCGCCCTCCCGGATCTGGAGGTACCACAGCCGGCCGCCGAGCGTGCCGAGGAGGGAGAGGACGAGGATCTGGATCACGACGAGCCGGATCTGGACCCGTGGGGTCCGGCCGGTCTCGGGAATGTTGGTCACTGCGGTGTCTCCCCCTCCCCCTGTGCGGACGTGTGCGCGCGAGGCGCCCGGACGCCGGACGCGCGGCCGTGCGACGCGGCCGCGCGGACCGGCCGCGGGCGTACGCACGATGAACGGTCGGCCGGTGCGCCCGCGTTCCGCGCGAGCCGACCCGTTCGGGTGAACTTGCGGGCGGTCACAGGCGCTTGACCCCCTTGATGCGGCCGACCCGGGCGGACCGTGTGCGGGCCTTGGCCTTCAGGGCGCCCACTCCGCCGCGCCGGTCGCCGACGCGCAGGCCGGTGCCGGAGGAGAGCCAGCCCGAGGAGATGTCGCCGGCCGTCGCCGCGGGGCCGGTCTCGGTGAGCGGGTCGTTGTCGGCGCGGCGGGCCAGCCACATCACCCCGGGGACCACGAACGGGGCGAGCAACAGGTCGTACAGGGCGGCCGAGAACAGCAGCCCCGGCAGGCCGACATGGCGGGCGGCGGTGTCCCCCACCAGGGCGCCCACCCCGGCGTACAGCAGGGTGGAGCCGACGGCGGCGGCGACCACGACGGCCATCGGTCCGGTCGCCGACTTCAGCCGGCCGTTCTCCGGCCTGATGAGTCCGGCGGCGTACCCGGTGACGCAGAGCACGAGCGCGTAGCGGCCCGCCGCGTGGTCGGCGGGCGGCGCCAGGTCGGCGAGCAGTCCGGCGCCGAACCCGACGAGGGCGCCGCCGACATGGCCGTACACCATCGCCAGGCCCAGGACGGTGAGCAGCAGCAGGTCGGGGACGGCGCCGGGCAGGTGCAGCCGGGCCAGGACGCTCACCTGGATCACCAGGGCCACCACGACCAGCGCGCTGGAGAGCAGGATCCGGTTGACACGCATGGGATTCAGCTCCTACTGCTGGTCGGTGAGGGGAGCACCGGCGGACGGGGTGACCGTGACGGTCACCGTGGGCGTCGGGTGCGGCTTGGGCCGGGCCGGGAGCACGGTGTCCCGCGGGTCCTTGCGCGGGGCCGACACGACCACACCGACGACGTCGAGCTTGGTGAAGCTCACGTACGGGGTGACGTAGAGGGTGCGGGTGAGGCCGCCGCCGGAGGGGTCGACGCGGGAGACCACGCCGACCGGGACGCCCGGCACGAACGGCTTGTCGGCCTGCGAGCCGAAGGTGACGAGCCGGTCGCCCTTCTTCACCTCCGCCTTGCCGTTGAGCAGTTCCACGCGCAGCGGACGGTCACCCTGCCCGGAGGCGAAGCCGAGTTCGTCGTCGCCCTCCATGCGCGTGCCGACGGTGAAGTCCGGGTCGTTGGCCAGCAGCACGGTGGAGGTGCTGGGCCCGACGGTGGTGACCCGGCCGACCAGGCCGTCGCCGTTGAGGACGGTCATGTCCCGCCTGATGCCGTCGTCGGCGCCGGCGTCGATGGTGATGGTCCAGGAGAAGCCCTGGGCCGAGCCTATGGCGATGACCTGGGCGCCCTTGACGCCGTACTGGCCCTCGCCGGCGGTCTTCAGCAGGCTGTCCAGCTGGCGGAGGCGGCTGCGGTTGCGGTCGTCGCTGCCGAGCTTCGCCTTGAGGGCCGCGTTCTCCTTCTCCAGCAGGGCGAGCCGGTCGTGCCGGCTGCCGGAGTCCCGGATCGCGGAGACGGCGTCGCCGACCGGGTCGACCGCGGAGGACAACCCGTTCTCGACCGGGCCGAACACCGTGGCGGCGCCCTGCCGGGCACCGTCGACCGGGGAGTTCCGGCCCCCCCGGATGTCCACCGTGATCAGCGCGAACGCGATGGCGACCAGCAGGACCAGGAGCAGCCGGCTCTCTTTCGTGTCCCTCACGTGCGGCGGCCGTGCCCTTCCTCAAGTAGGAATGCGGGGGCCCCTGGAGAACGCGTGTGGCGCGGCGTCGGCCCGGGGGGCCCATTCGTCGGAGCTTATGCCTCTATGTCAACGATCCGCCGCACGAGAGGAGAACGTCTCGTACGGCGGACCGAAGGAGTCGCGTCATCTGCGCGGCTGGGCGTCCAGGACCTGCTGGAGCGCCTCGAACTCCTCGACGCACTTGCCGGAGCCGAGCGCCACGCTGTCCAGCGGGTCCTCGGCGATGTGGATCGGCATGCCGGTCTCGCGGCGCAGCCGCTCGTCGAGTCCGCGCAGCAGCGCGCCGCCGCCGGTCAGGACGATGCCCCGGTCCATGATGTCGCCGGACAGCTCCGGCGGGCACTTGTCGAGGGTCGTCTTGACGGCGTCGACGATCGCGTTGACCGGCTCCTCGATCGCCTTGCGGACCTCGGCGGCCGAGATGACGACGGTCTTCGGGAGCCCGGACACCAGGTCCCGGCCGCGGACCTCGGTGTGCTCGTCGGCCTCGAGTTCGTACGCCGAACCGATGGTGATCTTGATCTGTTCCGCCGTCCGCTCACCCAGGAGGAGGCTGTACTCCTTCTTGATGTACTGGATGATGGCGTTGTCCAGTTCGTCGCCGGCGACGCGGATCGACTGGGCGGTGACGATGCCGCCGAGCGAGATGACGGCGACCTCGGTGGTGCCGCCGCCGATGTCCACCACCATGTTGCCGGTGGCCTCGTGGACCGGCAGACCCGAGCCGATGGCGGCGGCCATGGGCTCCTCGATGATGTGCACCTGGCGGGCGCCGGCCTGGGACGACGCCTCGATGACCGCGCGGCGCTCGACGCCCGTGATGCCGGAGGGCACACAGACGACGACCCGCGGCCGGGCCAGGTACCGCCGCTTGTGGATCTTCAGGATGAAGTAGCGGAGCATCCGCTCGGTGATCTCGAAGTCGGCGATGACGCCGTCCTTCAGCGGGCGGACGGCCACGATGTTGCCCGGCGTCCGGCCGATCATCTTCTTCGCTTCGGCACCGACCGCGAGGATCCCGCCCGTATTGGTGTTGATCGCCACGACGGACGGCTCGTTCAGTACGATCCCGCGACCCCTGACGTACACCAGCGTGTTGGCGGTCCCGAGGTCGACAGCCATGTCACGGCCGATGAACGACATTGAGTTCCCCATCCGGATTCATCTGGCCTTCCCGAGCTTTTGAGGGCATGTCAGGAGGGCGAGGCGGGTGCTGTGACGTGAAGGGTTCCATCGTAAACGCGCCTGCGCGAACACTGCGCGAGGGTCTCCGCCATTGTCACCAGATGGCGTGCCGCCCCGCTTGTGGAGACGGGCGTTCGGGGACGCTCGTTCCCTCGATCGCCGGTACCCGGTCCGCGGGTGTTACGCGCGACCCGGGAAGAAGATCTTCACCTCGCGCTCGGCGGACTCCTCGGAGTCGGAGGCGTGGATCAGGTTCTCGCGGACGATCACCCCGAAGTCACCCCGGATGGAGCCGGGCGCGGCGGCGATCGGGTCGGTCGGGCCGGCCAGCTGCCGCACGCCCTCGATGACCCGCTCGCCCTCGACGATCAGGGCGACGACCGGGCCGGAGGCCATGAACTCCACCAGCGGCTCGTAGAACGGCTTGCCCTTGTGCTCACCGTAGTGCTGCTCCAGCGTGTCCTGGTCCAGGGTGCGCAGCTCCAGCGCGGTGATCTGCCAGCCGGCCTTGCGCTCGATTCGGCTGATGATCTCGCCGGTCAGGCCTCGACGGACGGCGTCGGGCTTGAGGAGGACAAGGGTGCGCTGGCTCACGAAGGGCTCCTTACGCGACGGACGGGTGCGGTGGGACGAGGTTACAGGGCGTGTCGGAGCCCCTGTCACGCAGCGTCAGCCCCGGCGGAGACCGACTCGGCCTCCGCCGCGAAACGGGCCTTCGCCTCGTCCACCTTTCTCCCGAAGTGCACCGATGCCCACCACAGGGCGGCGAAGACCGCGCCCATGAAATACATGGTCGGGACGAAGACACCCGAGGCGATCAGGGCGATCTGGAGGGCCCAGCCGAGGGCCACCCCGCCGGGCCGGGTCACCATGCCGCACAGCAGCAGGCACAGCAGCATGGCGATGCCGCTGACCAGCCAGACCGTCGTCATGGACAGGTCCGGGTCCTTCATGGCCACCAGCCCGGCGAAACCGATGATGAAGAACTCGCCGATCAGCGTCGATGCACAGAGCGTACGCACGGGATCCTCAGCCCCTTCCCAGCAGCAGCCGGGCCTCGCCGACCGTGATGACGGAACCGGTGACCAGCACACCGCCGCCGGAGAACTCGCCCTCCTCCTCGGCCAGCGTGATCGCGGCCTCCAGGGCGTCCGGCAGCCGCGGCTCCACCTGGACCCGCTCGTCGCCGAACACCTCGACGGCGATCGCGGCCAGCTCGTCGGCGTCCATGGCCCGGTGGCTGGAGTTCTGCGTGACGACGACCTCGGCGAAGATCGGCTCGAAGGCCTCCAGCAGCCCCCGCACGTTCTTGTCGCCGCTGGCGCCGACCACCCCGATCAGCCGGCTGAAGTCGAACGCCTCGCGCACCGCCTCCGCGGCGGCCTCGGCGCCCGCCGGGTTGTGCGCGGCGTCCAGCACGACCGTCGGGGAGCGCCGTACGACCTCCAGCCGGCCCGGCGAGGACACAGCCGCGAACGCCTTGCGCACGGTGTCGATGTCCAGCGGCTCGGCGCGCTGGGCGCCGACGCCGAAGAACGCCTCGACGGCGGCGAGCGCGACGGACGCGTTGTGCGCCTGGTGGGCGCCGTGCAGCGGGAGGTACACCTCGGGGTACTCGCCGCCCAGGCCGCGCAGCGTGACCAGCTGCCCGCCGACGGCGACCTGCCGGGCGACGATCCCGAACTCCAGTCCCTCGCGGGCGACCGTGGCGTCCACCTCGACGGCCTTCTTCAGCAGGACCTGCGCGGCGTCCACCGGCTGCTGGGCCAGGATGACGGTCGCGCCCTGCTTGACGATGCCGCCCTTCTCCACGGCGATCTCCCCGGGGGTCTCCCCGAGCCGGTCGGTGTGGTCCAGGTCGATCGGGGTGATGACGGCGACATCGCCGTCGATCACGTTCGTCGCGTCCCAGGAGCCGCCCATGCCGACCTCGACCACGGCGACGTCGACGGGCGCGTCGGCGAAGGCGGCGTACGCCATGCCGGTCAGGACCTCGAAGAAGGACAGCCGGTACTCCTGCTGTCCGTCCACCATCTCCACGTACGGCTGGATGTCCCGGTACGTCTCGACGAACCGCTCGGCGGAGACCGGCGCGCCGTCCAGGCTGATCCGCTCGGTGACCGACTGCACGTGCGGGCTGGTGTAACGGCCGGTGCGCAGCTCGAAGGCGCCGAGCAGGGCCTCGATCATGCGGGCGGTGGAGGTCTTGCCGTTGGTGCCGGTGATGTGGATCGAGGGGTACGCCCGCTGCGGCTCCCCCAGCACGTCCATCAGCGCGGCGATCCTGGCGACCGACGGCTCCAGCTTGGTCTCACCCCAGCGGGTGGCCAGCTCCGCCTCGACCTCGCGCAGGGCCTTGTCGACCTCCGGGTCCGCGGGGCGCCCGGGTACGTCGGCCTGCGGGGAGCCGGCGCCCTGGGTGCGCAGGGTGCGGCTGCCGGCCTCGATCACCGCGAGGTCGGGGTCGCGGTCGGTCTCTTCCGCGATCAGCTCCTCGAAGGCGTCGAGGGGATCGGGGGTGTCACTGGTGCCGGGGTGGTCGCTCACGGTGCCAGTCTACGGAGCGGGCGGCGGTTCGCGGCGCCGGTGGGGGGTGGCCCGCCCGTGAGCCGGGGCACGCGAAGGCTCCCGGGCCTCGCGGCCGCGGGAGCCTTCGACGCGCTACCGGTGGCTACGCCTGCGGGAGGCGGTCCAGCTGGGCCCGGAGGCGGGCGATGTCCTCGTCCGCCTTGGCCAGGCGGGCGCGGATCTTGCCGACCACGTTGTCCGGGGCCTTGGCGAGGAACGCCTCGTTGCCGAGCTTGGCCTCGGCCTGCGCCTTCTCCTTCTCGGCCGCGGCGAGGTCCTTCGCGAGGCGCTTGCGCTCCGCGGCGACGTCGATCGTGCCGGACAGGTCGAGGGCGACCTCGGCGCCGGCGACCGGGAGGGTCGCCGTGGCCGTGAAGGCGTCGCCCTCCGGCTGGAGGCGGAGGAGCTGGCGGATGGCGGCCTCGTGCGGGGCGAGGGCCGTACCGTCCAGCGTCAGCCGGGCCGGGACCCGCTGGCCGGGCTGGAGACCCTGGTCGGCGCGGAAGCGGCGGACCTCGGTGATGACGGACTGGAGCGTCTCGATCTCCCGCTCGGCGGCCTCGTCCCGGAAGCCCGAGTCCACGGGCCACTCGGCGATCACGACCGACTCGCCGCCGGTGAGGGTCGTCCACAGGGTCTCCGTGACGAACGGGACGACCGGGTGGAGCAGGCGGAGCGTGACGTCCAGGACCTCGCCCAGGACGCGCTTGCCGGCCTCGGCCGGCTCGCCGCCCGCCTGGAAGACGGTCTTGGACAGCTCGACGTACCAGTCGAAGACCTCGTCCCAGGCGAAGTGGTAGAGGGCGTCGGAGACCTTCGCGAACTGGAAGTCCTCGTAGAACGCGTCGACGGCGGCGACGGTCTCGTTCAGGCGGGACAGGATCCACCGGTCGGTGGCGGACAACCGCCCGGCGTCCGGCAGCGGGCCTTCGACCGTGGCGCCGTTCATCAGCGCGAAGCGGGTGGCGTTCCAGATCTTGTTGGCGAAGTTCCGCGACGCCTGGACCCAGTCCTCGCCGATCGGGACGTCGGTGCCGGGGTTGGCGCCGCGGGCGAGGGTGAAGCGGACGGCGTCGGAGCCGTACTTGTCCATCCAGTCCAGCGGGTCCACGACGTTGCCGAAGGACTTGGACATCTTCTTGCCGCGCTCGTCACGGACCAGGCCGGTCAGGGCGATCGTCTTGAACGGGACCTCGCCGTCCATGGCGTAGAGGCCGAACATCATCATCCTGGCGACCCAGAAGAAGATGATGTCGTGGCCGGTGAGCAGGACGTCCGTCGGGTAGAACTTCCGCAGGTCGTCGGTCCGCTCCGGCCAGCCGAGCGTGGAGAACGGCCACAGGCCGGAGGAGAACCAGGTGTCCAGGACGTCGGTGTCCTGGTGCCAGCCCTCGCCGGTGGGGGGCTCCTCGTCCGGGCCGACGCAGACGACCTCGCCGTCCGGGCCGTACCAGACCGGGATCCGGTGGCCCCACCACAGTTGGCGCGAGATGCACCAGTCGTGCATGTTGTCGACCCAGTCGAAGTACCGCTTCGACATGTCCTCGGGGTGGATGCTCACCCGGCCGTCGCGGACCGCGTCACCGGCGGCCTTGGCCAGCGGGGCGACCTTGACCCACCACTGCATGGACAGGCGCGGCTCGACCGTGGTGCCGCAGCGCGAGCAGTGGCCGACGCTGTGGACGTACGGCCGCTTCTCGGCGACGATCCGGCCCTGCGAGCGCAGCGCGGCCACGATCGCCGAGCGGGCCTCGAAGCGGTCCAGTCCCTGGAAGGGGCCGTGCGCGGTGATGACCGCCCGCTCGTCCATGACCGTGATCGACTCCAGGCCGTGGCGCTGGCCGATCGCGAAGTCGTTGGGGTCGTGGGCCGGGGTCACCTTGACCGCGCCGGTGCCGAACTCCGGGTCGACGTGGGTGTCGGCGACGACCGGGATGGAACGGTCGGTCAGCGGCAGCTTGATGCGCCGGCCGACCAGGTGCCGGTACCGCTCGTCGTCGGGGTGGACGGCGACGGCGGTGTCACCGAGCATCGTCTCGGCGCGGGTGGTGGCGACGACGAGCGTCTCCTCGCCCTCGCCGTAGGTGATGGAGACCAGCTCGCCGTCGTCCTCCTGGTACTCCACCTCGATGTCCGAGATGGCCGTCAGGCAGCGCGGGCACCAGTTGATGATGCGCTCGGCGCGGTAGATCAGCTCGTCGTCGTGGAGCCGCTTGAAGATGGTCTGGACGGCCTTCGACAGACCCTCGTCCATGGTGAAGCGCTCACGCGACCAGTCGACGCCGTCGCCGAGGCGGCGCATCTGCCCGAGGATCCTGCCGCCGTACTCCTCCTTCCACCGCCAGACCCGCTCGACGAACTCCTCACGGCCCAGGTCGTGGCGGGACTTGCCCTCCTCGGCGAGCTGCTGCTCGACCTTGTTCTGGGTGGCGATGCCGGCGTGGTCCATGCCGGGCAGCCACAGGGCCTCGTAGCCCTGCATGCGCCGGCGGCGGGTGAGCGCGTCCATCAGCGTGTGCTGGAAGGCGTGGCCCAGGTGGAGCGATCCAGTGACGTTCGGCGGCGGGATGACGATGGTGTACGGCGGCTTCTCGCTCTTGGCGTCGGCCTCGAAGTAGCCCCGCTCCACCCAGCGCTCGTACAGCGGCCCCTCTACATCGGCCGGCGCGTACTGGGTCGGCAGTTCGGAGTCGGGCGCGGGTGGCTGCTGCTGAGCGTTCTCGGTCACGGGGCTCAGTTTAGGGGTGTCACGGGGCGGTCCCGAAACGCGTTTCTTCTGTAACGGTGCGGCCCCGGTGCCGTGGGTTTCCCGGGCCTGGGCCAGGATGTCGTGAACACATAAGCTCCTGGAGGGGATCCCAGCAATGAGCAACGACCAGCCGGGCCCGTACGGCCAGCCGCCCCAGCAACCGGGCCCGTACGGCCAGCCGGGGCAGCCTGGGCCGTACGGCCAGCCGGGCCCCTACGGCCAGCAGCCGCAGGCTCCGCAGCCCGGCTACGGCTACCCCCAGCAGGCCCCTCCGGCCCCGCAGCCCGGCTACGGCTACCCCCAGCAGGCCCCTCCGGTCCCGCAGCCCGGCTACGGCTACCCCCAGCAGGCCCCTCCGGTCCCGCAGCCCGGCTACGGCTACCCCCAGCAGGGCGCGCCGGCCCCGCAGCCCGGCGCCTACGGCCAGCAGGCCCCCTACGGCCAGCAGCCGACCTACCCCGTGCCCCAGGTCTCGCAGCAGGGCGGCGGCAAGAAGAAGACGGGCCTGATCGTCGGCGCGGTGGCCGTGGTGGCTGCCGTGGCGGTGGGCGCGTACCTCGTGCTGAGCGGCAGCGGTGGCGGCATAACGGACGACGGCCCGCACAAGCTGACGACCCCGCCGACGGTGCTCAGCGAGTACAAGAAGTCCAAGAGCGAGTCGGACAGCATGACGTCGAGCGACCTCAAGGACGCCGAGACATGGGGCGTGCACGACCCCAAGGACGTCTCCGCCGAGTACGAGTCCGGCGACGCGGACAACCCGCTGAGCAAGAAGCAGATCAAGTTCGGTGGCGTGTACGGCTCGATCGACGACCCCGAGAAGGCCGTCGACGCGATGTTCGCGTACATGAAGAAGGAGAGCACCAAGGACGCCGGGAAGGGCGTCGGTCTGGTGGGCGAGCCGAAGGAGTACAAGCCCGCCTCGGCGAAGGGCGCCGTCCTGAAGTGCCAGCAGATCAAGAGCCAGAACCCCAGCAGCTCCTCGGGCGGCCCCAAGGAGATCACGTTCGGTTTCTGCATCTGGGGCGACAAGAGCACGCTCGGCATGGTCATGCCGATGGACATCGCCACCCTCGCGTCGGGCCGGAGCAGTGACCCCGCGGCCGACGCCGAGCTGACGGCCAAGTTCCGCAGCGAGGTCCGCGTCAAGGCCTGACGCCGCCGCACGACACGCGAAGGGGCCCCGGCCGGTCGGCCGGGGCCCCTTCGCGTGTCGGCGGCTACGCCGTCTTCTGCTCCCCCGGGCCTCGGCCGCGGGCGTCGCGGGGGATGAGGGTCGGGTTGACGTTGGAGAGGACCACGTCGGCGGTGATGACGACGCGGGCGACGTCCTTGCGGGACGGGACCTCGTACATCACGCCCTGGAGGACCTCCTCCATGATGGCGCGCAGGCCGCGGGCGCCGGTCTGGCGGAGGATGGCCTGGTCGGCGATGGCCTCCAGCGCCTCACGCTCGAAGTCCAGCTCGACACCGTCGAGTTCGAAGAGCCGCTGGTACTGCTTGACGAGCGCGTTGCGCGGCTCCACCAGGATCTTCAGCAGCGCCTCGCGGTCCAGGTTGTGCACGCTGGTGATCACCGGGAGGCGGCCGATGAACTCGGGGATCATGCCGAACTTGACCAGGTCCTCCGGCATGATGTCCTCGAAGACGTCCTTGGCCTCCAGCTCGCGCTTGGACAGGATCGTCGC
The DNA here is from genome assembly GCF_044759735.1 of Streptomyces sp. NPDC100445. Classification (NCBI taxonomy): domain Bacteria; kingdom Bacillati; phylum Actinomycetota; class Actinomycetes; order Kitasatosporales; family Streptomycetaceae; genus Streptomyces; species Streptomyces sp. NPDC100445. The sequence goes on along the minus strand of NZ_JBIVZV010000002.1, from coordinate 99,543 downwards.
GCCGAAGCCGATGCCCTTGGCGCCGGCCCGGGACTCGATGATCTTCTCCAGACCCGCGAAGGCGCCGCCCACGATGAACAGCACGTTCGTGGTGTCGATCTGGATGAACTCCTGGTGCGGGTGCTTGCGGCCGCCCTGCGGCGGGACGGAGGCCGTGGTGCCCTCCAGGATCTTCAGCAGCGCCTGCTGAACGCCCTCGCCGGAGACGTCGCGGGTGATCGACGGGTTCTCGCTCTTGCGGGCGACCTTGTCGATCTCGTCGATGTAGATGATCCCGGTCTCGGCCTTCTTGACGTCGTAGTCCGCCGCCTGGATCAGCTTCAGCAGGATGTTCTCGACGTCCTCGCCGACGTAGCCCGCCTCGGTCAGCGCCGTCGCGTCGGCGATCGCGAAGGGGACGTTGAGCATGCGCGCCAGGGTCTGGGCGAGGAGGGTCTTGCCGGAACCCGTGGGGCCCAGCAGCAGGATGTTGGACTTCGCCAGCTCGATGGCGTCGTCCCGGCCGCTCCCGCCGCCGTTCTCGCCCGCCTGGACCCGCTTGTAGTGGTTGTACACCGCGACGGAGAGGGCTTTCTTGGCGGCCTCCTGGCCGACCACGTAGCCCTCGAGGAACTCGTAGATCTCGCGGGGCTTGGGCAGTTCCTCCCAGCGCACCTCGCTGGTCTCGGCGAGCTCCTCCTCGATGATCTCGTTACAGAGATCGATGCACTCGTCGCAGATGTACACACCGGGCCCTGCGATGAGCTTCTTGACCTGCTTCTGGCTCTTGCCGCAGAACGAGCACTTGAGCAGATCGCCGCCGTCACCGATGCGTGCCACGGTGTGCTTCCCCTTCGCCTGGGAGACGCCTGGACGCTTACGAGTCCAGCGGCTCCTGGTGCTGCCTTATGTCCGACGGTACCTTGCCGGGCCGGGTGTTCGGGCCCCCCTTGGCAGGGTTCACTTTGACGTGCACCGTGCCAAGAGGGGCTCAGAGTGCCGCGTTCCGCTTCAGCGGACGGCGCTGTTGTTCAGCTTGCGGGTGGAGATGATCTGGTCGACGAGGCCGTACTCCAGCGCCTCGTCGGCCGTGAGGATCTTGTCGCGCTCGATGTCCTCGCGGATCTTCTCGATCGGCCGGCTGGTGTGCTTGGCCAGCATGTCCTCCAGTTGCTCACGCATCCGGGTGAACTCGTTGGCGATGATCTCCAGGTCGGAGAGCTGGCCGCGGCCGGTGGAGCCGGCGGGCTGGTGGATCAGCACGCGGGAGTTCGGCAGCGCCATGCGCTTGCCCGGCGTACCGGCGGCGAGCAGGATGGCCGCGGCGGAGGCCGCCTGGCCCATGCAGACCGTCTGGATGTCCGGCTTCACGAACTGCATCGTGTCGTAGATCGCCGTGAGGGCGGTCATGTCGCCGCCGGGGCTGTTGATGTAGATGGAGATGTCGCGGTCCGGGTCCATCGACTCCAGGCACAGCAGCTGCGCCATGACGTCGTTGGCCGAGGCGTCGTCGATCTGGACGCCCAGGAAGATCACGCGCTCCTCGAAGAGCTTCGCGTACGGGTCGTACTCGCGGATGCCCTGGGAGGTGCGCTCGACGAAGCGCGGAATGACGTAGCGGTTGTCGGGGCGGGGCCCTTCGTACATGCCGCTGGCGGCGCCGGGGAAGTTGCTCATGGGGTGTTCACCGTCCTGATGGCGTTCTGGGGGCTGGGGTAACGGCGGTGCGTGGCGTGGCCGGGCCGGTCAGGCACCGGTGCCGCCGCCTCCCGGAACACCCGAGGCGTGCGTGATGATCTCGTCGATGAGACCGTACTCCTTGGCTTCTTCCGGGGTGAACCAGCGGTCGCGGTCGCCGTCACGGATGATCGCCTCGACCGACTGGCCCGAGTGCCGCGCGGTCAGCTCGGCCATGCGCCTCTTGGTGCGCAGCAGGTACTCGGCCTGGATCTTGATGTCGGAGACCGTACCGCCGAGGCCCGCGGAGCCCTGGTGCATCATGATGTCGGCGTGCGGCAGCGCGAAGCGCTTGCCCGCGGCGCCGCCGGTGAGCAGGAACTGGCCCATCGAGGCCGCCATGCCCATCGCGATCGTGACCACGTCGTTCGGGATGTACTGCATGGTGTCGTAGATCGCCATGCCGGCCGTCACCGAGCCACCGGGGCTGTTGATGTAGAGGTAGACGTCCTTCTCCGGGTCGGCGGCCAGGAGCAGCAGCTGTGCGGTGATCTTGTTGGCGATGTCGTCGTCGACCTGCTGGCCGAGGAAGATGATCCGCTCGCCGAGCAGCCGGTTGTAGACCTGGTCGCCGAGGCCACCACCGAAGGAAGGCTCGCCGGCGGCGGAGGGCATCAGATTCGTCACGTATCCACCTGCTCGTCTTACGACGGCGCCGGGCCGTCTCACGTCGTCCTGCCGGAGGCTTGCGGGGGGGGCTTCAGGAGACTCCCCTGCCCCCGTATTCATGGACCCTAACGCTCAGGTCCCCCCGGGGAATCCCGGAGACGGGGGTGTTCGCCGGGGGCGTAGAGGCTCCACCCCGGCGACCGGTGCGGTTCCCGGGCGTGGCGCGGCCGCCGTCGCGGCGCGGGGCCGGACGGCCGCCCCGGTACGCCGACGGGCCCCGGGGAAGCTCCCCGGGGCCCGTCGTGCGTGTGTCAGAGGCGCCGCGGGACTCAGCCCTCGGTCTTCTCGTCCGACTTCTCGTCCGCCTGCTCCTCGGCGGCGGCCTCGGTGGTACCGGCCTCGGCCGGCGCCTCCTCGGTCTCCTCCTCGTCGTCCAGGTCGACGATCTCGCCGTTGGTGTCCTTCACCGTGGCGGACTCGACCACGACGGCCAGGGCCTTGCCGCGGGCGACCTCACCGACGAGGAGCGGAACCTGGCCGCCCTCGACGACGGCCTGGGCGAACTGGTCGGGGGACATGCCGGAGGAGGCGGCGCGCCGCATGAGGTGCTCGGTGAGCTCCTCCTGGTTGACGTTGAGCTGCTCCTTCTTGACCAGCTCGTCCAGGACGAACTGGGTCTTGATGCCCTTGACCGCGGCCTCGCGGGTCTCGGTCTCGAACTCCTCGGCGGTCTTGCCCTGGATCTCCAGGTACTTGTCGAGGGTCAGGCCCATCTGGCCGAGCTGGTGGTGCTCGAGGTTGTGCTTACGGGTGTTGATCTCGTCCTCGAGGAGCTTCTCGGGGACCGGGACCTCCACCAGCTCCAGCAGCTTCTCCAGGACGCGCTCCTGGGCCTGCGTGGCCTGGTCGAACTGCTTCATGTTCGCGAGGCGCTTGCGGCTGTCGGCCCTCAGCTCCTCGAGGGTGTCGAACTCCGAGGCGAGCTGCGCGAACTCGTCGTCCAGCTCGGGCAGTTCGCGGGCGGCGACCTGGGTGACCTTGACGGTGACCTCGGCCTCCTTGCCCGCGGCGGAGCCGCCCTTCAGCTCGGAGGTGAAGGTGGCCTCGCCACCGGCCTCCAGGCCCTTCACGGCGTCGTCGATACCGTCCAGCAGCTCACCGGAGCCGATGGTGTAGGAAACACCGTCGGCGATGCCGTCCTCGAGGACCTCGCCGTCGACCTTGGCCTCCAGGTCGATGGTGACGACGTCACCCTCCTCGGCGGCGCGCTCGACCGGGGAGGTCGAGGCGAAGCGCTCACGGAGCTGCTCGACCGACTTCTCGACGTCCTCGTCGGTGACCTCGACGGCGTCGACCTCGACCTCGATACCGGAGTAGTCCGGGATCTCCAGGGTCGGGCGGATGTCGACCTCGGCGGTGAAGTTCAGCGTCTCGCCGTCCTTCAGCTCCGTGATGTCGACCTCCGGCTGGCCCAGCGGGTTCAGGTCGGCGCCGTTGACCGCCTCGGTGTAGAACTTGGGCAGCGCGTCGTTGACGGCCTCCTCCAGCACCGCACCACGGCCGAACCGCTGGTCGATCACGCGGGCCGGGATCTTGCCCTTGCGGAAGCCCTTCACCGTGACCTGCTGGTTGATCTTCTTGTACGCCGCGTCGAGGCTGTCCTTGAGCTCCTCGAAGGGCACCTCGACAGTGAGCCGAACCCGGGTCGGGTTCAGGGTCTCCACGGCGCTCTTCACGGTTCGGTCTCCTTGTGGCTGACTTCTTGGTTTCTGCCGGAGCCAGACTGGTCCCGGCGGATCTAGCCGCCCGGAGGAGTTCGTAGGCCGACTGGGCCGGGACACACGGGCGCGCAGCTTGCATAGTAACCGCAGCCGGTCAGCGCCCCCAAAAGGCGGGCATCGCGACGTCATGAGCCATTGGTCGGGGTGGCGGGATTTGAACCCACGGCCTTCCGCTCCCAAAGCGGACGCGCTACCAAGCTGCGCCACACCCCGTCTGGTGCGACACGTAGGGTACATGCCCGGGCCCCGCCGGGCGGCCGCATTCGCCCCGCCCGGACGGCGCGCCACCCCGGGCGCGCAACTCGTTGGCCTCGGCGGCGGACGACCCGCTACGATGCCTCCAGTGCCGGGGTCACCGACCCGCGGCGCGCCACTGCGGGCGTAGCTCAATGGTAGAGCCCTAGTCTTCCAAACTAGCTACGCGGGTTCGATTCCCGTCGCCCGCTCTTCATGACTCAGGGCCAGGTCGGAGGATCACTCCTCGACCTGGCCCTGAGTCGTCGGCCCTGACGGTTCGCGGAGCCGTGCCCGGTCCGCCGCGCGCGGTTCCCCGTTCCTCTCCCCGGCGCGGGAGCCGGCCGGACGCGGTGCGGGGATGATCCGCTCATGCGAATGAAGGAGAGGGCCCGCTGGGTCCTGTGGGGGTTGTGGCTCGCCTGCCTGCTGTTCTGCCTCTGGTTCTTCGCGGAGGTGGTCACGCTCTTCCGGCAGGCGGAGTCCTGGTGACCCGCCGGGGCGGGCGGGCGGTCGGCCCGGGGCGGGGCGGAGGTGGAGCCTCCGCCCGGACCCGAGCGCGCCCGGCCCCCGGGGAGGTCCGGGGTCAGAATCTGATCGAGTTGATCGACTCCGCTATCGAGTGCATGAAGCGGTTGATGGACGGCGCCATGCCGGTCGAGGCGAGGAAGAAGCCGAAGAGGATCGCGACGACGGCGGGGCCGGCCTTGATGTTCCCCCCTCGGATCAGCACCACGAGGATGATCGCCAACAGCAGCACCACGGACAGTGAAATGGCCACAACTGATCCCACCCTCGGTCGGTCGCTCTCCCGGCCCGGAGGTACGGCCACGCACCCCCGCCAGGACCATCGTGCCACCAACCCGGCCTCCTTATGCGGCGAGTGACAGAACGTCGGGCGGCGGACCGGCGCGGGCGACGCGCCGCACGGCAATTCGAGTGCTCCCGGGCACCCGACTCCCGCCGTAATTCGACGACTTCGTTTCCGTGTCCACACATCACATGTACAGGTAATTCGAATTGGGGACGCCGGAGCGTCGTATGCCCCAATTAGTCGGCATGAATCGGGACATCACGGGTGAACAACCGGCATCCACAGGACCGTCAGCACGCGGACGCGGGTGGCACGTTCCGCCAATCAGGGGGTACACGGGGGTGATAACCAGGAATGACCGCGGGCGTTTCACGGAATGCCGCGGACGACGCTAGGGTGCCTGAGATGTTTGAAGCCGCCTCGTCCCACGGCCAGAACCGCAGGCCACTCCCCCCGGCACAGCCGCCGGCGGGCGGAGTGCCCGCCCCGCGTACCCCGGTGAACGCGCGGGAGGTGCGGCCAAGGGCGGACAGAGCGGACAGACCCGGGCGGCAGCGGGACGCGTTCTTCGACAACGCCAAGTACCTGGCCATCGTGCTCGTCGCGATGGGGCACGCCTGGGAGCCGCTGAAGGGCGACAGCCGGATCCTGGAGGCCGTGTACACCGTCGTGTACTCCTTCCACATGCCGGCGTTCATCATCATCTCCGGCTTCTTCTCGCGCGGGTTCGACATGCGCCCCGACCGGCTGAAGCGGCTGGTCACCGGGGTCGTCGTGCCGTACGTGCTGTTCGAGTCGGCGTACCCGCTGTTCAAGAACCTCGTCACCGGCTCGCACGAGGAGATCACCCTCCTCGACCCCTGGTACCTCACCTGGTTCCTGGTCGCCCTGTTCGTCTGGCGGCTGACGACGCCCCTGTGGAAGCTCGTGCGCTGGCCGCTCCCGCTGGCCCTCGGCCTCGCCATGCTGGCCACCGTCTCCCCGGCCATCGGCGACGACCTCGACCTCCAGCGCGTCCTCCAGTTCCTGCCCTACTTCGTGCTCGGCCTGTGCATGCGGCCCGAGCACTTCCACCTGGTGCGCCGCCGCTGGGTGCGGGTCGTCTCGGTGCCGGTGTTCGCGGCGGCGCTGGTGGTCGGCTGGTGGGCGGTGCCGCGGATGAACACCGCCTGGTTCTACCACCGGGACGCCGCGCAGGAACTGGGCGCCCCGTGGTGGTGCGGCCCGGTGATGACGCTCGCGCTGATGGGCTGCTCGCTGCTGCTGACGGCCTGCTTCTTCGCGTGGGTACCGGGCCGGAGGACCTGGTTCACCGCCCTCGGCGCGGGCACCCTCTACGGCTATCTGCTGCACGGCTTCCTGGTGAAGCTCGGGGACTACCGCGGCTGGTTCGAGCAGCCCTGGCTGCACCGCCCGCTCGGTGAGATCGCGGTGACCGTGCTCGCCGGTGCCGTCGTCACGGCGCTGTGCACGCGGCCGGTGCGGCGGGTGTTCCGCTTCGCCATGGAGCCGAAGCTGGAGTGGGCGTTCCGGCAGGACCCGGCGGCGCAGGCCCGCGAGCGGCAGAAGCAACGGGAGACGGTCGGCGTCTGACGCGGCGTGCGCGGGCCGGCATGCCCGGGCCGGCGTCCGCTCACCGCTCCGCTTCCGGCTCCGTCCCGCGTTCCGGTTCCGTCCCGGCACCGGCGTCCGGCCCGGTGTCCGTGCCGAGGAGGGCGCGCATCCGGGCGTACTTGGCGGTGAGCCGCGCGCGGGTCGGTCCGTCGAGGGCCGCGAGGCGGCGGGGGTCGGCGTTGTGCGCCAGGTCGGCCTCCTTGACCAACCGCGCGCCCGGCGTGGCGAGGACACGGCGCGCGTAGGCCTCCGGCGGCTCCCCGGGCCGTCGGGTCAGCGCGCGCACGATGAGCTTGGTCCGCGGGGACAGCGGGGCGTGCGCCAGCCACTCCTCGCTCAGCGCGTCGTCCTCCACGGAGTCGTGCAGCCAGGCCGCCGCGACCTGGTCCGGGTCGCCGCCGCGGGCACGGACGCCCTCGGCGACGGCCGCGAGGTGTTCGGCGTACGGCCGTCCCGCCTTGTCGGTCTGGCCCGCGTGGGCGGCGCGCGCGAGGGCCTCGACCTCGGCCTGCGTGAGCTGGGTCATGGCCCCAGTCTCCCCGAGGGCCCGCGCGAGCCGGTGCGGGGGCGGGGTTCAGCCGCTGCTCGTCGCGGCCTCGTGGCAGATGAGCAGCAACGCCCGGTCGTCGTTGACGTCCTTGGCGACCGCCTCGATGAGGTGCCAGGCGGCGCCGTGGAAACCGCCGGCGACATAGCGGTCGGCCTCGCCGGTGAGCCGGTCGATGCCCTCGACGATGTCCCGGTCGGCGGTCTCCACCAGGCCGTCCGTGAACAGCATCAGCACGTCGCCGGGGCGCAGCGAGCCCTTCACGGGGTCGAACCGGGCGGCGTCGTACACCCCGAGCAGGGGGCCCTCGGCGGTCTTCTCCTCCCAGCGTCCGCTGCCCGCGCTGAGCTGGAGCCCCGGCGGGTGGCCGGCGGAGTACAGCTCGTAGTCCCCGGAGTCCAGGTCGAGGACGAGGTGGATGGAGGTGGCGAAGCCCTCCTCCCAGTCCTGGCGCAGGAGGTAGCCGTTGGCGGCCGGGAGGAAGGCGTGCGGGGGCAGCGAGCCGAGGAGGCCGCCGAAGGCGCCGGACAGCAGCAGGGCGCGCGAACCGGCGTCCATGCCCTTGCCGGACACGTCGGTGAGCACGACCTCCAGGGTCCGGCCGCCGTTGGTGCGGGCCGCGACGACGAAGTCTCCGGAGAACGACTGGCCGCCGGCCGGGCGCAGCGCCATCTCGTGGTGCCAGCCCCGGGGCAGTCCGGGCAGCTTGCTCTGTACGCGGATCCGCTCGCGAAGGTCGAACAGCATGGTGCCGCCGCGCCGCCAGGGCACGCCGACCCGGCTGCGGAACTGGGCGGTCAGCAGCCCGAAGAAGCCGCACGCGGCGACCACCAGGACTATGCCCGGGGTGACCCGGGAGGGTCCTTCGGTGTACGGGCCGAGGCGTACCGACTCCACGATCAGCGCGGTGGCCGCCGCCGCGTACAGGCCGAGCAGGCTGGCCGGGCGCAGCAGCAGGCCGCCCGCGACGATGGGCAGCACCAGGGTGGCCGGGGAGCACCACACCGAGTCGACCAGGGTCACGGCCGCGAGGAGGGGGATGGTCAGCAGCAGTCCGGCGAAGGCGATCCAGTCGGAGCCGTCGCCGCGGAAGTAGTCCACGGCGCTCCGGCGCAGCCCGACGCGGGCCCGGTGCCACTGCATCTTGCACCGGGCCGTGAACGTCTCGGCCTTCGCGCGCCGCGCTCGTCCTGCTGCCATTAGTCCGGGACCCTATCCAGCGGACCGGCCGCTTGGCACGGGAGGTCCCACTTGTCCCCCGTGCGGGGCTCCGCTTCGCCGTCGTGCCGTGTGGTGCCTGCCCGGAGGATATTCGCTGGCCCGGCCCCTGACGCCCTGATAGGCATGGTCCATGGGGAACGAGTACGGGACCGGGCCGAGGGTGTTGCGCGAGGACGAGTGGGACCGGTGGCACGACGCCCTGTACCGGTCCTTCGGCGCCGGGCCGGCGCCGGCCGAGGAGCGGGCACTGGACCGGTCCGTCACCGAGTTCGAGCGCTCGCTCGCCGTCTGGGACGGGGACGCGATCGTCGGTACGGCGGGGGCGTTCAGCTTCCGGATGACCGTGCCGGGCGGCGCCGCGGTGCCGGCGGCCGGGGTGACGATGGTGGGGGTCGCGGCCACCCACCGCCGGCGCGGGGTGCTGACCTCGATGATGCGCCGCCAGCTGGACGACGTGCGGGCGCTGGGCGAGCCGCTGGCGGTGCTGACCGCCTCGGAGCCGGCGATCTACGGCCGGTTCGGGTACGGCGCGGCGACCTTCCGGGTCGGTGCCGAGATCGACACCGCCCGGGTGACCCTGGCCGTGCCGCCCGGCACCGACGAGGTGCGGCTGCGGTACGCCGAACCGGCCGACGTCCTGGACGCCTGCGAGGCCGTGTACGCGGCCCTGGTGCCGCTGCGGCCCGGCATGCTGGTCCGGCAGCCCGGCTGGGAGCGGGCCGGGCTGCTCGACCCGGAGAGCGGGCGCGAGGGCGGGTCGGCGCTGCGGTGCGTGGTCGCCGAACGGGACGGTGCGGTCAGCGGTTACGTCCGCTTCCACACCCGTGGCGGCTGGAGCGAGAGCGGTGCCGACGGCACGGTGCACCTGCGGGCGCTCGCCGCGCTGGACCCGGTGACCGAGGCCGCGCTGTGGCGTTTCCTGTTCGGCATCGACCTGATGACGACGCTGTCGGTGCGGTCCCGGCCGGTGGACGACGCCTGGCGGTTCCTGGTCTCCGACACTCGGCGCTGCAAGCCGCGACTGGGTGACGACGCCTATGTGCGGCTGGTGGACGTGGGGGCGGCCCTGTCGGCGCGCACCTATCTGGCGCCGGTGGACGTGGTGTTGGAGGTGGCGGACGCCTTCTGCCCGTGGAACGCGGGGCGTTGGCGGCTGACCGGCGACGCGAAGGGCGCGTCCTGCGAGCGGACGGCGGACGCGGCGGAACTCTCGCTGTCCGTGCGGGAGCTGGGCGCGGCCTACCTCGGCGGGGTGAGCCTGCTGTCGCTGGCGGCGGCCGGGCGGGTGCGGGAGCTGCGGGCGGGGGCGCTGGCGCGGGCGTCGGTGGCGTTCGGTTCGGCGGTGGCCCCGTGGCTGCCGCACGGTTTCTGACGTCAGCGGCGCTGGCAGCCGGGGCACCAGAAGAGGTTGCGGGCGGCCAGTCCGGCGGTGCGGATCTCCGTGCCGCAGACGTGGCAGGGGCGGGCGGCGCGCCGGTAGACGTACACCTCGCCGCCGTGGTCGTCCACGCGGGGCGGGCGGCCCATCGCCTCGGGGGTGTGCTCCGGGCGGACGGTGTCGATCCGGTTGTTCCGGACGCCTTCGCGCATCAGCGCGGCCAGGTCGGCCCAGAGGGCGTCCCACTCGGCCGGGGTGATGTCCCGGCCGGCCCGGTAGGGGTCGATGCCGTGCCGGAAGAGGACCTCGGCGCGGTAGACGTTGCCGACGCCGGCGACCACCGCCTGGTCCATGAGGAGGGCGGCGATCGTCGTACGGCTGCGGGAGATCCGCCGGTGGGCGGCGGCCGGGTCGGCGTCCTCGCGCAGCGGGTCCGGGCCGAGCCGGGCGTGGACGGCCCGCTTCTCGTCGTCCGTGATCAGGGCGCAGGTGGTGGGGCCGCGCAGGTCGGCGTAGGCACTTTCGTGGGCGAGCCGGAGCCGGACGGTGTCCGCCGGCGGGGACGCGGGGCCGTCACCGAAGCCGACCTTGCCGAAGAGGCCGAGGTGGATGTGGACCCAGTCGGCGTCCCGGAAGCCCAGGAAGAGGTGCTTGCCGTGGGCTTCGGTGGCGGTCAGCGCGGTGCGGTCCAGGAGGGCGGCGGCGTCGGAGAACTTGCCCTGGGGGCTGGTGACCCGGGGGGCCGTGCCCGTGAAGCGGGCGGCGTACTCCCGCGCCAGCCGGTGGATCGTGTGCCCCTCTGGCACGGTCGCCGTTCCTTTCCCTGCCGCGCTCTTCCCCGCTGCTCCCGGGCGGTCGCTCAGTCCTGCCGCGGGTGGTGGGCGGGGATCGGCGGGAGGTCGCCCGTGGTCTCGTACGCCGCCAGCATGTCGATCCGGCGGATGTGGCGCTCGTCGCCGGAGAACGGGGTGGCGAGGAAGACCTCGACGAACCTGGTCGCCTCCTCGGTGCTGTGCATGCGGGCGCCGACGGCCACCACGTTGGCGTCGTTGTGCTGGCGGCCGAGCGTGGCCGTCTCCTCGCTCCAGGCCAGCGCGGCGCGCACGCCCTTCACCTTGTTGGCGGCGATCTGCTCGCCGTTGCCGGAACCGCCGATCACGACGCCGAGGGCGTCCGGGTCGGCCGCCGCCTTCTCCGCGGCGCGCAGACAGAACGGCGGGTAGTCGTCCTGGGCGTCGTAGATGTGGGGCCCGCAGTCGACGGGCTCGTGTCCGGCGGCCTTCAGCCACTCGACGAGGTGGTTCTTGAGTTCGTAGCCCGCATGGTCCGAGCCGAGGTACACGCGCATGCCACGAGTGTGACACGCCCGTTCCGGGGCGGCAGCCCCGGGTGCCGGCGCGTGCACGGCGCGTGGACGATGCGTGGATGGTGCCGGAAAGTGTGAGAGAGACCATAGAACCTCAAGGAAACCTCAGGTAACAATCCGGATTCAGAGGTTCCCGAATTGGTTGGCCTCAGATTCACTGGACCGACTCGTACACCGCTCGTACGGGCAGCTCCACCTGGCGCAAAGGAAATCCGTCCATGACCCCTGGTTCGGGCCTCCAAGCAGGACTCAAGAACCGCCACCTGACGATGATCGCGATCGGTGGTGTCATCGGGGCCGGCCTCTTCGTCGGTTCCAGTTCCGGTATCGCCACCGCGGGACCGGGCATTCTCCTGTCCTATGCCCTCGTCGGCACGCTCGTCGTGCTGGTGATGCGCATGCTCGGCGAAATGTCCGCCGCCAATCCGACCTCCGGCTCGTTCTCCGCGCACGCCGACCGTGCGCTGGGCCGCTGGGCCGGGTTCTCCATCGGCTGGCTGTACTGGTTCTTCTGGGTCGTCGTGCTCGCCGTCGAGGCGACCGCCGGCGCGAAGATCCTCGAAGGGTGGGTGCCGAGTGTCCCGCAATGGGGCTGGGCGCTCATCGTGATGACCGTGCTGACCGCGACCAACCTGGTCTCCGTCGGCTCCTACGGCGAGTTCGAGTTCTGGTTCGCCGGTATCAAGGTCGTGGCGATCGGCGCGTTCATCGTCATCGGTCTGCTCGCCGTGTTCGGCGTGCTGCCGGGCGTCCACGCCGACAAGGCCTCCTTCGGCAACCTCACCTCGCACGGCGGTTTCCTGCCGCACGGGCCCGGAGCCATCCTCACCGGTGTCCTGCTCGTCGTCTTCTCCTTCATGGGCAGCGAGATCGCGACCCTGGCGGCCGGCGAGTCCGAGGACCCGCGGCGGGCGGTCACCAAGTCGACCAACAGCATCATCTGGCGGATCGGCGTCTTCTACCTGGGCTCGATCCTCATCGTGGTCGCGCTGCTGCCGTGGGACGACGCCTCCATCGCCAAGGAGGGCTCCTACGTCGCCGCCCTGAACTCGCTGGGCATCGCGCACGCCGGCGAGATCATGAACGTCATCGTGCTGACCTCGGTGCTGTCCTGCCTCAACTCCGGCCTCTACACCGCCTCCCGGATGGCCTTCTCGCTCGGCGAGCGCGGTGACGCCCCGAAGGCGTTCGCCCGGGTCAACGGGCGGGGCGTGCCGATGACGGCGATCCTCGCGTCGGTCGTGTTCGGCTTCGTCGCGGTCTTCTTCAACTACCTGTCCCCGGACAAGATCTTCCTGTTCCTGGTGAACTCCTCCGGTGCGGTGGCCCTGTTCGTGTGGCTGGTCATCTGCTTCTCGCAGCTGCGGATGCGGAAGATCATCGAGCGGGAGGCACCGGAGAAGCTGATCGTCCGGATGTGGCTGTACCCGTACCTGACCTGGGCGACGGCCACGCTGATCGTGGGCGTCCTCGTCTACATGCTGTTCGACACCGAGCACGACGGGCGCGAGACCGTGCTGCTGTCGCTGCTGGTCGCGGCGGTGGTGCTGGTGATCGCCCTGGTGAAGGAGCGGCTCGCGGCGCGCCGCGGGCCCGCGGCGGCCGAGGCGCCGGTCGACAAGGTCTCCATCGGCTGACCCGTCCCCACGAGCGGCAGGGCCGCACCCCCGGCATCCACCGGGCGGTGCGGCCCTGCGGCGTTCCGCGCCCACCCGACGCCCCCGGTGGCGTCGGCCGGGGGGGGCGCCCGCCGGTGACCTCCGCCGGGGGCAGCGGGGTGTGGCCGGCGCGTGTCGGGCGGGGGCGGCAGCGGGGGCCGGAAGTGGCCGGTCGGCCGGCCGCGGGCGGCAGGGCCGCACCTGCCCGGCTTCCGTCCGGGTGGTGCGGTCCCGGAGTTCGGGGTGAGTCGGCACTCACCGGCCGGCTTCCGGGTGGTGGGCAGGGCGCCTGCGGTCAGAGGCTGGGGCTTCGCCGATCAGGGACAGCGGTACGACCCCGACGGCGGCGGCGTGCTGATCGGCGGCCGTGGCAGCGGCGTGTGCGGCGGGGCAACGTCGGCGCCGGGTCGGGGTGTCGGGCAGGCGACAGGGCCACGTGCCCGGCTCCGTCGGGATGCGGCCCTGTGGGGTCGGTGTTCGCCGGTGGGGTTCCGGGCCGTGGGCGGCGTGCCTCACCGGGCATCGGCGCCTCTGTCTTACGCAGCGGGCTGCGGTTAGCGGCGCGGGGGCCTGGGGCCCGTCAGCGTTCGTCGGTGGGTTCCCGACTGCGGGTACGGCGCTCAATGGGAGGCAGTACCCGGCGACGGCCGGGGCAACGGGCTGCGCGGGCGGGGCAGCGCGGCGCCGGGTCGGGGTGTCGGGCAGGCGACAGGGCCGCGTCCCCGGCATCGTCGGGATGCGGCCCTGTGGGGTCGGCGTTCGCCGGTGGATTCCGGGGCGTGGGCGGGGGCGCCTGCCCGGTCGTGCGGCCGGGTCGGGTCAGTGGTCGGTGGTGAGCTTCCAGGCGGTGGGCAGCGCGCCCATGGCCAGGGCCGCCTTGAGGGCGTCGCCGATCAGGAACGGGGTGAGGCCGGCCGCGATCGCCGCGGAGGCGGACAGGTGGGCCGCCAGGGCCAGGTAGGGCACGCCCACGGCGTAGATGACGGCCTCGCCGAGGATCATCGTGCCCGCCATCCGCAGCGGGGAGCGGTCGGCGCCGCGCCGGGCCAGGGCGCCGACGAGGGCGGAGGCCAACACCATGCCGAGGACGTAGCCGAAGGAGACGAGGCCGGTGCCGGAGCCGCCCTGGGCGAACCACGGCACGCCCGCCAGCCCGGCGACGGCGTACAGGGCGAGGGAGAGGAAGCCGCGGCGGGCGCCGAGCGTGGTGCCCACGAGCAGCGCGGCGAAGGTCTGGCCGGTCACCGGCACCGGGGAGCCGGGCACCGGCACCGACAGCTGGGCCGCGAGGCCCGTGAGCGCGGCACCGCCGAGGACGAGGGCGGCGTCGCGGACGCGGGACGCGGGGAGCAGGTCGGCGAGGACTGCGCCGGGGCGGGCGGTGGCGGTGGCGGTGCTCATGGGGACTCCGCGGAGTGGTGTGGACATGTCGGGACACCGCGACGCTATCCCAGCGCCCGGACGGCGATCACCGTCGGCGCTCGACAAAGGGGGGAACGGCCGCTTGGTGCCCTTCGCACAAAGGAGGCCACCGACACCTCCACGGGCGTGATACCGGTCACTGAGGCAGGGACGTTCCGCTCACTCGCCCCCCGCGTCCGGCGACTGTGGGGAACCACCAAAACGCGCTGAGGCGTCCGTCTCGCTGGTCGGTCGCCGTCTGGGCAGGGCGGAGGCGTTTTTGCTAGCTTCGCGGGCATGGTTGCCCAGGCCCGGTACTTCACCTCGCGTCGCTATGTCGACCTGCGACGCCAGGGCACGGCCACCTGTCGCCGTCCCGGGTAGGGGCGGGCCCCGGCACGCCCCTGTCCTCCGCGACGTGTCGGCCCCGTTCCCGAGGACGGTTCTCCATGCCCCGCAGTGCGGCATCCACCCTTCCCTCCCCCGTTCCGCGTGCCGCCGACAGCGACCGGCGGCGCACCAGCGCCAGCGTCGTGCTGCGCTCCGTCCTGGAGCACGGCCCGGTGGCGCGCAGCACCATCGCCCGGTTGACCGGTCTGTCGCCGGCGTCGGTGACCGAGCACTGTGCCCGGCTCACCGGTCTCGGCCTGATTCGTGAGTCGGACGTGCCCCGCCGCTCGGGCGGGGTCGGCCGGCCGCACGTCCCCGTCGACCTGGACGACGCCGGTTTCCTGGTCGCCGGGGTGCACGTGGCCGTCCCGTACACCACGGTCGCCCTGCTGGACCTGCGCGGCCGGGTGGTGGCCCGGCGCGAGCTGAAGCACGAACGCACCGATCCCGGCCGGGTGCTGGCGCGGGCCGCCGAGGGACTGGGGTCGCTGCTCACCGGGGTGCCGGGCCGGCGCCCGCTGGCGGTCGGGGTGGCGATCGGCGGCTGGGTGGACCGGGAGACGGGCACCGTGGTCGAGCACGAGCTGCTGGGCTGGCGGGACGTGCCGGTGCGGGAGCTGCTCGGCGCCCGCACGGGTCTGCCGGTCCACGTGGACGGCCACGCGCGGGCGTTGGTGAACGGGGAGCGGCTGTTCGGGCGGGCCCGGGGCAGCCGCAGCGTGCTGCACCTGTTCGTGGGCAACGTGGTGGACGCGGCGTTCGCCACCAACGACGAGGTGCACCACGGGCCGCGGTCGGCGGCGGGGGCGATCGGCCACCTGCCGGTGCCGGGCGGCGGCGAGCCGTGCGCTTGCGGCGGCACCGGCTGCCTCCAGGCCGAGCTGAGCGAGCGGACGCTGTGCCGGCGGGCGCGGGCGGCCGGGGTGATCGACTCGGCCAATCCGATGCACGTGGTGGCCGCCGCGCGGGCCGGGGACGCGGTGGCCCGGCGGCTGCTGGTGGAGCGGTCCCGGATGACGGGGCGGGCGGCCGGGCTGCTGCTGGACGTACTGAACCCGGAGACGGTCGTGGTGACCGAGGTCGGGGTCATGTACGTCGAGGGCTGCCTCGACGCGTTGCGGGAGGCGGTGGGCACGGCACGGTCGGCGCACGTCCTGCCGACGAGTTTCCCGGAGCACGTACTGGCGACGGCGGGCGGTTCGGTGGCCCTGGACACTTTGTTCCGGGACCCGTTGGGCGCGTCACCTGAGGCTATTTAATTCAGAAACTCGGAATGTTGACAGGGGCCGTCCATGACCGGGAACATCCTGGTCATGGACCCGCACACGAGCTGTCGCACCTTCTGTTGCTGACACGTTGCCGCGCATGAAGCGCGTGTTTCCGTTGCGTGAGTTCTTTTCTTCCGGCTTGCCCTCCCGGAATTCTTCCTGCCTTTCCTTTTTCCCCTCTCAGGGAGTGCTCCCATGCACCGTCGTGTCTTTCTCACCTCCCTGCTCGGCGCGTCCGCCGCCGTCGCGGGTCTCAGCGGCTGCGCCGACGGCGAGGCCACCGCCGCCACCCGGGGCGCGGCCACGAAGCCGCTCGCCCGCAAGGTTCCGGCCGGCACCAGCCTGAAGATCGCCTCGTACCAGAACGTGCAGCAGCTCCAGTTCCGGCTGGCGAAGCTGGCCCCGCTGCCGTTCACGGTGTCGAGCTGGGCGAACATCGGGGCGGGCCCGGACGTGATCAACGCCTTCCGCGCCCACTCCCTGGACGTCGCCGACAACGCGGGCATCCCGCCGATCCAGGCCCACTACCAGGGCTTCGACGCGAAGATCGTCGCGATCGGCATCACCCGCAGGCCCAACTACCTCTTCGCCACCAAGCCGGGCAGCGACGTCCGCACGGTGGCGGACTTCCGGGGCAAGCGGCTCGCCTTCTCCCAGGGGCAGGCGCAGGGCGTCGTACTGCTGCGGGCGCTGAAGCGGGCCGGCCTGAGTTACGACGACGTGAAACTGGTCCCGCTGACCAGCAACCAGTTCCTGACCGCCCTCCAGTCCGGCCAGGTCGACATCGCCCCGCTCGCCAACAACCAGGCGCCGGCGTACCTGAAGCAGTACGGGGGCGAGGGCGCCCGCGCCATCAGGACCGACGTCGTCGACCTGCTCAACCTGCTGTGGGCGCCGCAGTCGGTGCTGAACGATCCGGCGAAGGCCGCCGCGATCGCCGCCTACATCCCCGAGTGGGCCAAGGGCCAGGTGTGGCAGTACGAGCACCCGGACGTGTGGAACGAGGAGTTCTTCGTCAAGACGCAGAACCTCAGCCTCGACCAGGCCAAGTCGATCACCGCCCTCGCCAACAAGCCGCTCTTCCCGCCCAGCTGGGACGAGGCCGTGAAGTGGGAGCAGGAGACCGCCGACCTGCTCGCCGAGGGCGGGTTCGTGAAGAAGTTCGACGTGTCCTCCCTGTTCGACCACCGCTTCGAGTCCATCGCCGCCAAGGCCGTACCCGAGGAGTACCGGAGGTGACCGCCGTGACCACGACGACGACCGCGCCGCCGGCCGCCGCGACCGGGGAGCTCCCCCAGGTCCGCAGGCGCCGCCGCCTCTCCCCCGGCCGCCGGCTGCCCGCCGCCCGGCTGACCGGTCCGCTGGTGGTGCTCGCCCTGTGGGCCGGCGCCTCGGCCGCCGGGCAGCTCGACCCGGGCGCGATCCCCGCACCGTGGACCGTGCTGCGGACCGGCGCCCACCTGTGGACCGACGGGACGCTCCCCACCGATGTGCTGACCTCCCTGGAACGGGCCGCCTACGGCTTCGCGATCGGGCTGACCGCCGGGGTGCTGCTCGCCCTCGCCTCCGGGCTCAGCCGGACCGGGGAAGCGCTGATCGACGGCACCGTGCAGCTCAACCGGGCGATACCCACCCTCGGCCTGATCCCGCTGTTCATCCTCTGGCTGGGCATCGGGGAGACGTTCAAGATCGCCATCATCGCGATCGTCGTCTACGTGCCGATCTACCTCAACACGCACGCCGCGCTGTCCGGCATCGACAGCCGCTTCGTGGAACTCGCCGAGGTGCAGGGCCTCTCGCGGCTCGCCTTCGTCCGCCAGGTGGTCGTCCCCGGCGCGCTGCCCGGGTTCTTCGTGGGCCTCCGGCTCGGCGTGACCGGCTCCTGGCTGGGCCTGGTGGTGCTGGAGCAGATCAACGCCACCAGCGGGCTCGGCTACCTGATGTTCCAGGCGCAGAACTACGGCCAGACCGACGTCATCCTGGTCGGCCTGCTGATCTACGGCGTCTTCGGCCTCGTCTCCGACAGCGTGGTCCGTCTCATCGAACGGAGGGTGCTGTCGTGGCGCCGCACACTGAGCAACTGACCCGTCCCGCCGTCCAGCTGCGCGGCCTGACCCGGTCGTTCGAGGGCCGTACCGTCCTCGACGGCATCGACCTCGACCTGCCCGCCGGCCAGTTCACGGCCCTGCTCGGGCACAGCGGCTCCGGCAAGTCCACGCTGCTGCGGGCGGTGGCCGGCCTGGACCACGGGGTGACGGGCAGCGGGCAGCTCACCGCGCCGGAGCGGGTCTCGGTGGTGTTCCAGGACTCCCGGCTGCTGCCCTGGCGCCGGGTGCTGGACAACGTCCTGCTCGGCCTGGACGGCAAGGACGCCGCCGAACGCGGCCGGGCGGCGCTGGCGGAGGTCGGTCTCAAGGGCCGCGAGCGGGCCTGGCCGGGCCAGCTGTCCGGGGGTGAGGCGCAGCGCGCCGCGCTCGCCCGCTCCCTGGTCCGCGAGCCCGAACTGCTGCTCGCCGACGAGCCGTTCGGCGCCCTGGACGCGCTGACCCGGATCCGGATGCACCACCTGCTGCGCGAGCTGTGGAAGCGCCACCGGCCCTCCGTGCTGCTCGTCACCCACGACGTCGACGAGGCGATCGTGCTCGCCGACCGGGTCCTCGTCCTGGACGGGGGCCGGATCGGCCTCGACCTGACCATCGACCGTCCCCACCCGCGCTCCTACCGGGAGCCGGTGCTGGGCGAGTACCGGGAGCGGCTGCTGGCCGCCCTCGGTGTCACGGAGGACCACCAGTGACCACGCGACAGCTCCACCTCAACGCGTTCCTGATGAACACCGGCCACCACGAGGCGTCGTGGCGGCTGCCGGAGAGCGACCCGTACGCGCACGTCGACCTCGCCCACTACGTCAGGCTGGCGCGGATCGCCGAACGCGGCACTTTCGACTCCCTCTTCCTCGCCGACGGCCCCCAGCTGTGGAGCAACCTCGCCCAGCGGCCGGCCGGCGCCCTGGAACCGCTCACCCTGCTGACCGCGCTGGCGACGGCCACCGAGCACATCGGGCTGATCGCCACCGCCTCCACCTCCTACAACTCCCCCTACAACCTGGCCCGCAAGTTCGCCTCGCTGGACATCATCAGCGGCGGTCGGGCCGGCTGGAACATCGTCACCACCGCCGGCGCGGAGGCCGCCCGCAACTTCGGCCTGGAGCACGAGCCGGCGCACGCCGAGCGGTACGCGCGGGCCGCCGAGTTCCTCGACGTGGCCCTGAAGCTGTGGGACAGCTGGGAGGACGACGCGATCGTCGCCGACAAGACGGCCGGGGTGTGGGGCGACGACAGCCGCATCCACCCGCCCCGGCACCGGGGGACGTACTTCAGCGTGGCCGGCGCCCTCAACGTGCCGCGCTCCCCGCAGGGCTATCCGCTGCTGGTCCAGGCGGGCTCGTCCGAGGACGGCAAGGCGTTCGCCGCCCGGTACGCGGAAGCCGTGTTCACCGCGCAGCAGACCCTCGCCGACGCGCAGGCCTTCTACCGCGACCTCAAGACCCGCACCCGGCGGGCCGGGCGCGACCCCGAGCATGTCAAGGTGCTGCCCGGCATCGTCCCCGTCCTCGGGTCGACGGAGGCCGAGGCCCGGGCGAACGAGCAGGTCCTGGAGGACCACATCGTGTACGACCACGGTGTGGCCCGGCTGGAGAGCCTGCTCCAGCTGGAGCCCGGCACGCTCGAACCGGACGCCGAACTGCCCGCCGACCTGCCGCCCGAGTCGGCCGTCGAGGGCGCCAAGAGCCGCTACACGCTCGTCGTGGAGCTGGCCCGGCGCGAGCGGCTCACCGTCCGCCGGCTGATCGGCCGGCTCGGCGGCGGGCGCGGGCACCTCACCTTCGCCGGGACGCCCGAGCAGGTCGCCGACCAGATCGAGACGTGGTTCACCGAGGGCGCCGCCGACGGCTTCAACATCATGCCGGCCGTGCTGCCCTCCGGGCTGGAGGCGTTCGTCGAGCACGTCGTGCCGATCCTGCGCGCCCGCGGCCTGCTGCGCACCTCCTACGGCCCCCGGCAGACCCTGCGGCAGCGCTACGGCCTGCCCCGTCCCGCCAACCAGTACGTGACCGCCACCACCAGCGCCTCGCCCGCCCCCGCGCTCGTCTGAAAGGACCCGTCATGTCCCTCGAGATCACCAAGGTCACCGCGCGCATCGGCGCCCGGGTCACCGGCCTCGACATCACCCGGCCGCTCTCCGCGGAGCAGGTCACCGCCGTCCGCGAGGCCCTCAACACCCACAAGGCGCTGGTCTTCGACGCCGGGGACCTGGACGACGCGGGCCAACAGGCCTTCGCCCGCCACTTCGGCGACCTGACGAGCGCCCACCCGACGGTCGGCGCGGTCGACGGCGCCCCGAACGTGCTGCCCGTGGACAGCGAACGGGGCCGGGCCAACCACTGGCACACCGACGTCACGTTCGTGCTGAACCCGCCGCAGGCCAGCACCCTGCGCTCGATCACCGTCCCGCCGTACGGCGGCGAGACCCTGATCGCCGACGCGGCCGGCGCCTACCGGGACCTGCCCGAACCGCTGCGCCGCTTCGCCGACACCCTGTGGGCCGAGCACACCAACGACTACGACTACGCGGTGCCGGAGGAGGAGATCGACGAGGAGCGGGCCGCCCAGCGCGCCCAGTTCACCTCCATCCGGTACCGCACCGCCCACCCGGTGGTCCGCGTCCACCCGCTGACCGGGGAACGCGGGCTGTTCGTCGGCGGGTTCGCGCAGCGGATCGTGGGCCTGTCGGCCGGCGAGTCCCGCAAGGTCCTGGACCTGTTCCAGGCCTACGTCACGCGTCCGGAGAACGTGCTGCGCTGGCGCTGGTCGGAGCGGCAGCTGGTGCTGTTCGACAACCGCATCACCCAGCACTACGCCATCGACAACTACGACGGGCAGCCGCGCCGCCTGCACCGGGTGACCGTCGCCGGGGACATCCCGGTCGGCATCGAGGGCAAGGAGAGCTACTCCATCGAGGGCGACGCCTCCCACTACACGTCCGCGGCGGCGTAATCGATCGGACACACTGAGTCGCGTAACTGTCCGCATGCTGGGCAGGCCCTTCGCGTCGGCGGACGGGCCGCCCAGACTGGCGGGGTTTTTGTCCTTCCTTTACAAGGGAGAGCCGCGCCCATGCCCAGCAGCACGCCTACGAAGACGCCGCCGGACCAGCGAACGGACGGTTCCCTCTCCCACGGCCTCAAGCAGCGTCACCTGTCGATGATCGCCCTCGGCGGGGTCATCGGCGCCGGCCTGTTCGTCGGCTCCGGCGCGGGGATCGCCGCGGCCGGGCCGTCCATCGTGATCGCCTACGCCCTCTCCGGCCTGCTGGTGATGCTGGTCATGCGGATGCTCGGCGAGATGTCGGCCGCGTACCCGTCCTCGGGCTCCTTCTCCGCCCACGCCGAGCGGGCGATCGGCCCGTGGGCCGGGTTCGCCGCGGGCTGGTCGTTCTGGGTGCTGCTGTGCACGGCCGTCGGCCTGGAGGGCATCGGCGCCGCGCACATCGTGCAGGGCTGGCTGCCGGGCACCCCGCAGTGGGCCTGGGTCGCGCTGTTCATGGTGGTGTTCTGCGGGGCGAACCTGGCCGCCGTGAAGAACTTCGGCGAGTTCGAGTTCTGGTTCGCCGCGCTGAAGGTCGGCGCGATCAGCCTGTTCCTGATCCTCGGCGTGCTCGCCATCGCGGGCGTGCTGCCGGGCACGGACTCCCCCGGCACCTCGCACCTGTCCGACTTCCTGCCCCACGGCAACGAGGGCCTGCTGGTCGGCCTGCTCGCCTCGGTGTTCGCGTACGGCGGGCTGGAGACGGTCACCATCGCGGCGGCGGAGTCGGAGGACCCGGTGCGGGGCGTGGCGTCCGCCGTGCGCACGGCGATGTGGCGCATCGCCCTCTTCTACATCGGCTCCATGGCGGTCGTCGTCACCCTCGTCCCGTGGGACTCCAAGGAGGTCGTGGAGAAGGGCCCGTACGTCGCCACCCTCGACCACCTGGGCATCCCCGGCGCCGGCCAGCTGATGAACGTCGTCGTCCTCGTCGCGCTGCTGTCCGCGATGAACGCCAACATCTACGGCTCCTCGCGCATCGCCTACTCGCTGGTCGGGCGCGGCCAGGGACCGAAGGCGCTGGCGAAGCTCTCCGGCGGGGTCCCGCGGATCGCGGTGCTCACCTCCTGCGTCCTCGGTTTCGTCTGCGTGATGCTCAACTACTGGCGCCCGGACGACATCTTCCGCTGGTTGCTGAACATGATCGGCGCGGTCATCCTCGTCGTCTGGATCTTCATCGCGGTCTCCCAGCTGCTGCTGCGCCGCCGGATCGAGCGCGAGGCGCCGGATCGGCTGGTCGTGCGCATGTGGGCGTTCCCGTGGCTGACCTGGGCCGCGCTGGCCGGCATGGCCGCGATCTTCGTGCTGATGGCGCGGGAGCCGGACACCCGGGTGCAGCTGTACTCCACGGGCGCGATGACGCTGGTCCTGGCGGCGGCCGGTTACGCGCGGCAGCGGGTGCGCGCCCGGCGCTGAGCCGTCGCGCGGGTCAGGCGCAGGGCACGTTCAGCGAGAGCAGCGCGGTGCGGTCGCCGTCGACGTGGATCTCGGACACGGCGGCGTTGCGCAACCGCGGGAAGACCCTGCGGTACTCCCCCAGGGGGATGCCCAGCAGGGAGCACAGGACGAGCCGCAGCAGGGTGTTGTGGGCGACGACCAGGACCCGGCCGCCGGGGTGCGCGGCGGCGGCGCGGCGCAGGGCGGCGGTGCCGCGACCGGCGGCCGCGCGGGGGTCCTCGGCGCCGGGGAACGGGTGCGCCACCGGGTCCCGGCGGAACGCCTCCGCCGCCCGCGGGTCCTCGGCCGCGAACTCGGCGAGCGTGCGGCCCTCCACCACCCCGAAGTCGCACTCCCCGAGGTCCGGTTCGCGGTGCGGGGTGACACCCAGCGTCCGGCAGGCGGGGTCGGCGGTGGCGGTCGCCCGGGACAGCGGCGAGGTCCACACCGCGTCCACCGGGTGCGCGGCGGCCCACCGCCCCAGCGCCTCGGCCTGGGCACGGCCGGTGCCGGTGAGGGCCACGTCACTGACCCCGGCGTACCGGTTCTCGGCGTGCCAGACGGTCTCGCCGTGCCGGCAGAGCAGGAGCGTGGTGGGCGTCATGCCGACCAGTATCCCGGCCACACCCACCACCCCACCGCCCCGCCCGCCGGCTCCCCCGACCCGCCCGGCCGGCTGCTCCGCGGCCCGGCCGCCGGCTCCCCCGCCCTGCCCGCCGGCTCCCCCGCCCGGCCGGTCGGCTGAACCCGGCGGGCCGCTCTGCGGACCCCGGGTCATCCGCCGTTCCGGTGTCGCGGTCGTTCCGGTGGGCCGGTGTCATAGGCGGGACCTCGCGTGGGTGGCCAGGGGGTGGGGCAGCCAGCCTCGGGTCTCCAGTTCGGTGACCAGCCGGGCGTAGGGCTCGGTGAAGCGGTCGGTGCGGTCGGGGCGTGGTTCGACCGTGGTGCCCGGTCGCACCATGCGTTCCGCCGCCTCGGCGAGGGTCGGCGCCGCTCCCGTGCCGTACGCGGCCAGCGCCGCCATGCCGAGCGCGGGTTCGGTGCGGGCCGGTACCCGTACCGGCCGGCCCAGGACGTCGGCGCGCAACTGGGTCCAGTAGGCGCTGCGGGCGCCGCCGCCGGTGAGGGTGAGGGTGCCGTCCAGGGGGGCGCCCAGGTGGTCCAGGTGGTCCAGGCAGAGGCGTTCGGTGAAGGCGACGCCCTGGAGGAGGGCCGCCCACAGGTCGGCGTCCGACTCCGGGTCGCCGAGGAGCAGCGACGTGGCGTGCGGGGCGTCGAAGGGGAAGCGTTCGCCGGGCGAGACGAGGGGGTAGGCGACGGCACCCGAGGGCTCGAACGCGGCGGCGCGGGCGTCCAGCGCGGCGGGGTCGGCGGCCGGGAAGCGGGCGGTGAGGACGCCCGCGCCGACGCTGGAGGCGCCGCCGGGCAGCCAGGTGCCGTCGGGGCCGCGGTGGTTGTAGACGACGCCGGCCGGGTCGGAGACGGGTTCCGCCGCGGCGCCCTTGAGGACGAGGGTCGTGCCCAGCACCGAGTTCCAGGCGCCGGGGCGCAGCGCGCCGGCGGCGATCTGGGCGGCGCAGCCGTCGGTCATGCCGGCGATGACGGGCGTGCCGGCGGGGATGCCGGTGGCGTCGGCGGCGGCCGGGCCGACCTCGCCGAGCCGGGTGCCGGGGGGCACCACGGGCGGGAGGGTGCCCGGGGGCAGGCCGGTGAGGTCCGGCCAGGCGCCGCGCCGCAGGTCGTACGCGGTCTTCAGGGTGTGGCTGGAGTCGCTGGGCACCGGGTGGCCGACCAGCCGGGCCGTGATCACGTCCGGCTGGTGCGCGACCCGGCCGGGACCGTGCCGGGCGGCCAGCCAGCGGGCCTTGGGCAGCGCCCAGGTGTCCTGGACGGCGAGTCCGGCCGACCGCAGCCGGGCGCCCTCGGCCGCGGCCCGCCGGTCGTCGTACATCAGCGCGGGTCCCAGCGGGCGGCCCGCGTCGTCGGTGAGCAGCACGGTCCCGGACGTGCCGCACACCGCGACCCCGGCCACCGGCGTCCGTACCCCGTCGAACGCGGCTCGCGCGGCCGTGGCGACCGCCTCCCACCACTCCCCGGGGTCCTGTTCGTGCCGTGTCCCCTCGCGGCGGCCCCGCACGAGCGGCGCGGAACCGCCGCCGAGCACCCGGCCGTCGGCGGTCACGAGCAGGGCCCGTACGCCCTGGGTACCGAGGTCGATCCCGAGCCACGCCAACGCCATGCCCGCCTCCCGCACTTAGCGACCGGCCGTGTGAACTTCCCACGCTCCTTCGAGATTTCCCCCTGTTCTCACCGTGCGCAAGGGATTGACGACCTTCCGTCCCCGTTACACGCTCTGTTGTCGAGCCGACTCGCACGGTTGACCGCCCGACCCCACCGCCCCCACCGACGGAGGTCCCGGATGGACAGGCACGTGCACGACCGCCGACGTTTCCTCGCGCTGACCGGCACCCTCGCCGCGGCCCCGCTGCTCGCCGCCTGCGGCACCGGGTTCGGCGACGGCGAGCGGGACGAGGGCGGCGGTTCGGCCGCGGACGACGTCACCGGGCCGTTCGACTGGAGACGGGAGAAGGGCACCACCGTCCGGGCGCTGCTGAACAAGCACCCCTACACGGACGCCCTGATCGCCGACCTGAGGTCGTTCACCGAGAAGACCGGCGTCGAGGTGACGTACGACGTCTTCCCCGAGGACAACTACTTCGACAAGCTCACCGTCGACCTGTCCAGCGGGCGCGCCTCCTACGACGTGTTCATGCTCGGCGCCTACATGGTGTGGCAGTACGGGCCGCCGGGCTGGCTGGAGGACCTGGGCCCGTGGATGCGCAACTCCTCGGCGACCGACGCCGCATGGGACGAGTCCGACTTCTTCCCCCAGCTCCTGCGGTCCGGCCGGTGGTCGCTGCGGGCGGGCGAGCCGCTCGGCCGGGGCGGCCAGTACGCGCTGCCGTGGGGGTGGGAGACCAACGTGGTCGCCTACCACACCGGGGTCTTCCGCGCGCTGGGACTCAGACCGGCCGAGACCTTCGAGGAACTGCGCGAACTGGCCGCGGTGATCAAGCGGAAGGCGCCCGGCGCCGGGTACGACGGGATGTACGGCATCGCGGTGCGCGGGTCGCGGAGCTGGGCCACCATCCACCCCGGGTTCATGACCATGTACGCCCGCCACGGCCTGCGCGACTTCACCGTCGAGGGCGGCAGGCTCACGCCCGCCATGAACTCCGACCGGGCCGTGGCCTTCACGGCGGACTGGGCGGACATGGTGCGCCGGGGCGGGCCGCCGTCCTGGACGTCGTACACCTGGTACCAGTGCTCCAGCGACCTCGGGGCGCAGAAGGCCGGGATGCTGTTCGACGCCGACACGGCCGCCTACTTCCAGGCCGTGCGGGGGGCGAGCCCCGCCTCCGGGAAGATCGCCTTCCACCCGGGGCCGAAGGGGCCGGACGGCTCGCTCGCCACCAACATGTGGGTGTGGTCGCTCGGCATGAACGCCCGGAGCCGGCGCAAGAGCGCCGCCTGGCTGTTCCTCCAGTGGGCCACGGGCCGGGAACACCTGCGCCGGGCCGCCCTGACCGGCCACCACATCGACCCGGTGCGCAGGTCGGTCAGCCAGGACGGCGCCTACAAGGACCGGATGCGGCACCTGCCCGGCTTCCTGGACACCTTCGAGACGGTCGCCGACCGGACCCGCATCCAGTTCACCCCGCAGGCGCAGTTCTTCGACACGACCACCAGCTGGGCGGCGGCCCTCCAGGAGATCTACGGCGGGAAGGGCGCCCGGTCCGCGCTGGACGGGCTGGCCGGCGACCTGAAGGCGAAGGCCGGCTGATGCGGCGGCGCACCGCGCTGCGGCCTTACCTGCTGCTCCTGCCGGCGCTGCTGCTGACCTGCGGCATCCTGTACCCGTTCGGGCTCGGCCTGTACTACACCCTGTTCGACTTCTCGGCGGCGAAACCGCGGCCGGACCTGGTGCGGCTGCACAACTACGGGACGCTCCTCACTCAGGACGCCTTCTGGAACTCGGCCTGGGTGACCGTGCTGTACGCGGTCGGCGCGGCCGGCGCGGAGACGGTGCTCGGAGTGGGTGTCGCCCTGCTGCTGCACCGCTCCTCGCCGGTGGGCCGGGTCCTGGAGAAGATCCTGATCCTGCCGCTGATGATCGCGCCGGTGATCGCGGCGATCATCTGGAAGCTGATGCTCCAGCCGTCCGTGGGGGTGGTCAACCACCTGCTGCGGCCGTTCGGCCTGGGCGGGGTGCAGTGGACGGACACGCCGGCGGGGGCGCTGCTGTCGTCGATCGCCGTGGACGTGTGGGTGTACACCCCGTTCGTGGCGGTCCTGGCGCTGGCGGGGCTGCGGTCGCTGCCCGGTTCCCCGTTCGAGGCGGCCGCGGTGGACGGGGCCGGGTGGTGGTACACCCTGCGGCGGCTGACCCTGCCGATGCTGTGGCCGTACGTGCTGGTCGCGGTGATCTTCAGGTTCATGGACTCGCTGAAGGTCTTCGACATCATCTACGCCCTCACCGAGGGCGGCCCCGGGGACTCCACCATGGTGCTCCAGATCCGGGCCTACCTGGAGGCGATCCGGTTCCAGCGGTACTCGTTCGGCATCAGCTACACGATCGTGCTGTGGGCGGTGGTGTACCTGGCGGCGACGGTGCTGGTGCGGCGGCTCGGGCGGATCCAGCGCGGGGCGGCGGAGGTGCCGGTGTGAGAAGACGCCTGCCGGGGTGGCTCGCGGACGCCGCCCTCATCCTCTACTTCGTCTTCGCGCTGTTCCCGGTCGCCTGGATGGTGGTGCTGTCCCTGAAACCGGCCGACCAGTTGTTCAGCACCTACTTCTCCTTCACGCCCACCCTGGAGTCGTACCGGACGGTGCTGGGCGACAGCGAGGGCATCCCCTTCACCCGGTTCTTCGTCAACAGCCTGGTGGTGTCGGTGGGCGCGGTCGCGCTGTCGCTGGTGGTCGGGCTGCCGGCCGCCTACGCCTCGGCGCGCTGGCGGTTCAGGGGCTCGGAGCACCTGATGTTCACGCTGCTGTCGTTCCGCTTCGCCCCCGAGCTCACCGTCATCATTCCCCTGTTCGTGCTGTACCAGAAGCTGGGGCTGTTCGACACGTACGTCGGCATGGTGTGGGTGCTCCAGCTGGTCACGCTGCCGCTGGTGGTGTGGATCATGCGGTCGTACTTCGCCGACCTGACCCCGGAGCTGGAGCAGGCGGCCCTGCTGGACGGGTACACGCGCCGCCAGGCGTTCCTGCGGGTCGCGCTGCCGCTGGTCAGGCCGGGCGTCGCCGCGGTGTCGCTGCTGGCGTTCATCTTCGCCTGGAACAACTTCGTCTTCCCGCTGATCCTCACCTCGCACGAGGCGCAGACGGTGACCGTGGGCGCGCTGTCCTTCCTCGGCGGCGACCGCCCCCGCTACAACCTCACGGCCGCCGCCGCCCTCGTCTCCGTCGTCCCGCCGCTGCTGCTGGCGCTGACCATCCAGCGCTACCTGGTGCGCGGGCTGTCCTTCGGGGCGGTGAAGTCGTGAGCATCACGCTGCGCGGCGTACGCAAGACCTACGGCCGGACCACCGCCCTGGACGGTCTCGGTCTCGACGTGCGGGAGGGCGAGTTCTTCTGCCTGCTCGGGCCGTCGGGGGCCGGTAAGACGACCACCCTGAAGACGGTGGCCGGGCTGGAGCGGCCGGACGCCGGCACGGTCGAGATCGGTGGCCGGGACATGCGGGACGTGGAGCCGTACGACCGGGGCGTGGCCATGTGCTTCGAGAGCTACGCCCTGTACCCGCACCGGTCCGTGTACGACAACCTGGTCTCGCCGCTGCGCTCCCCGCGCCACCGGCTGCCGGCCGCCGAGGCCCGCGACCGGGTCGGTGCCGTCGCCGAACTGCTCGGCATCAGCGGCCTGCTGGACCGTTCGCCCGGACAGCTGTCCAACGGGCAGCGGCAGCGGGTCGCGCTCGGCCGGGTGCTGGTCCGCCCGGCCCGCGCGTTCCTGCTGGACGAGCCGCTGTCCCACCTGGACGCCAAGCTGCGTCAGCGGATGCGGGCGGAGCTGAAGGCGCTCGGCGCCGTGCGGCGCACCACCACCCTGTACGTCACCCACGACTCGGTGGAGGCGCTGGCGCTGGGCGACCGGATCGGGGTCATCCGCGACGGCCGGATCGTGCAGAGCGGCACCCGGGAGGACATCTGGTACCGGCCGCGGGACACCGAGGTCGCGCGGGCCTTCGGCCGGCCCCGGATCAATCTGCTGCCGGGAGTGGTCACCGGGGCCGGGGAGTTCCGGTCGGCCGACGGGGCGCTGACCCTGCCGCTGCCGGTGCGGGTCGCGGCCGGCACCGAGGTGCTGGTCGGGGTGCGGCCCCGGGACGTGTCGCTGACCGGCGGCGGCCACCCGATCGCCGGGACCGTGTACGTCACCGAGGTGCTCGGCCGGTCCGTGGAGGTGACCGTGCGGATCGGCGGCCTCGGCCTGTCGTTCGTCGCGGCGCGGGGCGAGGCGGCCGGGCTGCGTCCCGACGACCCGGTCCGCGCCGTCGTCCGCCCGGCGGACCTGCTGGTGTTCGAGGCCGACCGGCCGGGGTGCCCGGGACGACGACTGGAGGGCGGATGAGCGGCACCGGTGCGCGGCGGGGACCCGCGGCCCGGCAGGCCGCCCTGGCCGGACACGTCCTCGCCGAGGGTTCGGCGTCCGCGGCCGACCTGGCCGAACGGTTCGGGGTGAGTCTGATGACCATCCACCGTGACCTCGACGAACTCGAACGGCAGGGCATCGTACGGAAGTTCCGCGGCGGGGTGACCGCGCAGCCCTCCGGGGTGTTCGAGTCGAACGTGCAGTACCGGCTGAAGACGATGCGGGCGCAGAAGGCCGCGCTCGCCCGGCACGCGCTGCGGCACGTCGAGCCCGGCATGGCGGTCCTGCTCGACGACTCCACCACCACCCTGGAGCTGGCCCGGCTGCTGCGGTCCGGGGAGATCACGCCGCTGACGGTCGTCACCAACTTCCTGGAGGCCGTCAACCTGCTCGCCGGCCGGCGGGGCATCCACCTGGTGGCGCTCGGCGGCGACTACGACCGGCTGCACGCGTCGTTCCTCGGGGTGTCCTGCGTGGACGCGGTGCGGCAGTTGCGCGTCGACGTCGGGTTCGTGTCCACCTCCGGTGTGCACCGCGGCCACGCCTACCACCAGGAGCAGCACATCGTCTCCGTGAAGCGGGCCATGCTCGACTCGGCGGCCCGCACCCTGCTGCTCGCCGACCACACCAAGCTGGGCCGGGTCGCCCTGCACCGGGTCGCCCCGCTGTCCCGTTTCGACCTGCTCCTGGTGGACGACGGCGCCACCCCCGAGGCACTGCGCGACCTGGCCGAGCACGACGTGCGCTACGAGGTGTGCCCCACCGGCCCGAGGGAGGGCGATGACCGCGCTGGAACTGCGTGAGCTGCGCAAGACCTACCGGCCGCGGGGCCGCCCCCCGGTGGAGGCGGTCCGGGGCATCGGCCTGCGCCTGGACTCCGGGGAACTCCTCGGCCTGCTGGGCCCGTCGGGCTGCGGCAAGTCCACCACGCTGCGGATGATCGCCGGCCTGGAGACGGTGACCGGCGGTGACATCCTGGTCGGCGGCGCCTCGGTGACGGACCGGCCGGCGCGGCGGCGCAACATCGGGGTCGCCTTCGAGAACTACGCCCTGTACCCGCCGCTCACCGTCGCGGAGAACCTGGCCTTCGGGCTGCGGGCGCGCCGCGGGAGCGACCGGGCCGCCGTGCGGCGCCGGGTCGCCCGGATCGCCGAACGGGTCGGCCTCACCGACGTCCTGGACGCCCGCCCGGCCGGCCTGTCCAGCGGGCAGAAGCAGCGGGTGTCCCTGGCCCGCGCGCTGATCCGGGAACCGGACGTCCTCCTGCTGGACGAGCCGCTGTCCCACCTGGACGCCGCCCAGCGCGACACCACCCGCCGCGAACTCAAGCGCATCCAGCGGGACCTGGGCCACACCACGATCCTCGTCACCCACGACCAGGAGGAGGCGCTGTCCCTGGCCGACCGGATCGCGGTCATGCGGGACGGCGTCGTCCAGCAGGTCGGCACCCCGTACGAGATCTACGACCGTCCCGCCACCACCTTCGTGGCGGACTTCGTCGGCGAACCGGCGATCAACCTGCTGCCCGGCGTCGCCGGCGCCGACGGACACGCGCGGCTGTCCGACGGGGTGCGGATACCGCTGCCGGTCCCGGTGCCGGCGGGCCGGCCCGTGGTGATCGGCGTCCGCCCCGAGGACCTGGCCCTGACCGGCGCCGACGGTGTCCCCGCCCGGGTCGTGGCCCACGAACCCCTGCTGGAGTCCGGCATCGCCACCCTCGCCCTCGCCGGGGTGGAACGGCACCTGGTGGTCCTCACCGGCCCCGGGGTGCGCCTCGCCCACGACGAGCGGGTCCGGGTGGCGGCCGGACTCGTCCATGTCTTCGACGCCGAGACGGGAGACTCCCTGCGATGACCTCCGGTGCTGTACGCGTGGTGGCCGCCGGCGACCACTTCGTCCTGCCGTCCCTGATCACCCGCGCCCTGGTGGAGGAGACCGACTGCGAGACGCGGGAGCTGACGCTCGGCTGGCCGCTGGAGCCGTTCGGGCCGGTCGCCGAGGTGAGCGAGGCCAGTGACGCCGAGGAGGAGCTGATCGGCGCGCTCGCCGGCGCGCAGGTCCTGGTGACCCAGATGGGACCGGTCACCGAACGGGTCCTGGCGGCCCGCCCGGAGCTGCGGCTGGTCGTGGTCTGCCGCGGCGGACCGGTGAACGTCAACCTGGACGCGGCCCGGCGGCACGGGGTGCGGGTGTGCTTCGCGCCCGGCCGCAACGCCGCTGCCACCGCCGAGTTCACCGTGGGGCTGCTGCTCGCCGCCCTGCGCCGCGTACCGCAGGCCCACGACCTGCTGGCCCGCCAGGGAAGCTGGGCGGGCGCGACGTACTACACCTACGAGCACAGCGGCATGGAGCTGGAGGACCTGCCCGTCGGACTCGTCGGCTACGGCGCGGTCGGCAGCCGGGTCGCCCGGGTGCTGTGCGCGTTCGGGGCGCGGGTGATGGTGTACGACCCGTACGTGCGCGGCGAGGTGCACGGGCTGCGGACGACGTCCCTGGACGACCTGCTGCGCCGCTCGACGGTGATCAGCCTGCACGCTCGGCTCACCGAGGAGACCCGCGGGCTGATCGGCGCCCGCGAGCTGGCGCTGCTGCCGCCGGGCGCGGTGGTGGTCAACGCGGCCCGGGGCCCGCTGCTGGACGAGGAGGCGCTGTGCGACGCGCTGGACGAGGGGCGGCTGTCGGCGGCGGCCCTGGACACCTTCGCCCGCGAACCGCTCCCGCCCGGGTCGCGGCTGCGCCGGCTCGCCGACCGGGTGGTGCTCACCCCGCACCTGGGCGGGGCGAGCCGGGCGGTGGCCGAGAAGGCGGCGCGGATCGCGGCGGCCGAGGTGGGCCGCTGGGTGCGCGGGGAGCCGCTCGCGCACTGCCTGACCTGAACGGACCCGGCGGCGGGGACCGCCCGAGGGATGAGGGGTGAGGGTGTCATGTTCGTGGGGATCGATGTGGGCACGTCCCTGGTGAAGGCCGCGGCGTTCGACCGTTCCGGCCGCACGCTGGCCGTGGAGTCCCGCCCGGTGGGCCTCGACCTGCGCGGCGGGGCGGTGGAGCAGGACGCGGACGAGGTGTACGCGGCCGTCACCGCCGTGCTGGAGGCGCTGACCGCGCGGGTACCGGAGCCCGTGGAGCTGGCCGGGCTGACCGGGCAGGGCGACGGGGTGTGGCTGGTGGACGCGGCGGGCCGGCCGGCGCGCAGGGCGATCTCCTGGATGGACGGCCGGGCGCACGGGCTGGTCGACCGCTGGCTGGCCGACGGCACCGTGGCGGCCGTCTTCCGGCGCACCGGCGGCGCCCTGTTCCCGGGCAGCCCCGGCCCGCTGCTGGCCTGGCTGGACCGGCACGAGCCGGCCTGCCTGGACCGGGCGGCGGCGGCCGTGTACTGCAAGGACATGGTGTTCCAGCGGCTGACCGGCGCCGGACGGGCGGTGACCGACGTGTCCGACGCGTCGATGCCGTTCCTGGACCCGCGCACCCGGACCTACGACGACGGAGTGCTGGAGCTGCTCGGCCTCACGGGCCGGCGGCGGCTGCTGCCGGACATCGGCGACCCGGTCGCCACCGGCGGGGCGGCCGGCGCGGGGCTGCCGGCCGGGACCCCGCTGGCGAACGGACCGTACGACCTGGCCGCGTGCGCGCTCGGCGCGGGCGTCACCGCGCCCGGCGACGGGCTGCTGATCGTCGGCACCTGTCTGGCGAGCCTCGTCGTCACCACCGGGCTGGATCTGGGCGGCGAGCCGGCCGGCCTGTACATCTCCACCGACCGGCCGGGCCACCGGCTGCGCGCGATGCCCGCGATGGTCGGTACGGCGGCCCTGGACTGGGTGCTGGCCACCACGGGTGCCCACCACCGGGAGCTGGACGACCTGCTCGCCGGGAGCCCGCCCGGCGCGGCCGGGGTGCGCGTGCTGCCGTACTTCGCGCCCTCCGGGGAGCGGGCGCCGTTCGTGGAGCCCGGGCTGCGCGCCATGCTGCTCGGGGTGTCGCTGGAGACGCGCCCCGCCGACCTGGTCCGGGCCACCTGCGAGGGCATCGGCTACGCGGCCCGGCACTGCCTGGCGGCGGCCGGCCTGACCGGGACGCTCGCGGTGTGCGGCGGCGGCACCCGCAGCCCGGCCTGGACGCGGCTGCTGGCCGACGTGCTGGGCCGGCCGCTGCGGGTGGTGGAGGGCGAGGTCGGCGCGCGGGGCGCGGTGCTGGCGGCGGCCGGCCGGTACGGCGTGCCCCTGGACACCGGGGCGTGGACGCGGCCCACCCGGCTGGTCGAACCGGACCCGGAGCGGGCGGCGTACTACGCGCGGGGGTACGCCGAGCACCTGGAGCTGCTGGCCGGGGCGCGGGAACGGGCCCGGCTCGGCGCCGGGCCCGTCGGGCGGGTCAGAGGTTGCTGAAGTCGGGGCCCTGGGTGCGGGTCCGCTTGATCTCGTAGAAACCGGGCACGGAGGCCACGGCGAGGGTGCCGTCCCACAGGCGGGCCGCCTCCTCGCCCTGCGGGGTGGGGGTGACGACCGGGCCGAAGAAGGCGATCTGCTCGCCGTCGGGGCCGGGGACCGCGATGACCGGGGTGCCGACGTCCTGGCCGACCTTGTCGATGCCCTCCTTGTGGGAGGCGCGCAGCTCGGCGTCGAACTCGAAGTCGTCCTGGCCGGCGTAGTCGATCAGGTCGGCGGGCAGGCCGACGTCGGCGAGCGCGCCGGCGATCGCCTCCAGGGTGGGGCCCTCGCCGTTGTTGTGGATGCGGGTGCCGAGCGCGGTGTAGAGCGGGCCGAGGACGTCGGCGCCGTGCTTCTGCCAGGCCGCGGTGACCACGCGCACCGGCGGCCACGCCTTCGTCTGAAGCAGCTCGCGGTACTCCTCGGGCAGCTCGTCGAGGCGGGACTCGTTGAGGACACCGAGGCTCATGATGTGCCAGCGGACCTCGATGTCGCGGACCTTCTCCACCTCGAGCACCCACCGGGAGGTCATCCAGGCCCACGGGCACAGGGGGTCGAACCAGAAGTCGACGGGGGTCTTGCCGGACGGGGCGGCGGTCTCGGACACGGGCGGTCTCCTCGGGGCAGACGTCGTTTGCCACGACAACGAGGGCATCGCCCGTCGCATTCCCCGCTGTCCGCCGTCAGGACCGCATGGCAGGATCGGTCCTGTTCCGCCACCATCACGCGATCACAAGGGAGTGCCGTCCGTGCCCGGTGAGAATCTGTCCCGCGACGAGGCCCGGGAGCGGGCCGCCCTGCTGTCCGTCGACGGGTACGACGTGTTCCTCGACATCCGGTCCGCCGTCGGTGACGGCGGCGGCGAGCCGCGCACGTTCCGTTCGGTGACCACCGTCCGCTTCCGCTGCGCCGAACCCGGTGCCTCCGGTTTCGCCGACCTGATCGCGCCGGAGGTGACGTCGGTGTCGCTCAACGGCCGGGACCTGGACCCGGGCGAGGTCTTCGACGGCTCCCGGATCGTGCTGGAGGACCTGGCCGCGGAGAACGAGCTGGTGGTGGACGCCCGCTGCGCCTACTCGCGCACCGGTGAGGGCCTGCACCGCTTCGTCGACCCGGAGGACGGCGAGGTCTACCTGTACACGCAGTACGAGCCGGCCGACGCCCGCCGGGTGTTCGCCAACTTCGAGCAGCCGGACCTGAAGGCGCCGTACCGCTTCGAGGTGCGGGCGCCCGAGGGCTGGACGGTGTGGAGCAACGGCGCCGGTGAACTCACCGACGGGGTGTGGCGGTTCGCGGAGACCAAGCCGATCTCGACGTACATCACGTGCGTGGTGGCGGGCCCGTACCACTACGTGACGGACTCCTACACCCGCACCTTCGAGGACGGCACCGAGCTGGAGATCCCGCTCGGCGCGATGTGCCGCAAGGGCCTGGCGCCGCACTTCGACGCGGA
This sequence comes from Streptomyces sp. NPDC100445, assembly GCF_044759735.1. Lineage (NCBI taxonomy): Bacteria > Bacillati > Actinomycetota > Actinomycetes > Kitasatosporales > Streptomycetaceae > Streptomyces > Streptomyces sp. NPDC100445. The sequence goes on along the minus strand of NZ_JBIVZV010000002.1, from coordinate 64,430 downwards.
CGACGTCTTCCTGGTGACCAAGCAGGGCCTGGACTTCTTCCACGACCACTTCGACTTCCCGTACCCGTTCGGCAAGTACGACCAGGCGTTCGTGCCCGAGTACAACCTCGGCGCGATGGAGAACCCGGGCCTGGTGACCTTCCGGGAGGAGTACATCTTCCGCGGGAAGGTGACGCGGGCGTCGTACGAGGCGCGGGCCAACGTCATCCTGCACGAGATGGCGCACATGTGGTTCGGCGACCTGGTCACCATGGTGTGGTGGGACGACCTGTGGCTGAAGGAGTCCTTCGCCGACTTCATGGGCACCTTCGCCAACGTGGGCGCGACCCGCTTCCAGGACGCCTGGGTCACCTTCGCCAACCGCCGCAAGGCCTGGGCCTACCGCGCGGACCAGCTGCCGTCCACGCACCCGGTGACCGCCGACATCCGGGACCTCCAGGACGCCAAGCTGAACTTCGACGGCATCACCTACGCCAAGGGCGCCTCGGTGCTCAAGCAGCTGGTGGCGTACGTCGGGCAGGACGCGTTCCTGGAGGGCGCCCGCCGCTACTTCAAGCGCAACGCCTACGGCAACACGCGCCTGGGCGACCTGCTGTCGGTGCTGGCCGAGACGAGCGGCCGCGACATGTCGGGCTGGGCACGGTCCTGGCTCCAGACGGCCGGCGTGAACGCGCTGACCCCGCAGGTGCTGCTGGACACCGAGGGCGGCCGGATCGCCGAGCTGGCGGTGGTGCAGGAGGCGGCCGAGTCGCATCCCGAGCTGCGGCCGCACCGGGTCGCGGTGGGCCTGTACCGGAGCACGCCCGAGGGCGCGCTGGAGCGGTACGCGCGGGTGGAGACGGACGTGGAGGGCCCGCGGACGGTCGTGGCGGAGCTGGCGGGCGAGCAGGCGCCCGACCTGGTGCTGGTCAACGACGACGACCTCACCTACTGCAAGATCCGGTTCGACGAGACGTCGCTGGCCACCCTGCGCGACCGGCTGGGCGCGCTCACCGACCCGCTGGCCCGTGCCCTGTGCTGGTCGGCGCTGTGGAACCTGACCCGGGACGGGCTGCTGCCGGCCCGGGAGTTCATCGCGCTGGTGCTGCGGTTCGCGGGCCGCGAGTCCGACATCGGCGTGCTCCAGATGCTGCACGCCTGGGCCGACACCGCGCTGGTGCACTACGCGGCGCCGCGCTGGCGGGAGACCGGCGGCCGGCTGCTGGCGGAGGGCGCGCTGCGGGAGCTGCGGGCGGCCGGGCCGGGCAGTGAGCAGCAGCTGGCGTGGGCGCGGTTCTTCGCGGCCGTGGCGAACTCCGAGGGCGACCTCGGCCTGCTGCGCGACCTGCTGGACGGCACCACCGGGATCGACGGCCTGGTCGTCGACCAGGAGCTGCGCTGGGCGTTCCTGGAGCCGCTGGCGGCGCACGGGGTGGCCGGTGAGCGGGAGCTGGCGGCCGAACTGGCCCGGGACGACACGGCGTCGGGCAAGCGGCACCAGGTGCGCTGCCTGGCCGCCCGCCCCTCCGCGGCGGTCAAGGCGCAGGCGTGGGCGCAGGTGGTGGAGTCCGAGGCGCTGTCGAACGCGCACGTGGAGGCGATGATCGCGGGGTTCGCCCGACCGTCGCAGCGGGAGCTGACCGCGCCGTACGCGCAGCTGTACTTCGCGGCGATCGAGCGGGTGTGGCGGGAGCGGTCGATCCAGATCGGCATGGACGTGGTGCGGGGCCTGTTCCCGTCCTACCAGGACCGCCCGGAGACGCTGGAGGCGACGGACGCGTGGCTGCGGGCGCACGCGGACGCGGCACCGGCGCTGCGCCGGCTGGTGCTGGAGGCGCGGGACGACCTGGCGCGCGCGCTGCGGGCACAGGAGTGCGACGCGGCGGCCGTCGACCGGGAAGCCGTGGCCTGAGCCTGCCCCGTGGGTGACCGTTACGAAATTCGGTCGATCATCCCCGTGACCCCTGGTCCGCACCTGATCGGACCAGGGGTTTCCCGTCCCTACTCGGCACCCGAACACTTGACCTTTAGTCCCGTCATGTCCGCATTTCTCGACGGCTGTGCAACAGCGGTTAGCGGAGGGACCCGGCGCGGGAATCCCCCCGCCATGACGCACGAAGCCCCCCTCTCCCCCCGCCCGCTCAGCCACCTCGCCGACGTCCACCGCCGCGTCCTGACGGCCAATCAGCTGCGCGCCCACGGTGTGACGCCGGCCGAGCAGGCCGAGCGGTGCCGCCCCGGCGGCCCCTGGCGGGAACTGCTGCCGAACGTCGTCCTGTTGCACACCGGCCCGCCGACCGACGAGGAACGGCTGCACGGGGCCCTGCTGTACGCGGCCCGCGCGACGGCGCCGGGCGTCCCCGCCCAGCCCACCGCCGGGTCCCCGCACCTGCCCCGGTACGCGGAGGCGGTACTCACCGGCCTGGCGGCGCTCGCCCTGCACGGCTTCTCCCCCACCCCGGCGGCGCCCGCCCCGGGCGGGGTGGACGTCCTGGTCCCACGACTGCGCCGGCTGCGTTCCACGGGCTACGTCCGCGTGCTGCGCACCGCCGCCCTGCCCGTGCCGCAGGTCGTGTCGGGCCTGCCGGTGGCGCCGGTGCCGCGGGCCCTGGCGGACGCGGTGGCGGAACTGTCGGACGCGGAGACCGTGCGGCGGCTGCTGACCGAGGCGGTGCGCGGGGGGCACTGCGCACCGGCCGCGGTGGTGGCGGAGCTGACCCGGGCGCGACTGCTGGGGCGGGCGCACGTGGTGGCCGCGGTGGACTCGCTGGTGGCCGAGTGCCGTTCGGCCGCCGAGGACCGGCTGTACCGGATGGTCCGCGACCACGGGCTGCCCGACCCGGTGTGGAACGTCGACCTGCGTCTGCCGGGCGGACCGCACCTGGGCGGCCTGGACGCCTACTGGCCGGACCAGGCGGTCGCCGTCGAACTGGACACCCGCGCCCCCCGGCAGGGCGGCCCGGACGACGAGGACGGGCTGTGGTCGGAGTACGCCCGCAAGCGCGAGCACCTGGAGCGGCTGGGGATCACGGTCGTGCACACCACGCCGAAGAAGCTCCGGGACTGCCCGGAACAGCAGGCGGCGGTGGTGCGGACGGCGCTGATGGCGTCGGGCGACCGCGATCCGGCCGCGTACGTCGTGGTGCTGCCCCGGTGACCCCCGGCCCGGGGGCGGCCGGGGGTCCGTCAGGGTTCGATCAGGGGGTCCGGGCGGTGGTCAGCAGAACTCCGCCCGCACCACCGCGTCCGGGTCGCCGGTCCAGTCCGCGTTCAGGTTCAGCGCCAGGGAGTGCCGGCCGTCCTCGGTCGTCACGGCGGCGGACAGGGAGCCGGGGATGCCGCCGTCATGGCCCCAGACCTGCACCCCGCAGTCCAGCACGGTCTTCTGGAGGCCGAGGCCGTAACCGGCGCGGGGCGTCTCGCCGCTCTTCACGGTGGTCTTCATCTCCGCCAGCTGCCGCGGTGGCAGGAGGTCGCCGCGCAGCAGGGCGCCGTAGAAGCGGTCCAGGTCGGCGGAGTCGGAGATCATCTCGCCGGCGGAGGAGGCGAGGGAGGGGTTGAGCTCCGTGACGTCGTACACCGGGCCCGTCGCCGTCTCGGCGAGTTTGCCGTAGGCCCGGCCGCTCGGCCGGGGCACGGTGACCCGCGTACCGGGGACGGAGGTGCCGGTCAGGTGCAGGGGCTCGATGACGCGGCGGCGGATCTCCGTGGCGTAGGGGTGGCCCGTCACCTTCTCGATGACCATGCCGGCCAGGACGTAGTTGGTGTTGGAGTAGTGCCAGGACGTGCCCGGCGCGAAGTACGGGGTGTGCCGCATCGCGATGGCCACCAGGTCGCGCGGGGCGAGGGTGTCGTAGCGGTGCCGCAGGAAGCCGTCCGCGAGGAAGTAGGTGCGGGCGAAGTCCTCGTCCTCGGTGTAGTTGCTGATGCCGCTGGTGTGGTTGAGCAGCTGCCGGACGGTGATCGCGCGGCCGTCGTGGCCGTGGCCGCGGACGACGCCCGGCAGCCATCGGTCCACCGTGTCGTCCAGCGACAGTCTGCCCTCCGCCTCCAGCTGGAGCAGGACGGTGGCGACGAAGGTCTTGGTGATGCTGCCGACGCGGTAGCGGTCGGCGGCCGAACGCGGCCGTCCGGTACGGGTGTCACCCACGCCGGCGGTCGCCGACCAGGTGCCGCGGGCGTCCTCGACGGTGGCGGTCACGCCGGGCACACCTTCGCGGACGACCGCCTCGACGGCCTCCCGGGTCGCGGTGCGGCCGGGCCCGTGTCCGCCCGAGCGGACGGGTGCGGGTGCCGCCAGGGCCGGGGCCGCGAGGGCCGTGGAGAGGAGCAGGGCGGCCGCGCCCGCCAGAGTCGTCCGTACGCGCATGTCTTCCCCCAGGATACGGATCCGGTGTGGTCACCGGCGTGAACCGGGTCGGGGGGCCTGAGGTTGCGCGGGGCGGGGACGGTTGAGCGGGTCTCAGCCCTTTTTGAGCAGCAGCTCCGTGTTCCGGTCGGCGGCGCCGCCCGCGAGGGCCTTGTTGGCGCCGGGGGCGTTGTAGGACAGCTCGCGGTAGAGCGCGGCGAGACCGGTCTGGGAGAGGTCGGCGTAGTCGGTGCGGTGCGGGGCGGCGGCCTCGATCAGGGTGGTGAACAGGGAGATCGTGCCGTCCTTGTTGTCGGTCAGCTCGATGACCCGGGCGAGCTGGGGGAAGTCGACGTGCGACGCGGTGGACACCTCCCAGAAGGACCGGCCGCCGGAGGCCCGGTGCGGGGTGACGACGTTCTTGTGGATGTGACCGTTCACCCAGGCCACCACGTTGGCGTGGGCGGACAGCACGGAGAGCACCTCGGCGCCGCCGTGCCGCTTCTCGCCCGGACGGGCCGGGTCGGGGCGGGTGTTGGTCATCGTCGCGCTGGTGTGGTGGCTGAAGACGACGGCGTACGCGTCCTTGTGCTCCGTCAGCGTCCTGTCGAGCCACTTCAGCTGCGCGGTGCCGATCGAACCCTCGTAGTGGCCGCCGGCGTCGGTGGTGTCCAGGCTGATGCCGATGACGTCCTCGGAGACGCGGAAGGCGTAGTACTGGGTGCCCGCGTCCAGATTGGCCGAGGAGTACCCGTGCCCGACCGGTCCGGCGCCCTGGTGGGCGGGGTCGAGGTGGGCCTTGAGGTAGTCCGCCTGGGTGTACGGGGCCCGCTTCTCGTCCGGGGTGACCGGGCGCATGGCGCGGGCGTGGGCCTTGAGGAAGTCCCGGTAGCCGGTGCCCCGGGGGTCCTTGGCGTGCTTGATGGCGTCCTGGAGCTTCTGCGCGTCGGCGGCGGTGACGCTCATCAGCTTCCGGCCGCCGATGGCCGCCTCGGTGAGGTACGGGTCGCCGTGGGAGCCGTAGCAGCCGAGCGGGAGGGCGTCGTGGTTGCCGGCGGTCGAGTACCAGGGCAGGTTCAGGCCGGGGCTGCGGACCTCGCGGACCGCGGCGGCCAGGAACCCCTTCAGGTGGGGGAAGCCGAGCGCCTTGTCGTGGTCGCGGGCCGTGGACCCGGGCTGCCAGTACAGCGGGAGGCCGCTGTTCTGCACGCCCTCGTAGTGCTTCGGGTCACCGGAGTTGGGGGTGATGCGGCCGCCGCTCATCACCTTCATGAACCATTCGAGTTCGGTGTGCGCGTTGTTGTCGGTGTTGTCGCCGGTGGTCATCACGAAGTGCAGCGGGGACCCGGTCACGGGCGCGCCCCGCAGCGCGTTGACCCGCTCCACGAGCGAGACCGCGCCGGGCACGGTGAGGGCCTCGTGCGGGCGCCAGGCGTGCACGTCGTGGGAGCGCAGGTACTCCAGGCGCAGCGGGTGCTGCACGTCCATCAGGTGCAGGTCGGTGAACTGCACGAACGCGGCGAGGGCCGTGCGGCGGCCGGCGCGGCCGGATCCGGGCGCGGCCAGCTCGGAGCGCACGACCCGCTGCCAGCCGGGTCCGTCGCCGAGGCGGCGGTAGCCGGAGCTGTTGCGCGGGGCGGCGACGGAGGCGACGGTGGTGCCCTTGGTGAAGGGGGCGAGCGGGGCGGTGGCCGCGGGCCGGGAGTGCGCGACGGACGCTCCCGCGCCCGCCCCGGCGGTGGTGGTGATGGGGTGGAGGGCCTGGCCGGCGCTCGCGGAGAGCGGGACCGCTCCGGCGGCGGCGAGGACGGTACGGCGGCTGACCCCCGCGGTGGAGGCTGCGACAGAGCGTGTGCGCGACATGGCGCGATCTCCCCGGGTGCGAACGCGTCGGCAGTGGTCGCGGGGCGCCAAGGACGCGAACGCCCCGCTCACCATGGATCGTTGGCAGCGGGGATGACCTGGGCGTGAACGCGGTGGCAACGCGTGACGCCGATCACCGTACGTGGATCACGAGCCCCCACCCACGGCCACGGACCGGATCACCCCCGGCCGGGGGGCGGTCATTCCCCGTTCATCTGCCGGGGTAGACGGGGAGTTCGGGGCGGGGCGGGGCGGGGCGGGGCGGGGCGGGGCGGGGCGGGGCGGGGCGGGGCGGGAGGCCGGGGCGGGAGGCCGGGGCGGGGCGGGAGGCCGGGGCGGGGCGGGAGGCCGGGGCGGGGCGGGAGGCCGGGGCGGGGGCGTGACCGGTGCGGCCGACGGTGAAGGGGACGGGGGCCAAGGCGGGCGGCTCCGGTGGGGGTGAACGGGGCCGACTCCGACGGCACGGGGCGGCGGAGCGGGGGCGACGGTGACCCGGGCCGGGGCCGGAGGGCCGCGAGCCTGGGCTCCGGCGCGGTCGACGAGGGCGGGGCAGCGAGACGGGGGCACGGCGACACCGGCGCGCGCGAGGGTGACCGGCCCAGCAGGGCGCGAGCGCGGGCTCCGACGCCGGCGGTGGGCGCGAGCGTGAGCTCCGGTGCGGTCGACGGCGGCCGGGGCGTCGGGGGGGGGGGCGGGGGTCTCGGCGTGGTGCCCGTCCTGTCCCGGTGGGTCGGCGGCGGGCGGATTGTGTACGCCGGGGTCGGTCGGTCGGCCGGGGCGGCGTACTTCGGGGTGGGCTCGGCGGCGGCGGTACGGCGCGGGCGGGGCGGGACCGGTCGGCTCGGTGTGGTGGCCGGCCCCGCCCGGCGGTCGTTCGCGGTGGGCGGCGTCGGCCGCGTTCCGCCCGCCGGAGGCTCAGTCGGCCGGGTTGGCCGGGGAGTGTTCCGGGGCCGGCCTGGCTCGCCGCGCGCAGCTACCTGGGCCTGCTGACCCGGGCCCCGGAGCGCATCCGCGCCTGCTCCGGCACCGGCTGCGTCCTGCACTTCCTCGACACCTCGCGCAACGGCACCCGGCGCTGGTGCTCGATGGCCGCCTGCGGCAACCGGGCCAAGGCGTCCCGCCATTACGCCCGTTCGAAGGGGAACTGAGCAGAACCCGGGCGGAACAGGACGGATCACCGCGCATCCCATCGCGGGTTTTCCCCATACGTTCATATCGATTAGGTCAACGGACCCCTAAGCGGGGCCCCTTGGGTGAAGCTGAGCGCTCTCGTCCGCTCGTTCCTTTACCTGAGGGATGCCGATGACCCACACGCCCGAGCGTGATCCGATACCCGGCCCGAGACGCCTGACCCGCATGGCCATGGCCGTCGGTGTCGTGGCCGCCCTCTCCGCGGCCGGACCGGTACCGCTGGCCCTCGCCGCGGACCCCGCGCCCGCCCCGGCCACCGCCGCTTCCGGCGTCGGGTCCGCCGACGACAAGCTCGGCAAGGACGACGCCGGCCTGCTCGCCGATGCCAAGGCCGACGGCGACAAGACCGTCACGATGATGATCGCCACCTCGCCCGGGAGGACCGAGCAGGTCGCCGGGGAGCTGGACGCGGTCGAGGGCGGCCTGGTCGGCCGGACCGACGACAAGCTCGGCTACGTCCGCGCCACCGTCCCGACCGGCCGGGCGGACGCGGCCATCGCCGCCGCCGTGAAGCTGTCGTCGGTGCGCGCGATCGACCTCAAGCAGGAGATCCCGCTCGACGACCCGGCGGTCGAGGGCACCAAGTCCCCCGCGGTCAAGGCCGCCTACCCGGGCCCGGACCGCCGGACCCCGGCGGAGAACCCGTACAACCCGTCCTTCGAGACCGGTGCCGTCGACTTCGTCGCCGACCACCCGAAGGCCGACGGCCGCGGCGTCACCATCGGCATCCTCGACTCCGGCATCGACCTCGGCCACCCGGCGCTCCAGCGGACCACCACCGGCGAGCGGAAGATCGTCGACTGGGTCACCGCGACCGACCCGGTCGGCGACGGCGACGGCACCTGGCGGCGGATGACCACCGCCGTCTCCGGGCCGTCCTTCTCCGTCACCACGCCCACCCAGGGCACCGAGAAGTTCACCGCGCCCGAGGGCTCGTACAAGTTCAACTACATGTACGAGTCCGCCACCACCGGCGGCGACGAGAAGGGCGACCTGAACCGCGACGGCGACACCACCGACGCCTGGGGCGTGCTCTACGACCCGGCCACCGGCACGGTCCGCGTCGACACGAACGACAACCTGGACTTCACCGACGACACGCCGATGAAGCCGTACAAGGACGAGCACCAGGTCGGCCACTTCGGCACCGACGACCCCTCGACGGACGTCGCCGAACAGGTCCCGTTCGTGGTCGAGACCCGCAAGGACGTCGTCTACAACGCCTCCGGCGCGAAGGCCGACTACGTCAACATCGGCGTCATCGAGTCCGAGCACGGCACCCACGTCGCCGGCATCACCGCCGCGAACGGCCTGTTCGGCGGGAAGATGAACGGCGCGGCCCCCGGCGCCAAGCTGGTCTCCTCGCGGGCCTGCACCTGGACCGGCGGCTGCACCAACGTCGCCCTCACCGAGGGCATGATCGACCTGGTCACCCGGCGGGGGGTCGACATCGTCAACATGTCGATCGGCGGCCTGCCCGCGCTGAACGACGGCAACAACGCGCGGGCCGAGCTGTACACCCGGCTCATCGACACCTACGGCGTCCAGCTGGTGATCTCCGCCGGCAACTCCGGTCCCGGCGCCAACACCATCGGCGACCCCGGCCTCGCGGACAAGGTCATCTCGGTCGGCGCGGCCATCTCCAGGGCGACCTGGGCGGCGAACTACGGCTCGGCCGTGGAGACCAAGTACGCGATGATGCCCTTCTCCTCGCGCGGTCCGCGGGAGGACGGCGGCTTCGCCCCGACCCTGACCGCGCCCGGCGCCGCCATCAACACCACCCAGACCTGGCTGCCCGGCTCCCCGGTCGCCGAGGCGGGTTACACCCTGCCGGCCGGGTACTCCATGCTCCAGGGCACCTCGATGGCCTCCCCGCAGGCCACCGGCGCCTCCGCGCTGCTGCTCTCCGCCGCGAAGCAGAAGGGCATCGACCTCACGCCCGCCGGGCTGCGCACCGCGCTGACCTCGACCGCCGACCACATCAAGGGCGCGCAGGCCTACGAGGAGGGTGCGGGCCTCATCGACGTCCCCGACGCGTGGAAGTCGATCCAGCACGGCGCCTCGGCCCACGACTACACCGTCAGCGCCCCGGTGGACACCGCGCTCGACGGCGCCCTGAAGACCCCGGGCCGCGGCACCGGCCTGTACGACCGCGAGGGCGGCCTGAACGCCGGGCAGAAGAAGACGTACGACGTCACGATCACCCGCACCTCCGGCCCGGACCAGGCGGTCCGGCACGAGCTGCACTTCGAGAACGACACCGGCCGCACCTTCCGGATCGTCGGTGACGACGTGGTGCGGCTGCCGCTGAACCAGCCGGTCACCGTCCGGGTCCAGGCGGCCCCGGCGTCGGCGGGCGTCAAGAGCGCGATCCTGGAGGTCGACGACCCGCGCACCGAGGGCATCGACAAGCAGGTACTCACCACGGTCGTCGTCGCCGCCCCCGTCCACCACACCTTCTCCGCGTCGGACTCGGTGCAGCGCAACAGCACCCGGTCGTACTTCCTGACCGTGCCCGAGGGCGCGAAGTCGCTGGAGGTCGCGATCGGCGGGCTGAAGGACAAGAGCCAGACCCGGTTCGTCACCGTCCACCCGTACGGCGTCCCGTCGGACAACACCGGCACCCCGTACTGCTACAACAACTACCTGGACGGCAACGGCTGCAAGCCGGACGTGCGCGCGTACGCCGACCCGCAGCCCGGCGTCTGGGAGGTCGAGGTCGAGGCCCGGCGCACCTCGCCGCTGCTCGACAACCCCTACCGGCTGGACGTCTCCGTCCTCGGTGCCGCGTTCGACCCCGAGACCGTGACCGTCCCCGAGGCGAAGGCGGGCACACCGACCGCCGCCTCCTGGAAGGTCACCAACAGGTACGCGCCGCTGGCCGGCAAGCTGGTCGGCGGCCCCCTCGGCTCCGCCAGGACGGCCCGCCCCGCCATCAAGGAGGGCGAGACGCAGACCAGCACGGTCGACGTCCCGGCCGGCGCCACCTCGCTCGACGTCGCCATCGGCGGCGTCTCGGACGCGGCCGCCGACCTCGACCTGACGGTGTACGACTCCACCGGCAAGGAGGTCGGCAAGTCCGCCGACGGCGATTCGGAGGAGGCGGTCTCCGTGCCGTCCCCGGCCGCCGGCACCTACACCGTGCAGGTCGCGGGCTACTCCGTGCCGTCCGGTTCCACCGACTACGACTACCGGGACGTGTTCTTCTCCACCGCACTCGGCTCCGTCACGGTCGACGGCTCGGCACCGGTCGAGCTCGGCACGGGCGACTCCGCGACGGTCACCGGGCAGGTCACGGCCGCCGTCGAGGCGCCGGCCGGCCGGGAGTTCTTCGGTCGGGTGCAACTGGTGAACGCGCGCGGCACGGTCGCGGGCACCGGCAGCGTGCGGATCGGCAAGGTCACGCCGTAACGGGGTGACACGAGCGGGGGCGGGCGTCCTGGTGGGCGCCCGCCCTTACGTTTTCACCGTCCGGGCGCCCCGGCCCGGAGCCTCGCCGGCACGGGCGCCGTGACCCCCGGTCCGTGGCCGCCGGCGGTCGGCCGGGGACACCGGCGGCGCGGTGCCCGGCGACCGGTACCGGCAGTCCGGCACCCGGCCTCCGGGGACCCCGGGATCCACGTCCGCGTGCCCCGCCCGCTACAGGACCGGTTCCGCGCCGGTGGCGCCGCCCAGCAGCAGCACCGCGGCGGCGACGGCCCCGTACCGCCACCGCCTGTCCCGTCGAGGTGTCACGGCGTCCTCCTCCGGGCCGGTCGCCGGGTCAGGGGCAGGGCGTGTGCCGGGACCCGGGCAGGGCGTCGGTGATCCAGGCGCGGGCGGCGGCCACCCGGTCGTCGCCGACGGCCCACAGGCTCGCCTCGTCCCCGCCCCGGCCGACCGCCACGAGGACGTGCTGCCCGGTGCGCGGCGCCGGCCGCGTGCCGCCGTCCAGCAGGACACCGACCTCGGCCGGGCCGTGCGCGGGCTTGTACGAGCGGAGCACGCTGAGGGTGACCCGGGCGGCCGGTGAACCCGACGGCCGCCGCACCTCGGTCACGGCGCCCTCCACCACCAGCCGGGAGCAGGCCAGCTCGCGTTCGGGGTCCGCCGGACGCCCGGCGTGGCCGGCCGCCTCGCCCGCGGAGTCGGCGGCGCTCTTCGCCCCCGAGCTCGCACCGTCCTCGGACACCCCGCCGCCCCGCGCCGCCAGCCAGCCCAGACCGAGGACCAGGCAGAAGGCCCCGGCGCCGGCGAGCGAACCGAGCGCGACCCGCAGGACCCGCCGCCGTCCGGGCGGTCCGGTGCGCCCCGGGCCACGGCGAGCGGCGCGCCCTCCCACCGCTTCGGAGCGGCCCCGGACCCCGGCCCCCCGGGCCCCGTGGCCCCCGGTCGCCGCACCCCCGGCCCCCGCGTCCTCGCCCGCCCGTTCCCCCGTGAGGGTCTCGGCGAGCAGGTGGAGTCGGTCGCGCAGGAGTGCCACGTCGGCCTCGGCCGCGTGGAGACCGGCGTGGAACGCGGGGTCCCGGTGGGCCTCCTCAGGGAGGGGGTCGCCGGTGATCGCGGCCATGAGGGCGTCCATGCCGCCGTACTCCCCGGCGCCGTCCGCGTCCCGCCTGCCGTCCGTGCCCTCGTGATCGGCGGTCACGTCACACCACCTCCGTCCTCGTGCAGCCGGTCGCGCAGCGCGCGCACCGCCGTGTGCAGCCTGCTCTTGACCGTGCCCTCGGGTATGCCCAGCTCCCCGGCGATGTCCCGTACGGGCAGGTCGGCGAAGAAGCGCAGCACGACCACCTGCCGCTGGGCGGCGGGCAGTTCGTCGAGACCGCGGGCGACGACGAGGGAGAGCAGGCTGGTCTCCTCGCCGGAGGGGTGCACGGACTCGCGCAGGACGGCGAGCCGCTCCCCCAGCCGTTCCCGGCGCCGCTCGGCCCGGTGCCAGTCCATGGCCAGGTTGGAGGCGACGACCGCCGCCCAGGCCGACACGTTCCGCGGTGCCTCGCGGCCGCTCGCGGCCCGCTCCAGCAGCCGCAGCCGGACCTGCTGCACCCCGTCCGGCAGGTCCGACCGCGGCACCCCACCGAGCGCGAGCACCGCCCGCACCCGGCGTTCCTGTGCCGCGTCCAGCGGATCACCGGCGCCGCGGTCCGTACCGCCGGCGTACGCCCCCTGGTCGCGACGCGCTCTTCCGCGCAGCACACCCCACCCCCTCACGCGTCTGCCCCTACGACGCGGCGGCGGGCCGGAACGTTCGGCCGGCGCCGCGCCGCTGCGGAGGCGTACGTCACACCCTCGTATGGCCGTGGCCCCGACGGGCAGGGGCGGGACAGCACAGCTTGCGGCGCAGGCCTTCCGGAGAGGGAACATCTCCAGCTCAGCGGGGTGCCGGGCGGACGTACGGAACTGCGCGGCGGTGAATCGTGTCCCACTCCTCGGGCACGCGCGGCAAAGAACTGGACAGGTGGGCCGGGGTTCGCCGCATGATGGAAAGGCCCCGGTCGGGCACGGAACACGTAGAGGGAGTCGCTGTGAGGGTCGGAATCGTCGGAGCCACCGGTCAGGTCGGCACGGTCATGCGCGGGATCCTCACGGAGCGCGACTTCCCGGTGACGGAGCTGCGGCTGTTCGCCTCGGCCCGGTCGGCCGGCACCGTGCTGGACGGTGTGACGGTGGAGGACGCGTCGAGCGCCGACTACACCGGCCTGGACATCGTGCTGTTCTCCGCGGGTGGCACGACCTCCAAGGCACTGGCCGAGAAGGTGGCCTCCCAGGGCGCAGTCGTGATCGACAACTCCTCCGCCTGGCGCCGGGACCCCGAGGTGCCCCTGGTGGTCTCCGAGGTCAACCCGCACGCCGTCGCCGACCGCCCCAAGGGCATCATCGCCAACCCGAACTGCACCACGATGGCCGCGATGCCGGTGCTGAAGGTGCTGCACGAGGAGGCCGGCCTGGAGGCGCTCGTCGTCGCCACCTACCAGGCGGTGTCCGGCTCGGGGCTGGCGGGCGTCGCGGAGCTGCACGGCCAGGTGCAGAAGGTGGCCGCCGAGGCCGACCGGCTCACCCACGACGGCGCGGCCGTCGACTTCCCCGAACCGCGGGTCTACCAGCGCCCCATCGCCTTCAACGTGGTCCCCCTCGCGGGCAGCATCGTCGACGACGGTCTGCACGAGACCGACGAGGAGCAGAAGCTGCGCAACGAGTCCCGCAAGATCCTGGAGATCCCCGGGCTGAAGGTCTCCGGCACCTGCGTGCGCGTCCCGGTCTTCTCCGGCCACTCCCTCCAGGTCAACGCCCGTTTCGCTCGCCCGGTCAGCCCCGAGCGCGCCACCGAGCTGCTCGCGAAGGCCCCCGGTGTCGCCCTCTCCGACATCCCGACCCCGCTCCAGGCGGCCGGCCAGGACCCGTCGTACGTCGGCCGCATCCGGCGTGACGAGACGGTGGACAACGGGCTCGCCCTGTTCATCTCCAACGACAACCTGCGCAAGGGCGCCGCGCTGAACGCGGTGCAGATCGCGGAGCTGGTGGCGGCGGAGCTGTCGGCCCGGTAGTACACGTCCGCACCGCGCGGACCGCGGGGAAGGGGCGGCCGGGAACGGCCGCCCCTTCCGCGTGTTCCGGCCCCGCCCGGGTCCCGCCGCCGGGATGCCGAGTCCCCGGCGGGCGGCTAGCGTGAAGGAGAAGGGCCGCGACGGGGCCGCTCCATCCTCGGCGGCCGCCCCGTCCACCAGGGGCGGACACTGCTTCCCGTCCCCGCGGCACCACCCACTACCGCGGCGTGCGCGCATCCGCCACGGCCGCGGCGATCGCCCCCGTGCCGGCGAACCCCGCGAGGGCGTGGAAGGAAGGGAAGCCCATGAATCCACTACGCGCGAGGCGACTGTTCGCGGGATCCGCGGTCGCCGTCCTCCTGGCCGGCGGTGCCGCGATCGGCGCGGCGGGCACGGCCTCGGCGGCCACCCCCACCCACGTGCCCACCAACCGCGGCTGCTTCGACCGCGGCTACGGCTGGTACGACAACTGCGGCAACTACGGCGGTGACCGCGGCTTCTTCCCGAGTGGTGTCGTCGGCGGCGGCGGTGTCGTGGTGATCGTGCTGGGCTGAACGCGAGGACGCGAGCCGGGCGGGTCCCGTACCCGTCCGGCTCCGGCGTGCCCCGGCCGGCGGTGCGGGCGCCGGGGTGCGGGGCGGGGTCATCGCGTCGCGTGCCGGTCGCATGGAAGGATGGCGCGACCTACCCATAACGAGGAGATGACCGCGTGCCTGGCACAAACCTGACTCGCGAAGAGGCGCGGCAGCGGGCGGAGCTGCTCACCGTTGACTCGTACGAGATCGATCTCGACCTCTCCGGCGCGCAGGAGGGCGGTACCTACCGGTCCGTGACCACGGTGCGCTTCGACGTGGCCCGCGGCGGCGTCGGGTCCTTCATCGACCTGGTCGCCCCGGCCGTCCACGAGGTGGTCCTCAACGGCGACCATCTGGACCCCGCCGAGGTCTTCGCCGACTCGCGGATCACCCTGCCCGAGCTGCTGGAGGGGCGCAACGTCCTGCGGGTCGTCGCGGACTGCGCCTACACCAACACCGGTGAGGGACTGCACCGCTTCGTCGACCCCGTGGACGACCAGGCCTACCTCTACACCCAGTTCGAGGTGCCCGACGCCCGCCGGGTGTTCGCCTCGTTCGAGCAGCCGGACCTGAAGGCCACCTTCCAGTTCACCGTGAAGGCGCCCGACGGCTGGACCGTCATCTCCAACTCGCCGACGCCGGAACCGGCGGACAACGTCTGGGTCTTCGAGCCGACGCCGCGGATCTCGACGTACATCACCGCCCTGATCGTCGGCCCGTACCACTCCGTGCACAGCGTGTACGAGAAGGACGGGCGCAGCGTGCCGCTCGGCATCTACTGCCGGCCCTCGCTCGCCGAGTTCCTCGACTCGGACGCGATCTTCGAGGTCACCCGGCAGGGCTTCGACTGGTTCCAGGAGAAGTTCGACTACGCGTACCCGTTCGCCAAGTACGACCAGCTGTTCGTGCCCGAGTTCAACGCGGGCGCCATGGAGAACGCCGGCGCGGTCACCATCCGCGACCAGTACGTCTTCCGCTCCAAGGTGACCGACGCGGCCTACGAGGTGCGCGCGGAGACCATCCTGCACGAGCTGGCCCACATGTGGTTCGGCGACCTGGTCACCATGGAGTGGTGGAACGACCTGTGGCTGAACGAGTCGTTCGCCACCTACACCTCCATCGCCTGCCAGGCCGCCGCGCCCGGCTCCCGCTGGCCGCACTCGTGGACCACGTTCGCCAACTCGATGAAGACGTGGGCGTACCGGCAGGACCAGCTCCCGTCCACGCACCCGATCATGGCGGACATCCGCGACCTGGACGACGTCCTCGTCAACTTCGACGGCATCACGTACGCCAAGGGCGCGAGCGTGCTCAAGCAGCTCGTCGCGTACGTCGGTGAGGACGAGTTCTTCACGGGCGTGCAGGCCTACTTCAAGCGGCACGCCTTCGGCAACACCCGCCTGTCCGACCTGCTGGGCGCCCTGGAGGAGACCTCCGGCCGCGACCTGAGGACGTGGTCGAAGAAGTGGCTGGAGACGGCCGGCATCAACGTGCTGCGGCCGGAGATCACCACCGGCGACGACGGCTCCATCACCTCCTTCGCCGTCCGCCAGGAGGCCCCGGCGCTGCCGGCCGGCGCCCAGGGCGAGCCGACGCTGCGCCCGCACCGCATCGCGGTCGGCCTGTACGACCTCGACGGCTCCGGCAAGCTGGTGCGCACCGACCGGATCGAGCTGGACGTCGACGGTGAGCTGACCGACGTACCGCAGCTGGCCGGCCGTGCCCGTCCCGCGGTGGTCCTGCTCAACGACGACGACCTGTCCTACGCCAAGGTCCGCCTGGACGAGGAGTCGCTGCGCACGGTCACCGAGCACCTCGGCGACTTCGCGGAGTCCCTGCCGCGCGCCCTGTGCTGGGCGTCGGCCTGGGACATGACGCGGGACGCCGAACTGGCCGCCCGCGACTACCTCGCCCTCGTGCTGTCCGGCATCGGCAAGGAGTCCGACATCGGCGTGGTGCAGTCGCTGCACCGCCAGGTGAAGCTGGCCATCGACCTGTACGCGGCCCCGGCCGCCCGCGAGGCCCTGCTGACCCGTTGGACCGACGCCACGCTGGCCCACCTGCGCGCGGCCGAGCCGGGCAGCGACCACCAGCTGGCCTGGGCGCGGGCGTTCGCGGCGACCGCGCGCACCCCGGAGCAGCTTGACCTGCTGGAGGCGCTGCTGGACGGGTCGCAGACGGTGGAGGGCCTGGCCGTGGACACCGAGCTGCGCTGGGCGTTCGTGCAGCGGCTCGCGGCCGTCGGCCGGTACGACGAGGCGGAGATCGCGGCCGAGTACGAGCGGGACCGGACGGCGGCCGGTGAGCGCCACGCCGCGACCGCCCGCGCGGCCCGGCCCACCGCCGAGGCCAAGGCGGAGGCGTGGGCGTCGGTCATCGACTCCGACAAGCTGCCGAACGCCGTGCAGGAGGCCGTGATCGGCGGCTTCGTCCAGACCGACCAGCGCGAGCTGCTCGCGCCGTACGCGGACACGTACTTCGAGGTCGTCAAGGACGTCTGGGACTCGCGTTCGCACGAGATCGCCCAGCAGATCGCGATCGGCCTGTACCCGGCGGTCCAGGTCTCCGAGGAGACCCTGGCCCGCACGGACACCTGGCTGGCCGAGGCCGAGCCGAACGCGGCCCTGCGCCGCCTCGTCTCGGAGTCCCGCTCGGGCGTCGAACGCGCCCTGCGGGCCCAGGCGGCCGACGCGACGGCGGCGGAGTAACCCCCGAGGGCGCCCGTCACCACACCGGGCGCCCTCCCCCGCCACCTCCGGTCCCCCGGCCCGGGTCCCGGGCCGGGGGACCGGCTGGTCGTCGCTCAACCCCGCGGTGCCGGGGTCGGTGCGGAGGCCGGGGTGGGGTGGACGGTGGTGGGACGGTCACGGCGGGGGGCCGGGAGCTGGCCGGCCAGGGTCGCGCCGCAGGCGAGTGCCATGCCCGCGATCTGCACCGGGGTGAGGGCCTGGCCGAGGGCCGCCCAGCCGACGACCGCCGCGGTCAGCGGGGAGAGCGGGCCGAGGAATCCGGCCTGGGTGGCGGTGAGCCGGCCGATGCCGCGGAACCAGAGCCAGTAGGCGACGGCCGTGTTGGCCAGCGCGAGGTAGAGGTAGCCGCCGACGGCGGGGGCGTCCAGGGCGGGCGGGGCGCCCTCGGCCAGGAACGCGACGGGCGCGATGAGCAGGCCGCCGGCGGTGAGCTGCCAGCCGGTGAGCGCCAGCGGGCCGACGCCGTCCGGGCGGCCCCAGCGCTTGGTCAGGACCGTCCCGGCGGCCATGGAGCCCGTGGAGGCGACGGCCGCGAACACGCCGGTGAGGTCGAGCGCCCCAGCTCCCCGCAGGACCACGAGGCTGACACCGAACGCCGCCGCCAGCCCGGCGAGCAGGGTGCGCGGGGTCGGCCGCTGCCCGAGCAGCAGCGCCGAGAGCCCGACGACGAACAGGGGTCCGGTGGAGCCCACGACCGCCGCCGTCCCGCCGGGCAGCCGGTACGCGGCCACGAACAGCAGCGGGAAGAAGGCGCCGATGTTCAGCGCGCCGAGCACGGCCGCCTTGGCCCACCAGGTGCCGCGCGGCAGCACCCGGGTGACGGCGAGCAGCAGCAGTCCGGCGGGCAGGGCCCGGGCCAGCGCCGTGAACAGGGGGCGGTCCGGCGGCAGGAAGCCGGTGGTGACCGCGTAGGTCGTGCCCCAGGAGACGGGGGCGAGCGCGGTGACGGCGACGACGGCGCTGCTGCCCGGGCGGCGGATGGCCATGAGGGCCCCTTCCGGAGAGGCGGTGACGGATCCGGTCGGATCAGTGGTCATTAGCTTAGTAGTAAGCTAGTTAGTGTCAAGAGGCTTGCTCGGCGGCCAGTTTCTTGCGGGAGAGCGGACCGGCGTCGATACTTCGGCCCATGCAGCAGCAACAGCCGGTCGACCCCGTCGATGTGATCACCGAGCAGTGGGCGCGGGTACGGCCCGACCTCGACACCCGGGCGATGGAGGTGTTCGGCCGCGTCTTCCGGCTGGCCCGCGCGATGGGCGACCGCATGGAGCGGGCCTACAAGCCGTATGGCATCTCGCGCGGCGAGTTCGACGTCCTCGCCACCCTGCGCCGCTCCGGCGAGCCGTACGCCCTCTCGCCCCGCGAGCTCTCCGCCACCCTCATGCTGACCACCGGCGGGATGACCGGCCGCCTCGACAAGCTGGAGCGGGCCGGCCTGCTGCGCCGCTCCCCCGACCCGCACGACCGGCGCGGCCTCCAGGTGACCCTCACCGAGGAGGGGCTGCGGCTCATCGACGAGGCGGTCGGCGCGGGCCTGGCGGAGGAGAACGCCGCCCTGGCCGCCCTGAGCACCGAAGAGGCCGGCCACCTGGCCGGCCTGCTGCGGACCTTGCTCGACGCGACGGCCGAGTAGCCGCCGCCCGGCGTCAGCCGGTGGGCCCGAGGTGCCGGTCGAGGGCCGCCGCGGTCCGCGCCGGGGTGGCCGCGTCGGCGGCCCAGGCCACGTAGCCGTCCGGGCGCACCAGCACGGTCGTACATCGGCCGCTCGCCCAGCGCGCGACGGCCAGCCGGTCCGCGCGGCCGGGTCCCGCCTCGTACGGCTCGGGTGCGATCAGGACGAACCGGCCGCCGCGCAGCGACTCGTGGAGCCGGCCGCCGCCGGCGAGGGCGACGTCCGGGACGCGGGCCCCGGTCAGCGGGTGGGCGCCGCGCGGCGCCGGGTAGCGGTAGCCGATCCCGGTGACCTGGCCGACCAGCCTGCGCCGCACCGGGGCGGCCGCGCCGACGAACGCGGTGAGCGCCGCGCGGGCCGCCAGCGCCCAGGGGCGCCTGGCCATCGCGAGGCGCACGATCCCGCCGCTGCTGCGCAGCACCGCCCTGCCGACGGGGTGCCGCTCGGCCTGGTAGCTGTCGAGCAGCCCGGCGTCCGCGTGGCCGCCGGCGACCGCCGCCAGCTTCCAGCCGAGGTTGGCCGCGTCCTGGAGCCCGGTGTTCATGCCCTGTCCGCCGGCCGGCGTGTGCACGTGCGCGGCGTCCCCGGCGAGGAAGACCCGCCCCGCCCGGTACGCCGGCGCCTGCCGCTCGTCGCTGTGGAACCGGGACATCCAGCGGGCGTCGTGCATGCCGAAGTCCCGGCCCAGGGCGAGGCGGACGGTCTCCCTGATCTCGTCGAGGTCCAGCGGTTCGCTGTCCGGGACGTCCCGCGCGCGGTTCCAGCCGATCACCCGGTGGTAGCCGTCGCCGAAGGGCGCCAGGAAGGCGAAGGCGTCGCCCACCGCGGCGGCGGTCAGCACCGTGGGGGGCGGCTCGGCGAGCCGGACGTCCGCGAGGACGACGGAACGGATCACCGACCTGCCCGGGAAGGGCAGCCCGACCGCCTGGCGCACGGCACTGCGCATGCCGTCCGTGCCGACGACGTACGCGGCCCGGAAGGTCTCCGTGTCCCCCCGCGGCCCCCGGGCCCGCACCGTCACACCGGTCGCGTCCTGGGTGAGGCCGGTCACTTCCGTCTCGTGGCGGAAGTCGGCGCCCGCCTCGGCCGCGCGGCGCTCCAGGACCTTCTCCACCTCGTACTGCGGCAGGACGAGGAGGTGGTTGAAGCGGGAGGGCAGGCCGGTGAGGTCGATGGTGAGCCCGCCGAAGAGACCGAGCCGGTCGAGGGGCTGCCCGAGGGCCTCCAGCTCGTCGGCGAGGCCCCGGGCGTCGAGCTGTTCGAGGGTGCGGGCGTGCAGGACGAAGGCGCGGGAGAGGTTGCTGAGCCGGTGGGGGCGTTTCTCCAGGACGGTGACCGGGACGCCGGCGGTGGCCAGGTCACCGGCGAGGAGGAGCCCGGTGGGGCCGGCGCCGACGACGAGGACGCGGGGGGTGGCGGTGCCGTCGGGGGCGGCATCGTCCGGGGCTGTTCTCAACGCTGTCTCCGGGCCTGTTTCCGGGCCTGTTTCGGGGGCGGTCGGTCCGGTGGTGCCGGTCATCATGGCCTCCTTGGAGGTGCCCACACACGTTGGTCAACGCTTGTTGGCAAGCGTAGGGCGGGCGAAGAGACGGGTCAACACTTGTTGGCCCACAGGTGTTGACCTACGCTCGTCCCCATGACGGCCAGCACCCAGCCGGACCGGTCGGCGCCCCGGCCCCGCCGCTCCGACGCCACCCGTACCGCCATCCTCGCCGCCGCCCGCGAGCGCTTCGCGGCCGACGGCTACGAGCGGGCCACCATCCGGGCCGTCGCCGCCGACGCGCGGATCGATCCGTCCATGGTGATGCGCTACTTCGGCAGCAAGGAGGGCCTGTTCGCCGCGGCCGTCACCCTGGACCTGCGCCTGCCCGACCTGACCCGGGTGCCGCGCGAGGGGGTGGGCCGCGCGCTGGTGGGCCACTTCCTCGGCCTGTGGGAGGGGAACGAGGAGTTGCGGGCCGTCCTGCGCGTCGGTGTCACCAACGAGGCCGGGGCCGAGCGGATGCAGGGCATCTTCCGGGAGCAGCTGCTGCCCGTCGCCCGGCAGGTGTGTCCCGACCCCGAGCAGGCACCGGCGCGGGCCGCGCTGTGCGCCGCGCAGCTGCTGGGGCTGGCCCTGACCCGCTATGTGCTGCGGCTGCCGCCGGCCCGGACGCTCACCCGCGAGGAGCTGGTGGCGTGGCTGGGCCCGACGGTGCAGCGGTACCTGACCGCGCCGCACCCGTGACCGCGCCGTAGTCGTGCCCGGCCGGGGCGGGGGAAACACCGGGGGCGCCGGCCCTCCCCGGGTACGGCGTGCGCGCGTACCGGCGGGGAGGGCGGGCGCCCCCGGGGAAGAACCGTGGACCCGGCCGGGCTTCGGCCGGGACCGGGGCTCAGGCCTTGACCTGGGCCTGGGCGTCGGGCTTGATGTCGATGTTGGACGAGGTGGTGTCCTTCCTGGCCCGCGACTTGTCCAGCAGCATCACCAGACCGGCGATCACCGCGAACAGCACCAGCGGGGCGAAGACGTACAGGCCCAGCGTCTCGATGACGCTCAGGCCCGGGCCGGGGTCGTCACCGTCGTCGCGGGTCAGCGCGAGCGCGGGGGACGACATGAGCAGCATCATCAGCGTCGTACCGGCGGCCAGGGCGCCGGCGCGCAGGGCGTTGTTCTTGTCCACGGTGCCAAGTTAGCGAACGGCCGCGCAGTGTGCGCGCCCGGGGTGCCGGTAGCGGCCCGGCGACGGGCCCGGGCGGGACCCGGGGACCGGTCCGGGCGGGGTCCGGGGACCGGTCCGGGCGGGGTCCGGGAACGGGCCCGGCGGGACCCGGGAACGGGCCCGGCGGGACCCGGGAACGGGCCCGGCGGGACCCGGGAACGGGCCCGGCGGGGTCCGGGTGTCCGCGTGGCGGGGTCCGGGTGTCCGCGTGGCGGATTCCCGGGGGCGGATGTCCCCGGGGCTTCCGCCACGCGGTCCGGGTGGGCGGCCGCGCCCTCAGCGCTCGGACGGGCCGGGCGGGCGCAGTACGTCGAGCAGCGCGCGCAGCCGCGGGGAGGCCACCAGTTCCTCCAGCGGCACCGGACGGCCCTCGGCGTCCGCGATCGGCAGGCGCCAGTTCGGATACTCGTCCCAGGTGCCGGGCAGGTTCTGCGGGCGGCGGTCCCCGGTGCCGTCCGGGAGCCAGACGCCGATCAGCCGGGCGGGGGTGCGCAGCAGGAAGCGGTGGACGGCGCGGATCTCCTCCTCCTCGTCGGAGCCGGGTGGTCCGGCCGCCGGGCTGTCCAGCAGCCCCAGGCTGCCGAGCAGGGCGAGCCACTCGGCGGTGTCGGCGGTGACCTCCGCGCGTTCCTCGGCCGCCGAACGGGTCAGCAGGCCGAGCCGGTCGCGCAGCTCGACGTGGTCGCCGGTGAGCCGGGCGGCGGTGGGCGGCAGGTCGTGGGTGGTGGCGGTGGCCAGGCAGTCGGCGCGCCAGCGTTCGGGGGGCAGGGGGTGGCCGTCGCCCTCCCAGTCCCGTTCGAACCACAGCACGGAGGTGCCGAGGACGCCGCGCCGCTCCAGCGTCTCGCGCACGCCGGGCTCCACCGTGCCCAGGTCCTCGCCGATGACGACCGCCCCGGCACGGGTGGCCTCCAGGGCCAGGATCGCGAGCATGGCGTCGGAGTCGTAGTGGATGTAGGTGCCGTCGGTGGGCGGGCTGCCCTGGGGGATCCACCACAGCCGGAACAGGCCCATGACGTGGTCGATGCGCAGGGCGCCGGCGTAGCGGAAGAGGGCGCGCAGCAGGTCCCGGTAGGGGGCGTGGCCGCAGGCGGCGAGGCGGTCGGGACGCCATGGCGGCAGGCCCCAGTCCTGGCCGCGGGCGTTGAAGGCGTCCGGGGGCGCGCCCACGGACATGCCGGCGGCGAAGACGTCCTGCTGGGCCCAGGCGTCGGCGCCGGAGGGGTGCACGCCGACGGCGAGGTCGTGGACGATCCCGACGGGCATGCCGGCCTCGCGGGCGGCGCGCTGGGCGGCGCGCAGCTGACCGTCGGTGAGCCAGGCGAGGCGGGTGTGGAACTCGACGCGGTCGGCGAGGGCGGCGCGGGCACGGGCGGTAGCGGGCGAGCGGGGGTCGTCCAGTCCGTCCGGCCAGTGGTGCCAGTCGGGGCCGTGGACCTCGGTGAGGGCGTACCAGGTGGCGTGGTCGTCCAGGGCCCGGCCGTGGGCGGCGCGGAAGGCGTCGTAGGCGGCCTGCCGCCCGGGGGCGAGGGGGACTTGGAGGACGAGTTCCAGTGCCTCCCGCTTCAGCTCCCACACGGCGTCCCGGTCGATGAGGGCGCCCTTGTCGAGGACGTCGGCGCGCAGCCGGTCGGCCCGCCCCAGCAGGGTGGTCAGACGGTCCCGGTCCGGTACGTAGGCGAACTCGGGCACGTCCTCGACGCGCAGGTGGACGGGGTCGGGGAAGCGCCGGGACGACGGCCGGTACGGGGAGGGGTCGGTGGGGGCGCCGGGCACGGCCGCGTGCAGCGGGTTGACCTGGACGAAACCGGCGCCGGCGGTGCGTCCGGCCCAGCCGGCCAGCTCGGCGAGGTCGGTGAGGTCGCCCATGCCCCAGGAACGGCGCGAGAGCAGCGAGTACAGCTGGACCAGGAGGCCGTGGGAGCGGCCGGGCGGGGCGGGCAACCGGTCGGGGGCGGTGACCAGGTGGGCCGTCGCCGTCCGCCCGTCAGGTGCGGTGGCGGTGAGCCGGTGCACGCCGAGCGGCAGGTCCGCGATGCCCTCGCGGTCCTCCCCGTCCTCCGTCCGCACGCTCAGCCGGGTGCCGGCGGGCAGGGCGGTGAGGGCGGCGGGCGGTTCGGCGCCCGCCCACTGGACGACGGTCGGTGGCAGCAGGCGTTCGCGCAGTTCGTGTTCGCGCGCGGCGAGGGCGGCGCGGACGGCGTCCGGGCCGCTCGCGTCGACACCGAGGGCGGCCAGCGCGGCCGTCACGGCGGAGGCGGGGACCTGGACGGTGCGGTCGGGGGCGGGGCGGTAGGAGGTGGCGACCCCGTGCAGCTCGGCGAGCCGGGCGAGGTCGGGCGCGGGGTGCTCGTCGGGCGCCGCGGCCATCTACTGTCCCGGGGCGAAGGAGTCCGGGACCGGTTCCGACTCGCTGGTCAGCGTGGCGGTCTCGGCGAGCGGGGGTTCGCTGGTCAGGGGTTCGGCGTCGGGCAGCGGCGGCTCGCTGGTCAGCGGCGTCTGCGCGGACGCGGTCTCGGAGCTGGCGGCGGACAGCCATGCCGCCTCGGACCCGGGGGCTGGCTCCGCCACGGGTTTGTACGGGGCCGGGATCGTGAGAACCGGTGCGGCCACGGGGATCTCCTTGTCGGTGTGCCGGATTCCACGGCTTCGGACGGGTTACGGCAGGCCTACCCCGTGACGCCGCCGCCACGCGCGGCAGGAACGCCGCCGGGCGTGATCCGGCACCGGCCGGACGAGCGATAGAGGGGGTGTGAGACTGTTCCGCCCCGTGGGGGGCCAGCGCGAGGACGACGACGCGAGCGGCGGGGACGCGGCCCTGCTGCGGGCGGTCGCGCGGGGAGACGCGGCGGCGATGGGCGCCCTGTACGACCGGCACGCCGGGTGGCTGCACGCGCGGCTGACCCGGCGGTGCGCCGATCCCGAGATGGTGCGGGAGGTGCTCCAGGACACCTTCGTCACGGTGTGGCGGTCGGCGGCCGGGCACCGCGGGCAGGAGGCCGGCGGCTTCGCCCGGGTCGGGGAGCTGCCGGTGTGGTGGCAGCCGTGGGCGACGGCGGTGTGGACGGGCGGCCTGGCCTCGGCCGCCGTGCTGGGGTACGCGGCCCGGCGCCGGGTGACGGCCCTGCTGCCGCTGGCCGCCGCGCTGGCCGCCGGCACGCTGCTCGCACAGGCCGGGGACGGTCTGTGACATCCCGATCCGCTGACCCGGCGCCAGGTGTGCGACACCTCCCGCGCTCCGGCGGTGTGCGTGAACGCCCGGTACGCCGGGATGCTCCCGCAGATCGGTGACGCGCTGTCGGGGGTCCGGGCCAAGCTGGCGGGCGTGCGGAACCTGCCGGTGCGCTGGGCGGACCACGGGGACGCCCCGCGCGCCGGTGAGGCGGCGCTGCCGGCCGTCACACCGCTCGGCTGGGCGATGGTCCGGGGGCGGCTGACCGATCCGGAGCGGTACGCGTGGGAGGCGGTCGGCGCGCTCGCGCTGCGCGGCGACTGTCCGCAGGACCGGCTGTCCCACCGGCTGTCCGACCGGCTGCTGACGGCGGACGACGCGGTGGCGCACTACCTGGCGCCGGACCCGGTACGGGACCGCCTCGACGGGGCCGCCGCCGGGCCGCGCCGAGCCCGGGCCGAACTGGCCGCGATGGACGGCGGCGAGCGCCGAGCGTGGCTGTCGGCGTACTTCGCGGCCCGCGCGGCCTGCCGTCCGCAGGAGGTGCCCGCACTGTGACGACGCTCCACGGCCCCCTGCTGTACGTCCGCTCCCGGGCGCTGCCCCTGACGCTGGCCGCGCTCACCGCGACGGCCGCGTTCGCGGTGTGGGCGGCCACCCGGCTGGACGCCTACGTCGACCCCGACCGGCGGGTGCCGGTCGTCGCGCTGGCGCCGCTGCTGGCGTCGGCGGTGATCGGGACGAGCCTGTACAGCGCCTCGGACGAACTGGACCGCACCGCCGTACGGCCGTGGTGGCCGCGCCGGCTGACGCAGCTGGCGGTCCTGACCGCGCTGGCCGCGCTGCTGGTGACTCCGGCCGTGCTCGGCCGCGCGGAGGTCTTCGGGCCGCCGGCGGTGCTGCGCAACACGCTGGGCTGCACGGGGGTGACCGCGGCGGCGGCCGTTGTGCTGGGCGCCCGTGCGAGTTGGCTGCCCGCGTTCGGCTACGTGACCGCGGTGTACCTGGGCTTCCACGGCGCGCACGGCCGCGCGGCCACGGTGTGGGCGTGGCCGGTGCAGCCGGGCTCGCAGCCGGGGGCGTGGGCGGCGGCGCTGACGGCGTTCGCGCTGGGCGCGGCCGGGTACGCCGTGCGGGGCGCCCGCCCCGAGGGGCCCCGCGGCTGATCCCGCGGCCGGCGGCGGACCGCTGCCGGCCTCCGCGAAGACGCCGCCGATCCGGCTACGCGGAGATGCCGTCGATCCGGGCCAGCGCGTCGTCCGCGCCGTACGGCCGCAGGTAGGGGAGCCAGCGCGGGTCGCGGTGCCCGGTGCCGATGATGCGCCAGGCCAGGCCCGAGGGCGGGGCGGGCTTGTGGCGCAGCCGCCACCCCAGCTCGACCAGGTGGCGGTCGGCCTTGACGTGGTTGCAGCGGCGGCAGGAGGCCACCACGTTGTCCCAGACGTGCTTGCCCCCGCGGCTGCGCGGGATGACGTGGTCGACGCTGGTCGCGATGCCACCGCAGTACATGCACCGGCCCCCGTCGCGGGCGAAGAGCGCCCGCCGGGTCAGGGGGACGGGGCCCCGGTAGGGGACCCGGACGAAACGCTTGAGCCGGACCACGCTGGGAGCGGGGAGGGTGACGGTCGCGCTGTGCAGATAGGCGCCGGATTCCTCGAGGGAGACGGCCTTGTTCTCCAGGACGAGGACGAGCGCGCGGCGGAGCGGTACGACGCCGAGCGGCTCGTACGACGCGTTGAGGACCAGGACATGCGGCACGGGTGCCTCCTTGGGCGTCGGCGGCGCGTGGCTCGCGCCGGGACGATCTGAGGTCAGTCTCCCTTGAGGCCTGGTGGAAGCGCCACCATGTGCCGGTAACGGGCCGGGAGTGTTTTCGACCACACGTGACGCGCCCTCCGCACCGCCGCCCGAGTGGGCCCGCGTGAGCCGTGTCTCTCCTGCGGGCGTCCCGCGCGGAACGGCCGGAGGCACACACGATGCCCCGTTAGTGTGGTGGTCCCGTCCGTCCGGTGACCTTTTCGTGACCTTGACCGCCCGCCGGTGCGGACCGCGCAGCACCTTGGAGGTACCTGCCGTGTCGTCCCTGCCCATCGCCCTGATGGCCGCCGGCGCGTCCCCGTCACCGTCCCCGGCCCCCTCGCAGTCGACGGCGCCGGCCGTGCCGTCCCTCCAGGACGCCCAGGAGAGCGCGACGAACGCGGCGAGCTGGGTGGAGCAGAACTGGTCGACGTGGCTCGCGATGGGTCTCCAGATCCTGCTGATCGTGGTCGTGGCGGTCTCGCTCAGAGCGGTGGTGCGGCGGTCGATCACCAAGCTGATCGACCGGATGAACCGCACCGTGCAGGCCGTGGACGGCAGCGCGCTGGGCGGCCTGCTGGTCAACGCCGAACGGCGGCGGCAGCGGGCGGCGGCGATCGGCTCGGTGCTGCGGTCGGTGGCCAGTTTCCTGATCCTCGGCACGGCCGCGCTGATGGTGCTGGGCACCTTCAAGATCAACCTGGCGCCGCTGCTGGCGTCCGCCGGTGTCGCGGGTGTGGCGATCGGTTTCGGCGCCCGGAACCTGGTCACGGACTTCCTGTCCGGCGTGTTCATGATCCTGGAGGACCAGTACGGCGTCGGTGACGTGATCGACGCGGGCGTGGCCACCGGCGAGGTGATCGAGGTCGGGCTGCGGGTGACCAAGCTGCGCGGCGACGGCGGCGAGATCTGGTACGTCCGCAACGGCGAGGTCAAGCGGATCGGCAACCTCTCCCAGGGCTGGGCGACGGCCGGCGTGGACGTCACCGTGCGGGCCGGCGAGGAACTGGACCGGGTCCGGGCCACGCTGGACGAGGTCGCCGAGAAGATGAGCAAGGAAGAGCCCTGGAACGAGCTGCTGTGGGGCCCGATCGAGGTGCTCGGCCTGGAGTCGGTGCTGATCGACTCCATGGTGGTACGCGTCTCGGCGAAGACGATGCCGGGCAAGTCGGTGACGGTGGAACGCGAACTGCGCTGGCGCATCAAGCGGGCGTTCGACGCGGCGAGCATCCGCATCGTGGGCGGTGCGACGGCCCTGGAGGACGCGGAGAACACCCCCGACCCCACAGCGGCGGTCGCGGCCCCGTCGGCGTACGCCAGCACGGACTCCCCGCAGGTGGCGGCGGCGGCGCCGATCGCCTCGCAGCGTCCGGCACCGTCGCCGAAGCCGGAAAGCGGTTCAGCACGCTCGTTCGAGTGAGCGGATGGGGCATTCCGGTGCGATGAGCACCGCGAACGCCCCATCGTGCTGCCGGGGCCCCAGCGCGGGCTCGGCCTGGCACCAGGGCGACGAGGAGAACCAGCGATGACGAAGGCCGGCCTCGGCGCCCCCCTCCCGCTCCCGGCGCCGTACCCGATCCTGGACACCGCCCCCTTCGTCACCGGCTGAGCGGACCGCGGGCCGGCCGGACGCCGGTGAGCCGAGCGGTGACCCCAGCCCGCCCCACCAGCAGCGCGGCCGACGCCCTGTGCCGCACCTTCACTCGGCCGCCGCCGGCCTCGTCACCTGACACAGCGCCACGAACGCACCCCCGTTCCGCTGTCCCGGAATGCCGCGCGGCGCCCCGTCCACCCGGAGCCGGAGCAGAACCCCGCCCGACGCTGCGGAACCGGTGATGGTGTGCCGGCCGCGGAACGGCCGCCACCGGAACTCCAGCACCTCCCCGTCCACCACGTCGTACGCCCGCCCGGACCCGGCGAGTCCCGCCCGCAGGCGCTCGGCCGCCCCGGCGGGGAGGAGGCGCTCCCGGGTGTCCGCGAGGGCGTCCGGGGTGACCGCGACACCGGTGCCGCGGGCCTGGCGGAACCGGGCGCCGTGGACGCAGCCGGCGAGCAACAGGCCGAGCAGGGCCCAGACGGCCGGGGCGAGGACGAGGTCCCCCACGGACTGCCGGGACAGCCCGTCGTCCACCACGGTGACCAGCCACATCACCACGCGCAGGGGCAGGGAGGCCGACATGGCGGCCATCCACAGCCTCCGCAGCAGTCTTCCGTCGGGCATCTCCCACCATCCGCTCGTCACCGGCCGGTCCGCGCGCGCCAGTGCGTCACCGGGCGGCGGGCGGCGTATGCGGGCACGGCGACCGGCGGGCCCCATGCCGATGACGCCCTCATGACGAGATCCCCCACCGGCCGCGCGCGGCCGGGCGGGGGCCGTGCCGGGGCCCGTGCCGCGCCGCCTCCGAGGTAACGACTGCGTTGCCTCGGGGACGTTGTCTATTGACGCCCCCTTCGTCCTGGGCTTACGTTCCTCCCACCCGAATAGGAAACTTTCCTAACAGTGGTCTCCCGGCGACCGGTGATCAAGACTGGACGCCGTCCCCGAGTCACTGAAAAGCTGGGCGGCTGGAAAGGCAGGTGTCGACCCCCATGGCAGGAACCGCCGGTACGCCGGGCACCCCGCGCGTCCTGCGCGCCATGAACGACCGCGCCGCCCTGGACCTGCTGCTGGAGCACGGGCCGCTGTCGCGCACCCGGATCGGCAAGCTCACCGGCCTGTCCAAGCCCACCGCCTCCCAGCTGCTGGCCCGCCTGGAGGCCGCCGGCCTGGTCCGCCTCACCGGCACCAGCGAGGGCCGGCCGGGCCCCAACGCCCAGCTCTACGCGATCGACCCGACCGCCGCACACGCCGCCGGACTCGACGTCACCCCGCGGCGCATCCGGGCCGCCGTCGCCGACATCACCGGCCGCACGGTCGGCGAGTACCGGCTGCCGACCCCCGGCCGGCGGCCCGCCCGGCCCGTCGTCCAGCAGGTCACCGACGCGCTCGACGGTGCCGTCAAGGCCGCCGGACTCGCCCGGTCCGACGTGCACCGGCTGGTCATCGGCACCCCCGGCGCCTTCGACCCGGGCACCGGCCGCCTGCGCTACGCCTCCCACCTGCCCGGCTGGCACTCCCCCACCCTCCTCGACGAACTCGCGGCGGCACTGCCGATGCCGGTCGAGTACGAGAACGACGTCAACCTCGCCGCCGTGGCCGAACAACGCCTCGGCGCGGCACGCGGCCACGAGGACTTCGTGCTGCTGTGGAACCAGGAGGGCCTCGGCGCCGCCCTGGTCCTCGGCGGCCGGCTGCACCGCGGCTGGACCGGCGGCGCCGGCGAGGTCGGCTTCCTGCCGGTGCCGGGCACGCCCCTGGTGCGGCAGGTCACCAAGGCCAACAGCGGCGGCTACCAGGAGCTGGCCGGTTCCCAGGCGGTACCGGCGCTGGCCCGCGAACTCGGCATCGAGGGCGTGCCGCCGGGGCCGTACGCCGAGGCCGCCGCCACGCTCCTGGCCCGCGCCGCCGACCACGCCGGCGGCCCGCACCGGGAACTGCTGCGGACCTACGCGACCCGGCTGGCCACCGGTCTCGCCTCGCTCGTCTCCGTCCTCGACCCCGAACTCGTCGTCCTCAGCGGCTCCGCCCTGACGGCCGGCGGCGAGGTGCTGCGCGCCCTCGTCCAGGCCGAACTGGAGGAGCTGGCCGCGGCCCGGCCCCGGCTGGTCGTCGGCGACGTCCGCGACCGTCCCGTCCTGCGCGGCGCGCTGGAGTCAGCGCTCGCCGCCACCCGCGACGAGGTCTTCGACACCTCGCGCTGAGCACCACCGCACCCCGGTAGCACTCCCCTTCCGCCCAAGCCACCCGCCCCTGGGAGACCTCGCCATGCCCGACGTCATACCCCCGGCTGTCCGAAAGACGGCTTTCGCCCTGACCGCGTCGCTGGCTCTGCTCACCACCGCCTGTACCGGACAGTCCGGCACGGGCGCCACGGACGACGCCTCGAAGAACACGACGATCACCTTCTGGCACGCCTGGAGCGCGCCGAACGAGGTCCGGGCCGTCCGGTCGCTGGTCGCCGGCTTCGAGAAGGCGCACCCCAACATCCACGTGAACGTCGTCGGCAACATGACCGATGACAAGATCAACCAGGCGCTGCGCTCCGGCGGCGACCGGGCGCCGGACGTCATCTCCTCGTTCACCACCAACAACGTGGGCAAGTTCTGCTCCTCCCACGCTCTGGTGAACCTGAACCCCTTCTTCGAGAAGTCCGGGATCGACCCGGCCACGACGTTCCCGAAGCCGATGAACGAGTACACCCGGTTCGAGGGCAACCGCTGCACGGTCCCGCTGCTCGGCGACGCGTACGGGCTCTACTACAACAAGACGGCCTTCCGGAAGGCCGGCATCAAGACGCCGCCCCGCACCTGGTCGCAGTTCACGGCCGACGCGAAGAAACTGACCGTCCGGGAGGGTGACGGCTACCGGCAGCTCGGGTTCATGCCCGACTACCACGGCTGGGAGTCCACCACCGAGCACTACATCGCCCAGTTCTCCCCGACGTACTTCGACCGGGACGGCAAGTCGAACGTCGCCCGCGACCCCGCCTTCCAGCAGGGGTTCACGCTCCAGAAGAAGCTCGTCGACGAACTCGGCGGATTCCGCAGGCTGGAGCGGTTCCGGTCCACCCTCGGCGACGAGTGGGGCGCCCGGCACCCCTTCCACACCGGTCAGGTCGCCATGCAGCTCGACGGCGAGTGGCGGCTCGGCATGGCGGAGGAGGCCAAGCCGGACTTCGAGATCGGCGTGGCCCCGCTGCCCGTGCCGGACGATCGGGCCGACGAGTACGGCAAGGGCTACATCACCGGCACCATCGCGGGCATCGCCGCCACCAGCCACAAGCAGAACGCGGCCTGGGAACTGGTGAAGTACATGACCACGGACACGGACGCGGTGGTCGGCTTCGCCAACGCCATCCACAACGTGCCCTCCACACTGGCCGCGCTGAAGTCCCCGAAGCTGAAGTACGACCCGCGCTTCAAGACGTTCCTGGACATCGCCGCGAACCCGCACTCCACCACCACGCCCGCCTCCCTCAACGGCGGGGTGTACCTGGTGACGATCCAGCAGTTCGGCTACGACTACGAGAGCGGCAAGGCCACCGATCTGAAGGCCGGGCTGCGGAAGACGGCCGCGCAGATCGACACGGACATCGCGCAGGCCCGGTGATGAGCACCGTCACCCTCGCGGCCCGGCGCCGGCGCTCGGCCCTGCGCACGCTCGCCTTCATGTCACCGTGGCTCATCGGCTTCGCCGTCTTCTTCGCCTACCCGCTGCTCTCCACGGTCTACTTCTCCTTCATGCACTACGACGGCTTCCAGCCGCCGCGGTGGACCGGCGGGAAGAACTGGACGTACGTCTTCGCGCACTACCCGCTGTTCTGGCCCGCCCTGCGCAACACGTTGTGGCTGGTCGTGATCATGGTGACCCTCCGGGTGGTCTTCGGCCTCGGCGTCGGCCTGCTCATCACGAAGATCAAGACGGGCACGGGCGTCTTCCGCACCCTGTTCTACCTGCCCTACCTGGCCCCGCCGGTCGCGGCGACCATGGCCTTCGCCTTCCTCCTCAATCCCGGCACCGGACCCGTCAACTCCCTCCTGGAGAAGGCCGGTGTCCCGGCCCCGGGCTGGTTCGGCGACCCCGCCTGGTCCAAGCCGGCGCTGACCTTGCTGGCCCTGTGGGGCATCGGCGACCTGATGGTCATCTTCATGGCCGCACTGCTGGACGTGCCGGCCGAGCAGTACGAGGCGGCGCAACTGGACGGCGCCTCGGCGTGGCAGCGGTTCCGGTACGTGACCCTGCCGAACATCTCGCCGATCGTGATGTTCGCCGTCGTCACCGGCGTGATCCAGGCGATGCAGTACTACACGCAACCGCTGGTCGCCGGGAAGGTCGCCTCCGGTGTCATCCAGGGCGCGGGCACCCAGTTCGAGCCCGGCTACCCCGACAAGTCCACCCTCACCCTTCCCCAGCTCGTCTACAACCTCGGCTTCCAGCGCTTCGACTACGGCTCGGCCTGCGCGGTGGCGCTGGTGCTGTTCGCCCTGTCGATGGCGTTCACCGCGCTGCTGATGCGGCGCCGGGGCGGCCTGATCCAGGCAGGTGACTGACCATGACCCACATACTGGACCGGCCGGCGCGGCCGGCGCCGTCCGTCTCGGCGGCCGGGCGCGCCGCCCGTCGCAGGGCGCTGCTGGAGTGGCTCGCGGTCCACTCCCTCGGCGTCGCCGTCGCGCTGTTCTTCACCCTGCCGTTCGTGTTCGTGGTGCTGACCTCGTTGATGAGCGACAGCCAGGCACTGAGCCGGGACCTGGTCCCGCACACCTGGGAATGGGGCAACTACCGGAAGGTGTTCGACACCCCGGGCTTCCTCACCTGGTGGCGCAACACGCTGGTGTACGCCGGCCTCGGCACCGTCCTGACCGTGGTGTCCTCGGTGCCGGTGGCGTACGCGCTCGCCAAGTTCCGCTTCCGGGGCCGCAACCTGTCACTCATGCTGGTGATCTCGACGATGATGCTGCCCCCGCAGGTGGTCGTCATCCCGATGTACCTGTTCTGGGCGAAGCAGCTGGACCTGTCCGGCACCCTGTGGCCGCTGATCGTGCCGATGGCGTTCGGGGACGCGTTCTCCGTCTTCCTGCTGCGCCAGTTCCTGATGACCATCCCGAACGAGTACCTGGACGCGGCGAAGGTCGACGGCTGCGGCGACCTGCGCACCCTCGTCCGGGTGGTGCTGCCGATGGCCCGGCCGGGCATCGCCGCCGTCGCCCTGTTCCAGTTCTTCTACGCCTGGAACGACTACTTCGGCCCGCAGATCTACGCGTCGGAGAACCCCGGCGCCTGGACCCTGTCGTACGGCCTGGAGTCCTTCAAGGGCGCCCACCACACCGACTGGAACCTCACCATGGCGGCGACCGTGCTGGTCATGGCCCCCGTGATCCTCGTGTTCTTCTTCGCCCAGAAGGCGTTCGTCGAGGGCGTCACCCTCACCGGAGTAAAGGGTTGATCTGGCTGTGAAACTCACCGTGGTCGGCGGCGGCTCGACCTACACCCCCGAACTCGTCGACGGCTTCGCCCGCCTGCGCGACACCCTGCCACTGGAGGAACTCGTCCTCGTGGACCCGGCGGCGGACCGGCTCGACCTGGTCGGCGGCCTGGCCCGGCGCATCTTCGCCAAGCAGGGCCACCCCGGCCGCGTCGTGACGACGTCCGACCTGGACGCGGGCATCGACGGCGCCGACGCGGTACTGCTCCAGCTCCGCGTCGGCGGCCAGGCGGCCCGGCAGCAGGACGAGACCTGGCCGCTGGAGTGCGGCTGCGTCGGCCAGGAGACGACCGGCGCCGGCGGCCTGGCCAAGGCCCTGCGCACCGTCCCCGTCGTCCTCGACATCGCCGACCGGGTCCGCCGCGCCAACCCGCGCGCCTGGATCATCGACTTCACCAACCCGGTCGGCATCGTCACCCGCGCCCTGCTCCGCGAGGGCCACCGGGCGGTCGGCCTGTGCAACGTGGCGATCGGCTTCCAGCGCAGGTTCGCCGGACTGCTGGGCCTGGCCCCGGCCGACGTCCACCTCGGCCACGTCGGCCTCAACCACCTCACCTGGGAGACCGCCGTACGGCTCGGCGGCCCCGAGGGCGACGACGTGCTGCCCGGGCTCCTGGCCGAGCACGGCGAGGCCATCGCCGCCGACCTCCGCCTGGACCGTGCCCTCCTGGACCGCCTCGGCGTCGTCCCCTCGTACTACCTGCGCTACTACTACGCGCACGACGAGGTCGTCCGGGAACTGGCCACCAAGCCGTCCCGGGCCGCCGAGGTGGCGGCCATGGAGGCCGAACTGCTGCGGATGTACGGCGACCCGGCCCTGGACGAGAAGCCGGCCCTGCTGGCGAAACGCGGTGGCGCCTACTACTCGGAGGCCGCCGTCGACCTGACCGCGGCCCTGCTGGGCGGTGGCGGCAGCCCCTACCAGGTGGTGAACACCCTCAACCGGGGGACGCTGCCCTTCCTCCCCGACGACGCGGTGATCGAGGTGCAGGCGGCGGTCGGCGCGGCGGGCCCGGTCCCGCTCCCGGTCCCCGCCCTGGACCCCCTGTTCGCGGGGCTGGTCGCGGGCGTGACGACGTACGAGGAGCTGGCCCTGGACGCGGCGGTGCGGGGCGGCCGGGAGCGTGTCTTCCGCGCGCTGCTGGCGCATCCCCTGATCGGCCAGTACGCGTATGCCGAGACCCTCACCGACCGTCTCGTCGCACACAACCGGGAGCACCTGGCGTGGGCCTGACCGCATCCGAGCCGCCGACGGTCCTCGCCGTCGACGCGGGCAACAGCAAGACCGACGTGGCTGTGGTCACCGCCGCCGGCGAGGTCCTGGCCACGGCGCGCGGCGGCGGCTTCCGCCCGCCCGTGGTGGGGGTGGACGCGGCGCTGGACGCGCTGGCCGAGCCGGTGACCCGGGCGTTCGCGGACGCGGGGGTGACCTCCGTGACGCACGTCTCGGCCTGCCTGGCCAACGCCGACCTGCCGGTGGAGGAGGAACGGCTGGCGGCCGCGCTGCACGCGCGCGCCTGGGGCACGTCGGTGGAGGTCCGCAACGACACCTTCGCGGTGCTGCGCGCGGGCGTCGCCGAACCCCGTGGCGTGGCCGTCGTCTGCGGCGCGGGCATCAACTGCGTGGGCATGCGCCCCGACGGCCGCACCGCCCGCTTCCCGGCCATCGGCCGCATCTCCGGCGACTGGGGCGGCGGCTGGGGGCTGGCCGAGGAGGCGCTGTGGCACGCGGCCCGGGCGGAGGACGGCCGGGGCGAACCGACCGCCCTGTCCCGCGCGCTGCCCGCGCACTTCGGCCTGCCGACCATGTACGCCCTCATCGAGGCCCTGCACCTGGGGAACGTCGCGCACGACCGGCGCCACGAGCTGACCCCGGTCCTGTTCGCCACGGCCGCCGCCGGCGACCCGGTGGCCGGGGCGCTGGTCACCCGGCTCGCCGAGGAGGTCACGGTGATGGCCACGGTCGCCCTGACCCGGCTCGGGCTGCTGGCCGAGGAGACCCCGGTCGTGCTCGGCGGCAGCGTCCTCACCGCCGGCCACGCCCTGCTGGACGACACGATCCGCGCGCTGCTGGCCGCCCGGGCCCCCCGGGCCGCCGTCCGCGTCGTCACCGCCGGGCCGGTGCTGGGCGCGGCCCTGCTGGGCCTGGACCGGCTCGGGGCCGGTGCGGAGGCCGGGTTCCGGGCGCGCGGGCACTGGGAGGGCGCCACGCGGTGACCGCCGCCCCGGAGCGCCGTCCGGCGCTCCGGGGGAACCGATCCCCCGTCACCAGCGTGTTCCTTACCGGGGGTGGTGCGCCCGGCGGCGCACGCCCCGGGCACACTGCGATCCGATCAAGATGCCGCGAAGGCCGGTGCGGACGCCGGTGGCCACGGTGATACTGGGCGGCGAACGGATGACCACGGGGGAGGTCGAGTGACACAACCGCCGAAGAGCAGCGCGGTGCCACCGCCGGCCCGGCCCGCCGCGCCCGCGGGCGTCCCCGGCCTTCCCGGCGCGTCCGGCCTCATGGGCACTCCCGGTGCGACCGGCTTCGCCGGTGCCCCGGGCGCGTCCGGTGCCCCCGGCTTCCCCTCACAGGCCGTCGCCCGGGCCGTCGCCCGGCCCGGGGGGCCCGTGGCCGCCGTGCCGCCGGCGCCCACGCGGCGGACCGCGTTCGCCGAGGCCGCCGAGCGGCTGCGGGCCGCCGCGACGACCGAACCGGGACGGCTGCGGCTCATCGGCGCCGTACTGGCGGTGCTGGTCCTCGCGTTCGGGGCGGTCACCGCGTGGCAGACCAGCGCCCGGTCCGCCGCCGCCGACGACGTACTGCACCGCAGCCAGCCGCTGAGCGCCGGCGCGGCCGGGATCTACCGCTCCCTCGCCGACGCCAACACGGCCGCCTCCAGCGGGTACCTGGCGGGCGGGCAGGAGACCCCGGAGTCCAGGGACCGCTACGAGGCGGACATCCGCGGCGCCGCCACCGGACTCGTCAACGCCGCCGCCAACGCCGAACCCGGCTCCGCCTCCGAGGCGACCGTCGCCCGGCTGAACCGGCTGCTGCCGGAGTACAAGGGCCTGGTCGAGCGGGCCCGGACCTACAACCGGCAGGGCTACCCGGTGGGCGGCGCCTACCTGCGCTACGCCAACGAGAAGATGCAGCGGCAGATGCTCCCGGCGGCGGAGGACCTGTACTCCACCGAGAACCGGCGGCTCACCGGCGACTACGACGACGCGACACCGTACCCGTGGGCGGCGATCGCGCTCGGCGTGCTCGCCCTCGCCGCGCTCGGCCTGGCCCAGCACCGCACGTACCGGCGCACCAACCGCGTCCTCAACCACGGCCTGGTCGCCGCGACCGCCGCGACCACCGTCGCCCTGCTCTGGCTGGTCGTCGGGCACACCGTGGCCCGGTCGGAGCTGGACGGCTCCTACCGGCACGGCATCCGCTCGCTCAACGCGCTGCACGACGCCCGGATCGCGTCGCTCAAAGCGCGCGGCAACGAGAACCTGAGCCTGGTCTCGCGCGGCGCCGAGACCGTCACCGTCGGCGGCACCTCCTACGACGCCTACTACCACGACTTCGACAAGGACATGGCCGTGCTCGGCAAGGGACTGACCGAGGCCGCGCGGCTCGCCGACGACCGGGCGGGCAGCGCCCCGGTGGAGGCGGCCCGGAGCGACATGGCGGTGTGGAAGCGGCGCCACGCCGCGGCCCGGGCCGAGGACGAGAACGGCAACTACCAGCAGGCGCTGGACAAGGTGATCGGCGCGAAGGACTCGACCGGCGAGTGCTTCGACGGCGTGGACCGCAGCCTGGTCCGCGCCATCGGCCACGAGCAGGCCCGGTTCCGGCAGGCCGCCGGCGCCGGCCGGGACGCCCTGACCGGGCTGCCGGCCGGCGCGGGCGTCCTCGCGGTGCTGGGCGCGGCGGCCGCCCTCGCCGGTGTCGGACGCCGGCTCTCGGAGTACCGGTGACGGGGGGCGGGGCGATGGACGCGAGCCGGGCACGGGCCACCCTGCGGGGCTGGGGCGGGGTCGCCGCGATGGCGGTGCTGTGCGCGATGGCGCTGGCGTTCGCCCTGCTGCTGCCCTGCACCACCCGGACGCCGGTGCCGCAGCGGGCCGGCGAGCGGGCCGTGACGGCCACCCAGGCCCGCGCCGACGACTGCCGGGACACGGACGCCCACCGGCGCACCCTCGCCCCGTCCGGCGCCGACGGGCCCGTGATCGATGCCATCAAGGCCCGTACCGGCGATCGGCGCAAGCTGATCGTCGGCGTCGACCAGAACAGCTACCGCTGGGGTTACCGCAACCCCAACACCGAGGGCGCGGAGCTGGAGGGCTTCGACATCGACCTGGTCCACCGGATCGCCCAGGACATCCTCGGTGACCCGGACGCGGTGCAGTTCAAGGCCATCCCGACCAGCCAGCGCATCCCCGCCATCGAGGACGGACGGGTGGACATGGTCGTACGGACCATGACGATCACCTGTGACCGGCTCGACCACGTCGCCTTCTCCGCGCCCTACTTCAAGACCGGCCAGCAGGTCCTCGCCCCCAAGTCGTCGCCGGTCACCGGGTACGACGACTCGTTGGCGCACAAGAAGGTCTGCACGTCCGCCGGTTCGATCGCACACACCAGGCTGGCAGCCGACCGGAAGGCCGGCCGGCTGCCCGCCTCCGCCGACATCTCCACCACCGTCCCCAGCCAGCTCGACTGCCTGGTCCGGCTCCAGCTCGGCGAGGTGGACGCGGTGGTGACCGACGCCGCGCTCGCCGCGAGCCAGGCGGCCCAGGACCCGACCGTCGCCCTGAAGGGCAAGGCGTTCACCGAGGAGTACTACGGCGTGGCCATGCGCAAGGACGCCACCGACCTGGTGCGCCGCGTCAACCGCGTCCTGGTGGACTACCGCGCGGACGGCTGGCAGGCGTCGTACGACAAATGGCTGTCCGCGACACTGGGTAGGGATCCGGCCGCGTCGAGACCGCCCGTGCCGCAGTACCTGCACGGCGGTTGAGCCGCACCCGACCGCAACACACAGCGACGAGAGGTGATCGATGGGCGTCACGGACCCCGCCGGGCCGGTGATGGACCGGGACGAGGTGGACCGTGCGCTGGCGCGGCTCGGCCAGGAGCACGAGGCGATCGAGACCTCGCTGCTGGCCCTCCAGGACCACGCGGGCCGCAGGCTCCTCGAAGGGGCCGCCCTGACCGGCGTCACCGCGGAGCGCTGGCAGGCCGCCGAGGCCCGGATCACCTCGCTGTGGGCATGCTTCGACGCGTACACGGCCGCGCTGCGCGGTGCCCGGCAGATCCGCGCCCGGCGGCGCTGGTCCAGCCGGGAGGATTTGGTGCAGCTGACCGGGCTGCTGCGCGGCGAGTCCGTGACCGTCCCCGACAGCGGCACCGGCCGGCTCAGCGAGACGTTCACGCTGCCGGCGCTGGTGGACCGGATGAACGAGCTGTACGCGACCAGCCTGGACGTGATCGTCGCCGCCGACGCGGTCTGGTCGGCGCTGCCCGCGCGGATCGACCTGCTCGCCGAGGAGCTCCAGCGCACCCGACGGCTCGCGCACTCCGTGGGCGTGCGCCCCGGCGAGCACCCGGCCGGCGACGACCTGGAGCGGATCACGCGCACGCTGACCCGGCTGCGCGAGGACGTCGTCTCGGACCCGCTCGCCTTCTGGGTGCCGGCCGCGGGCAGCTCCGCGCCCGGCGGCGGCCGTCCGGACACGACGGTGTACGACCGCGAGGCGCGCGCCCTGGAGGACGTACGCCGGGAGATCGACGCCGTGCTGACGGTGCGTCAGGACGCGGAGGCGCGGCTGATCCGACTGCGGGACGTCCTCTCGCGCGCGGACCGCACCCTCGCCGAGGCCCGGGCCGCGCGCGGCGAGGTGCTGGCGAAGATCGCCGCGACCGAGGTGCCGGTGGTCGGCGGTCCGCCGACCGCGCTCCACGAACAGCTGTCCACCGCGGCCGAGTACCGCCGGCAGGCCCGCTGGCACCGGCTCTCCCCGCTGCTGGAGGACCTGGAGCGCAAGGCCGAGGACGAACTGCTGCGCGCCCGCGAGTCGCTGACCGCGGTCACCGCGCCGCTCGCGGTCCGCGCCGAGCTGCGCGGCCGGCTCGACGCCTACCGGGCCAAGGTCGCCCGGCACGGACTCGCGGAGGACCCGCTGCTCGTCGAACGGTACGACGCGGCCCGGCGCATGCTGTGGAGCGCGCCCTGCGACCTGCGCGTGGCGGAACAGGCCGTCCTGCGCTACCAGCGGGCGGCGGCCGAGACGCTGGGCGGCGCGAGCGCGCCGCAGGACCGCGGAGGGGACACGTCATGAGCCAGCCGGGGCAGACCTGCCAGCGGCCGGACTGCGGGGGAGCGTACGAGGACGTCGGCGGCGGCGAACTGTACTGCGACACCTGCGGTCTCGCGCCCGTCGTCTCCGCGACCGGATCGGTCGGCTCGCCGCCCACCGGGGTCACCCGGGGCTCCGCGCAGAGCGCCGGGTCCGGCAGCGCGCGGACGTCCTCCCAGTCGTCGAGGTCCCGGCGCTCGGTGTCCGGGCGGCTCTCCCGGTCCCTGTCGGGCGCGTCCTCCGGCCGTTCGGTGTCGGTGCGCAGCTCCGGCGCGTCGTCCGGCCCGTCCACCCGCGGGCGCCTCGGCGCCGGACTGGTCGCCGTGCCGCAGGTGCCGCGGCCGGACCCGCGCGCGATGGTGCTGGACAACCCGGAGGTGCCGGAGCGCAAGCGGTTCTGCTCCCGCTCCGACTGCGGGGCGCCGGTGGGCCGGTCCCGGGGCGAGCGGCCGGGCCGCACGGAGGGCTTCTGCACCAAGTGCGGGCACCCGTACTCCTTCGTGCCCAAGCTGCGGGCCGGGGACATCGTGCACGGCCAGTACGAGGTCGCCGGCTGCCTCGCGCACGGCGGGCTCGGCTGGGTCTACCTCGCCGTGGACCGGGCCGTCTCCGACCGCTGGGTGGTGCTCAAGGGCCTGCTGGACACCGGGGACCAGGACGCGATGGCGGCGGCCATCTCCGAACGGCGCTTCCTCGCGGAGATCGAGCACGCCAACATCGTGCGGATCTACAACTTCGTGGAGCACCTGGACCAGCGCACCGGCTCCCTCGACGGCTACATCGTCATGGAGTACGTCGGCGGCAAGTCCCTGAAGGAGATCGCCAACGCCCGCCGCTCCCCCGACGGCCGGCGCGACCCGCTGCCGGTGGAGCAGGCGTGCGCGTACGGCATCGAGGCGCTGGAGGCGCTCGGCCACCTGCACAGCCGCAACCTGCTGTACTGCGACTTCAAGGTCGACAACGCCATCCAGACCGAGGACCAGCTCAAGCTGATCGACATGGGCGCGGTGCGCAGGATGGACGACGACGAGTCGGCCATCTACGGCACGGTCGGCTACCAGGCGCCCGAGGTCGCGGAGACCGGCCCGTCGGTGGCCAGCGACCTGTACACGGTGGGCCGCACGCTGGCCGTGCTGACCTTCGACTTCCAGGGCTACACCAACGTCTACGCGGACCGGCTGCCCGACCCGGACGACATCGAGGTCTTCCACCGGTACGAGTCGTTCTACCGGCTCCTGGTCCGCGCCACCGACCCCGACCCGGCCCGCCGGTTCGCCTCCGCGCAGGAGATGGCCGAGCAGCTGACGGGCGTGCTGCGGGAGGTCGTGGCGCTCCAGAGCGGACAGGCCCGGCCCGCGCTGTCGACGCTCTTCGGCCCCGAGGTGAAGGTCACCGACACCGAGCTGTTCCCGCGGCTGCGCGGGGAGGTGTCCCGGCTGGGGGCCCGCCCGGTGCACGGCCGCAGGCGGAGGACCGCCCGCGGGACACCGCCGGCGGCGGCGGGTCCGGCGGCGGTCCCCGCGCCGGGCCCCGCCGGGACGGCCATCGCGGCACCGGGCCCCGCCGGACCGGCCATCGCGGCACCGGGCCCCGCCGGGACGGTCACCGTGGCAGGGGTGCCCGGCACGCCGGTCGTTCCGGCGTCGGCTGCCGCCGGGCCGGCTCCGGGCGGGACGGCCCCCGTGGCGCCGGCCCTGGTCGGCGCCGTGGACGCCCGCGCCGCCGCCCTGGCCCTGCCGGTCCCGCTGGTCGACCCCGGCGACCCCGACGCCGGCTTCCTCGCCGGCCTGATGGCCTCCGCGCCGGCCGAGCTGATCGCCGCCCTGGACGCCGCCCCCGCCCGGTCGGTGGAGACCCGGCTGCGGCGCATCCGCGCCCTGCTGGAGAGTGGAGACGACCGGGCCGCCCTCGCGGGCCTGGCCGAGCTGGACGAGGAACGGCCCGACGACTGGCGGGTGGTGTGGCACCGGGGCGTCGCCGCCCTGGCCACCGGCGATCTCCCGGACGCCGCCCCCGCCTTCGACGCGGTCTACGACGCCTTTCCCGGCGAGGCCGCGCCCAAGCTGGCGCTCGGCCTGTGCGCCGAGGTGCTGGGCCAGCTGGACAACGCGGCCGAGTACTACCGCCTGGTGTGGACGACCGACCCGAGCTACGTGAGCGCCGCGTTCGGCCTGGCCCGGGTGCGGCTCGCGGCCGGTGACCGGCGCGGTGCCGTGACCACCCTGGAATCGGTCCCGGAGTCGTCCATCCACTACACGGCCGCCCGGGCCGCCGCCGTCCGGGCACGCCTGAGACAGCGCACCGCGGGTACCGGTGACGTACCGTTCCTGGATGACCTGACGGCCGCCGCCGGGCAGGTCGAGGCGCTCCAGGTGTACGGTCTGGACCCGGCCAGGCGCGAGCAGTTGGCGGCCGAGGTACTCGGCTGCGCCCTGGACTGGATACTCTCCGGGGGCCAGGACCCCGGCCCCGCCGCCGGCGGCCGGGTGCTGCTGGGCAGCGGTCTGGACGAGCGGGGCCTGCGCTTCGGCCTGGAGCGCGCCCACCGCACGCTGGCCCGGCTGGCGCCCAGTGGCGAGGAAAGGATCGAGCTGGTGGAACGGGCCAACCGTTACCGCCCCCGGACGTGGGTGTAGTCGATGTCGCAGATGCCCCAGCAGGCCGCACTGCCGAAGTGCCCGAGCTGCGCGGAGCCCGTCGAACCGGGTGACCGGTACTGCGGGGCGTGCGGGTACGACCTCTCGGTGGTGCCCGCTCCCCCGCGGGACCAGCCGACCCTCACCATGACCGGTACCGGCGCGCCCGGTGACGGCGTGGACTGGCCGGCCCCCGAACCGCCGGACTCCGCCGGCACCCCGCCCGGCACGCACCTGCCGGCCGACCTGCCCGGCACCGACTCCGGCGGCACCCCGCTGTCCGGGCACGGCTCCGGCGCCGGGCCGGCCGGTGACGCCGAGCGCTCCCCGGGCCCCGGGGTGCGCCTCGACCGGCCCGCGGAGCCCGACGAGTACCCGCTCCAGGCGCCGGACCCGCGGCTGCCGGCCGGCCCCGGCACCCCGGGGGCGGTGTGCGTGGCCTGCCGGACGGGCCGGGTGGACGGCGACGGCTACTGCGAGAACTGCGGTCACGCCCAGCCCCGCGAACGCGACCACGTGGAACGGGAGTCCGGGCCGGTCGCCGCCGTCAGCGACCGCGGGCTGCGCCACCACCGCAACGAGGACGCCTTCGCCGTCGGCCACACCACGCTGCCGGACGGCACCCCGGCCGCGCTGGCGGTCGTCTGCGACGGCGTGTCGTCCGCGACCCGCCCCGACGACGCGTCCCTGGCCGCCTCTCGGGCCGCCGGTGACCTGCTGCTCACCGCGCTGGAGCGCGGCACCCACCCGCAGCAGGCGATGCACGACGCGATCGTCGCCGCCGCGCAGGCGGTCGACGCGCTCGCCGAGGAGCCCGCCACGGCCCGCGAGCAGGCCCCGCACCAGAACGCGCCGGCCTGCACGATCGTCGGCGCGGTGGTCACCTCCGGGCTGCTGGTCGTCGGCTGGATCGGCGACAGCCGCGCCTACTGGGTGCCCTCCGACCGCGCCGCGCCGCCGGCCCGGCTGACCGAGGACGACTCCTGGGCCGCGCAGATGGTCGCGGCCGGCCTGATGAGCGAGGCCGAGGCCTACGCCGACCAGCGGGCCCACGCCATCACCGGCTGGCTCGGCGCGGACGCCTACGAACTCGACCCGCACACCGCGTCGTTCAAACCGGACCGGCCCGGCACCGTGGTGGTGTGCACCGACGGACTGTGGAACTACGCCGAGTCCGCGGAGGAGTTGTCCGAGGTCGTCCCGGCGGACGCGGCACTGCGTCCGCTGCACAGCGCCCAGGTGCTGGTCGGTCACGCCCTGGACGGCGGGGGCCACGACAACGTAACAGTGGCCGTGCTGCCGTTCCCGGCGCCGCGTCAGGGGGCAGGA
Organism: Streptomyces sp. NPDC100445; assembly: GCF_044759735.1. Taxonomy (NCBI): domain Bacteria; kingdom Bacillati; phylum Actinomycetota; class Actinomycetes; order Kitasatosporales; family Streptomycetaceae; genus Streptomyces; species Streptomyces sp. NPDC100445. The sequence goes on along the minus strand of NZ_JBIVZV010000002.1, from coordinate 20,468 downwards.
TCGGCCTGAGGCCGGAACGGGGAGGTCTCGGCGGACCGGAGGGGACCGGTCCGCCCAGGTGTGCCGCCTCGCGTCCGCGAGGTGTCCGAGGGGGATGTGAACCAGCATGGCCAGTTTCGCGAAACCGCACGCGCCGCGGTTCTCGGTGGACGTCTACCAGAACGAGTACCTGCACGAGGGCGGCAGCGAGGTCAACGCCGTCGTCACGGTGACGGCGACCGGCGGGGGCACCGCCGGCACCGCACCCGGCGCCGCACTCGGCGCCGCGCCGGGCCGGGGCCCGTCCGCAGCGGTGGCCGTCATGGTCGACTGCTCGGGCTCCATGGACCACCCGCCGGCCAAGATGCGCAACGCGCAGGACGCCACAGCCGCCGCGATCGACACCCTGCGCGACGGCACGCACTTCGCGGTGATCGGCGGCACCCACGTCGCCGAGGAGGTCTATCCGGGCGGCGGACGCCTCGCCGTCGCCGACGCCGTCACCCGCGACCAGGCCAAGCAGGCACTGCGCCGGCTGATCGCGGGCGGCGGTACGGCCATCGGCACCTGGCTGCGGCTCGCCGACCGGCTGCTGTCCTCGGCGGACGTCACCATCCGGCACGGCATCCTGCTCACCGACGGCCGCAACGAGCACGAGACCCCGGACGCCCTGCGCGCCACGCTGGAGGCGTGCGCCGGACGGTTCACCTGCGACGCCCGGGGCGTGGGCACCGACTGGGAAGTGAAAGAGGTCACAGGGATCGCCTCCGCGCTGCTCGGCACCGCCGACATCGTCGCCGACCCGGCCGGCCTCGCCGCCGACTTCACGCGGATGATGGAGACGGTGATGGGCAAGGAGGTCGCCGACGTCGCCCTGCGGGTGTGGACACCGGTCGGCACGACCATCCGGTTCGTCAAGCAAGTCGCCCCCGCCGTGGAGGACTTGACCGGACGCCGCACCGAGGCCGGGCCGCGCGCCGGGGACTACCCCACCGGGTCCTGGGGCGACGAGTCCCGCGACTACCACGTGTGCGTGACGGTCCCGCCGGCCGGGATCGGGCAGGAGATGCTCGCCGCACGGGTCTCCCTGGTCGTCCCACAACCGGACGGAACGGTACAGAACCTCGGCGCGCAAGGGCTCGTACGGGCCGTGTGGACCACCGACACGGCGGCCTCCACCTCGATGAACCCCCAAGTCGCCCACTACACCGGGCAGGCCGAACTGGCCCAGGTCATCCAGAAGGGCCTCGACCTTCGCAAAGCGGGCGATTTCGACGGAGCAACGGCCAAACTGGGGCGCGCGGTTCAGCTCGCGAGTGCCTCGGGGAACGCGGATACTGCGAAACTGCTTGCGAAGGTGGTGGACGTGGTCGATGCCGCGACGGGTACTGTGCGGTTGAAGACGAGGGTCGCGGAGGCGGACGAGATGACTCTGGAGACCCGGTCCACGAAGACTGTCCGTGTGAAGAAGTAGCTCCTGGAAGCGACTGCCAGCGATCCAGACGGACCCTCAGGAGAAGGGGAAGCACCGACATGCCGACCTGCCCGAACGGACACCAGTCGGGTTCCGACGACTGGTGCGAGGTCTGCGGTCACCGCATGGCCGGTGCCGTACCCCCGCCCCCGCCGCCCGCCGGCGGCTACGGCTTCCCGCCGCCCGCCGGCCCGGCCGGTCCCGGCGGCCGCACCGGCGCCGGACGCCCGCACGCCGGGCCCGCCGCCGAGCCGGAGCTGTGCCCGCAGTGCCGCACGCCCCGTGAGGGCGGCGCGCCGTTCTGCGAGGAGTGCCGCTGGAACTTCCTGACCAACACGGCCACCTCGTACACCCCGGCCGCCCCGCGCTCGCCCTCGCCGCAGCCCCGGTTCCAGCCGCCGAGCCCGACGTACGGCGGCGACGACGGGTTCGACTACCAGGGCTCCCGGCCCTCGCAGATCAACCGGCCCGCCGAACCGATCCCGTCCTTCACCAGCGAGCCGTCGGGTCCCACGCCGTTCGCCGGCGAGCGGCGCCCCGCCGGTCCGCCGACCGGCCCCGGCCCCGCCGGCGCGCCCCCCTTCGCCCCCGGCGGCCAGCGCCGGCCCGGCTCCCCGCCGCCCTTCCCGGGCACCCCGGACCAGTCCGGCCGATCCCCCTTCCCGAGCACGCCGGACCAGTCCGGCCGACCTCCGTTCAGCGGTTCCCCGGACCAGTCCGGCCGACCTCCCTTCGGCGGCCCCCGGGGCCAGGGGCCCCAGGGCCAGGGTCAGGGTCAGGGGCCCGGCGGAGGACCGTCCGGGTTCGGTGGCGGTCAGGATCGGGGTCAGGGTCCCGGTGGCGGGCCGTCCGGGTTCGGCGGCGGTCAGCACCACGGTCACGGCCAAGGACAGGGCCAGGGACAGGGGCCCGGTGGCCCCTCAGGGTTCGGCGGTGGTCAGGGTCAGGGGCAGGGTCCCCAGGGCCCCGGCCCCGGTGCCGCCCCGCAGGCGTACCAGCAGGCCGGCGCCCCCGCGCCGCCCGCCTTCCCGCGCGAGGGCGGCCGGACCCGGACCGGTGACGACGACTGGACGTTGCCCCCGCCGTCGACCCCCGGACCGTCCGGCCCCGGCCAGGGCCCCGGCGGCTACGGCTACCCGCAGCCCGGCGCCACCCAGGCCCCGTCCGGCCCCGGCGGCTTCCCGCAGGCACCCCAGGCACCGCACCAGCCGCAGCAGCAGCACCAGCCGGCCACCTGGACGGCGACCATAGGCCCGGACCGCGAGTACTTCATGGCGATGATGCAGCGCTCCGGTCCCGAGGCCGCGGGCCTGAACCTGCCCGCGTACTCGCCGGAGCAGCGCCGCACGCTCACCGGCAACCAGGTCACCATCGGTCGCCGTCGGCACTCCACCGGCGACACCCCCGACATCGACCTGTCGGTGCCGCCGGAGGACCCGGGCGTCTCCCACCAGCACGCCATGCTGGTGCAGCAGCCGGACGGCAGCTGGGCGGTCGTCGACCAGAACTCGACGAACGGCACCACGGTCAACATGTCGGAGGAGCCGATCCAGCCGTTCGTGCCGGTGCCGCTCCAGGACGGCGACCGGGTGCACGTGGGCGCCTGGACGTCGATCACAGTCCACCGCGGCTGAGGACGGTCACGGCAGGGGCCACAGGTACGGCCCCTCCGGTTCGTCCAGCCACGCCCAGGCACGCCCGTCGGCGACCGTGACGCCGTACCGTCCGCGCTCGGGCCGGCCCTCGCGCTCCCACAGCGCGTAGGCCTCGCGCGGGTCGAGGCTGTTCCGGGTCAGCCCGAGCAGGAAGCGGAACAGGTCCTCCGTACGGGCCCGGCCCGGCAGCCCCGCCAGGGACACCCCATCCGGGTCCGCCCGCCCCTCGCCGCGCAGCGGTACGAAGTACGCGGCCGTGGACAGGAAGCGGCCCTCGGCGTGGCCCGGGTCGCGCACCGTGAGGGCCAGCAGTCCGGTGGCCAGCGGGGTGAGGACGCGGGCGCCGGGACGGCACTGGGCGAGCCAGGGGCGCGGGACGGTCGGCAGCTCGCAGGTGGCGATGATCCGGTCGAAGGGGGCGCGTTCGGGCACCCCGCGCGCGCCGTCGCCGGTCACCACCGACGGGTGGAAGCCCGCCGCCGCGAGGTGCTGCCGGGCCGACTCGGTGATCTCCGGCTCCAGGTCGACGGTGGTGAGCAGGGCGTCGTCGCCGAGCCGATAGGCGAGCAGGGCCGCGTTGTAGCCGGTGCCGGCGCCCACCTCCAGCACCCGGTCGCCGTCCTCGACGCGCAGCGCGACCAGCATCTGCGCCATGAGCGAGGGCTGGCTGCTGGAGGAGAGCAGCTCGCCGTCGCGCAGCCGGGTGACGAGCGGGGCGTCCGCGTAGGCGCCGCGCACCCAGCGCCGCCTGGCCTGCCGGTCGCCGCCCTCGCCCCAGCGGCGCTCGTAACCACCGGGCCCGGCGACGTAGTAGTACGGCACGAAGAGGTGCCGCGGCACCCGCGCGAACGCCTCCCGCCACACCGGGTCCCCGGCCCAGGCCCCGTCCGCGTCGATCTCCCGCACCAGCGCGGCCCGCGCCTCGGCGGCGAGGCTCTCGGTCTCCGTGTCGTAGGCGCCCATGTCTCCACAGTAGGGGCGCGGAGGGCGGGGCCGGTCCTGGTCTTGGCCGGCGGGTCACCGGGTCTGAGACGATGGACGGGTACGGCAATCCCGGGGGCGGTCCCCGGACCGCCCCGGCCGAACGGGCGCAGGGGCGGACCGGCACACAGATGTGAGGCAATCGAACGTGACCGAGATTCGGCACGGCTCGCTCCAGGAGCAGACCTTCTACGAGCAGGTCGGCGGCGAGGACACCTTCCGCCGGCTCGTCCACCGGTTCTACGAGGGAGTCGCCGGGGACCCGGTCCTGCGGCCGATGTACCCGGAGGAGGACCTCGGGCCGGCCGAGGAGCGGCTGGTCCTGTTCTTGATGCAGTACTGGGGCGGCCCCACGACGTACAGCGCGAACCGCGGCCACCCCCGGCTGCGGATGCGGCACGCCCCGTTCACCGTGGACCGGGCCGCGCACGACGCCTGGCTGCGGCACATGCGGACGGCCGTCGACGAGCTGGGCCTGTCCGAGGAGCACGAGCGGACGCTGTGGAACTACCTGACGTACGCCGCCGCGTCGATGGTGAATACCCCCGACTGATCCCTGCCCACCGGTGTGACCCGGGTGACGGGGACCCGCGCGGCTCAGCTGACGCTGAGCCCGAAGGTCTCCCGCCCGGTCCGCCGGACGGCGACGGACCCGTACGGGGTGCGCAGCCGCAGCCACGTCCCCGACGAGAGCAGCCCGATCTCCCCGGGCCCGGTCCCCGGCCGCAGGAAGCCCAGGGACTGGGCCGCGTGCACGGCCCGCACCGGCAGCCGGGTGCCGTCGATCAACCGGGACCAGATGTCCCGCCCGATCCGGTCCAGCTCCGCGCGGGTACGCCCCTGCGGCCCCAGCTCCTCCGTACGCGACCGGAACTCGGCCACCGCGGCGGCGACCGCGGCGCGCAGCGCGTCCGGTGCGGGCAGTCCCGGCTCGGGACGCCAGCCGGCCCGCGGCGGCAGCACACCCGCCCACGGCGGTCCCGTGACGGCGCCCGGGACGGTGGCGGTGGCCGCCCGCTCGTCCACGGACTCCAGGAACTCACCGGCGGACACGGTCACGTCGAGGGCGACGTCGAGCCCGTGCTCGTACGGCTTGGCCAGCCGCACCGCGCGGACCGCCAGCACCTCGAAGGACGGCGGCCGGCCGAAGACGGCGAGCGCCGTGCCGGCCGCTTGGAGACGCACCGCCGCCCCACGGTCGTAGTGGAGCAGCCGGGAGAGGAAGGCCGCGAGGTCCGCGGCCTCCGTCTCGTCGGCCAGGTGCAGCACCGTCATGCGGCGACGGCCTCCCCCTCGGCCTTGGCGCCCTCGGGCGCGTCCATGTACTCCCGGAGGAACTCACGCTCCTCCGCGGTGATCCGCCGCGGACGCTGGCCCTCGAAGTCGAACGGCACGATGACCGTCGAGGCCCGCACGTACACCAGGTCCCCGTCCTTCACCTCGTAGGCGAGGGTGAAGGACGCGGCCCTGATCTCCGTGATCCACAGCTCGATGACGACCGGCTCGTGCCGGTGGACGAGCTGCCGTTTGTAGTCGATCTCGTGGCGCGCCACCACGGACCCCTGCTTGAAGTCCTTGTCCGGGCGGAACAGGAAGTCGATGCGCGCCTCCTCCAGGTAGCGGAGGAAGACCACGTTGTTGACGTGGCCATACGCGTCCATGTCCGCCCAGCGCAGCGGGCAGCGGTAGATGTGGCGCAAGACCGATCAGCCCCGGGTCAGCTTCTTGTAGGTGGCACGGTGCGGACGGGCGGCGTCGGCGCCGAGCCGCTCGACCTTGTTCTTCTCGTACGACTCGAAGTTGCCCTCGAACCAGAACCACTTGGACTCGCCCTCGTAGGCGAGGATGTGCGTGGCGACCCGGTCCAGGAACCACCGGTCGTGGGAGACGACCACGGCGCAGCCGGGGAACTCCAGCAGCGCGTTCTCCAGACTGGAGAGCGTCTCGACGTCCAGGTCGTTGGTCGGCTCGTCGAGGAGCAGCAGGTTGCCGCCCTGCTTGAGGGTGAGCGCGAGGTTCAGCCGGTTGCGTTCACCGCCGGAGAGCACCCCGGCCGGCTTCTGCTGGTCCGGCCCCTTGAACCCGAAGGCGGAGACGTACGCGCGCGACGGCATCTCGACCTGGCCGACGTTGATGTAGTCCAGCTCGTCGGAGACGACGGCCCACAGCGTCTTCTTGGGGTCGATGTTGGCGCGGCTCTGGTCGACGTAGGAGATCTTGACGGTGTCGCCGACCTTGATGGAGCCGGAGTCCGGCTCCTCGAAGCCCTGGATCATCTTGAACAGGGTCGTCTTGCCGGCGCCGTTCGGTCCGATGACCCCGACGATGCCGTTGCGCGGCAGCGTGAAGGAGAGGTCGTCGATGAGGACCTTGTCACCGAAGGCCTTGCTGAGGTTGTTCACCTCGACGACGACGTTGCCCAGGCGGGGACCCGGCGGGATCTGGATCTCCTCGAAGTCCAGCTTCCGCATCTTGTCGGCCTCGGCGGCCATCTCCTCGTACCGGGCCAGACGCGCCTTGGACTTGGCCTGCCGTCCCTTGGCGTTGGAGCGGACCCACTCCAGCTCGTCCTTGAGGCGCTTCTGCCGCTTGGCGTCCTTCTGCCCCTCGACCTTCAGACGGGTGGCCTTGGTCTCCAGGTACTTGGAGTAGTTGCCCTCGTAACCGTGCAGGCGACCGCGGTCCACCTCGCAGATCCACCCGGCGACGTTGTCCAGGAAGTACCGGTCGTGGGTCACGGCGACCACGGTGCCCGGGTACTTGGCCAGGTGCTGCTCCAGCCAGTTCACCGACTCGGCGTCGAGGTGGTTGGTGGGCTCGTCGAGGAGCAGCAGGTCGGGCGCCTCCAGCAGCAGCTTGCAGAGCGCGACGCGGCGCTTCTCACCACCGGAGAGGTTCTCCACCTGCCAGTCGCCGGGCGGGCAGCCCAGCGCGTCCATGGCCTGCTCGAGCTGGGCGTCGAGGTCCCAGGCGTTGGCGTGGTCCAGCTCCTCCTGGAGCTTGCCCATCTCGTCGAGCAGCGCGTCCGAGTAGTCGGTCGCCATCAGCTCGGCGATCTCGTTGAACCGGTCCAGCTTGCCCTTGACCTCGGCGACACCCTCCTGGACGTTCTCCAGAACGGTCTTCTCCTCGTTCAGCGGAGGCTCCTGGAGCAGGATGCCCACGGTGTAGCCGGGCGACAGGAACGCGTCACCGTTCGACGGCTGCTCGAGGCCCGCCATGATCTTCAGCACGGTCGACTTGCCGGCGCCGTTCGGACCGACGACGCCGATCTTCGCCCCCGGCAGGAAGCTCAGGGTGACGTCGTCGAGGATCACCTTGTCGCCGTGCGCTTTGCGCGCCTTGCGCATGGTGTAAATGAACTCAGCCAAGAGAAACCGTCCGGCAGCTTGAAACTGGCAGTGGGCAGATACACCCCATCTTGCCTGACCGCCAGCCTTGGGTGGTAACCCGTCGGCTCCGGGGGCTCTGACCTGGGGTCCCGGTGGGGCTGGCTATAGCTCGTCTGTCACTGTCGGGTCGCTGTTGAGTGGCCTCGGGCACCCTCGCACGTCCCAGGGGCGGCCCAGAAGCAGAGTCCGCGCCGCCATCGCGCCGGGCTATCGTGCCGCTGTGTCCAGCGCAGCGGAGCGCCCCATCCTCTTCCTAGACGTCGACGGCCCACTCATCCCGTTCGGGGCGTCGTACGGCTCCTCGATGTCTGTCGAGCAGGGGAACCCGCTGCTTGATCGGCTTGATCCCGGAGTCGGATCGCGCCTCCTGACCCTGGGCTGCCATATCGTGTGGGCCACGACGTGGATGGAGGATGCGAACGAGGCCGTCGCTCCACGCCTGGGACTGCCGAAGCTGCCCGTGGTGGAGTGGCCGGACGCCAGCGCCGATGACGGACCTCGCGGCCTGCACTGGAAGACTCGCCCCTTGGTCGAGTGGGCCGACGGTCGACCGTTCATCTGGGTCGACGACGAAATCAGCGCCATGGACCGCTCGTGGGTCGATGCCCAACATCCTGGGCCGTCCCTGCTTCATCGCGTCGACCCGGCTCAAGGACTCACAGACGCCGACTTCTCGGCGCTCGGCGATTGGCTGACACGCCTGTGACACGAACCTCAGCCGCCCCCAGCGCCCTCAGCCACGCTGCTCGACGACGTCCGTCAGAGCAGCCGCGCGGCGGCTGAAGCGTGGCAGTGTGGCATTCGGCGATGACCTCTTCGTCCCCGAAGCAACTTGGGCGGGGGTGCCGCCTTGGACTACTGCGCGTCTCAGCTGCGTTGATGGTCCACAGAGATTCGCGCTCGTCCGCCGGTGTGCGTCGGCGTTGTCACGCAGTTAGACACTCACCCCCGCGGCTCCGGCTCACTTCTTGCGGCGCTTGCTCGCCCTCTTCTTCAGCTCGGCTTGGCCGCGCTTCGTCCAGTCACCTTGGTGAAGGCGGCAGCGCGATGTGCCCTTCACTGTCTTGTTCTGACAGCGGCCGCCGGCCGCCGTTGGCCAACCGCACTTCCCTTGCTTCCACTCCCTCACCGTCCACCCCCGGTAGCCGAGCTCACCTGTTGTCGGCAACCAGCGTGCGTGACCGTGCAGACGTAGGGGAGGGCGCATGGTAGGCGGCACGGTGGGGCCCCACGCGCACGCGGTCAGTACACCCAGCGCATCTCCTCGATGTGCACGCTTTCCAAGTCTGTCGGTGGGGCCGTGAGCGTCGTACGAGGCCGTTCACCTGGGTCCATACGCGGTCGGCCGTCTAAGCGGCTGCCGCCTCCGGTCTCGTGACCGGCCGCGAACGGCACCGAATGAGCCGGAAACTGAGACGGACGGTGGAGCCGGGCTCGCTAGCATCATTGCTGTCGGAGGAGGTGTCATGGCGCTGGCCCGCAAAGGGTCACGACGGATCGTTGTCGACGGTACGGCTTACCGCTGGCGGCTGCGAGGCAGGCCGACGTACTCCCGGGCACTGGCTTGGTCGCCCTGCACGTTCGCGGTCGAGCATGCGGAGAACCCGGGCAGGACGCTCGTAGTCACTACCGACCAGCCGCATCCGAGCAACTGGGTTGGCCGTGAGGCTGAGCCTGTACTGCCGTCCGGTGTCGCTGCGGCTGTTCGGCTTGCCCTGCGCAAGGGGTGGACTCCCACGGCTCCGGGCTCTGTGTTCTACCTCGACCAGTCCACCGGCTTCTCATCATCGCCCTGAACGGTGCCCGGAAAAACGCGGGGCCTGTACCTCAGCCGACGACAGTTCACCACGATGGCGGGTCCACCGACCGATCAGGCGCGCGTGTGCCTCGCTGCACCCCCACCGGCCTCAGCCACGCAGCGATTGCCAATCAGAGAAGCCGCGGCGGCCGGCCCGTAATCACACGACCTGAGCCATCAGCTTGGGAAGCTTGAGTCTTTTCCGGGTGGCTGCTGGGCTGACCTGCGGTGGAGCGACTACGGGGCCTGACTGACCGACCGACCTGGTCCCCACCGTTCCCCGCGGTTCCCCGCACGATCTGGCACGGGCGCCTACGCGTCACCACACCGTGGCCCGGCGCTTAGAAGATGCGGGCACGCCCCAGAGGCGTGGCCCAGCACATCCGTGCCACTTCCGCGACAAGCTGCCGGGTGCTGGCGTCGTCCGCGCTCGTTGCCGTCAGCGTTGCCGTCATCGCCGTCGGCGTTCCTGGTGTTTCTGGTGATCTTGCTTGAGTCAGGCCCGTTGCTCAGGAAGACCAACCACGGCAACACCCAGCACCGCACCGGCGAAGTCCAACCCGGCACCCACCCGACGAGACAGCGGACTCTCCGCGTGCTTTGGCACAGAAAAAGCCGCACCACAAAGATGAAGAGTCCCGCCGACGAGGACTTATGAACGATCGAGGTTACTGCAACTATACCGGGCATTCTACAGAAGATGGATAACTGAGCGTATCGATTCCACTCCGGACCGTGAGCATAATCACGCAGAAATTCCTTGCCACTACAACTCTCAGAAGGAGAGCATAAATAAGCTCACAGAAGTCATACAGAAGCATCCGGCACCGAAAAGGGGAAACGTGCGCGCTACGCATTTCCGAAAGTCCACCGCGACGTTCATCGCGGCAGCAGGAGCCGCTATCCTGCTCACCGCACCTACGCCCGCGAACGCATCCGCCAAGATGCCCTCAGCATCCACAGCGAGCGCGTCAGACCCCTGCAAGTCGCAGCACTACTCAAAGGTCGCCTACACCTTCTGGATCGGCCCAGGAAAGATGCCCTTACGCTGCGGAACGAAAACTTGGGGCTACAAGCACATAGTTGAGCGCGGACGCTGAGCACCAGCTTCAAGAACAAGATCAGCGACACACTCTTCAACGGCTACGAGAGGACACCAGGGGTGTACTACCGGTACAAGGTGGGCACCGGCTGCTCCCCGAAGCCGCCGAGGAAAAACTTCAAAGTGGTCGTCAACAAGGGCTCCCTTGGAGGGATGCCGGGCGGCCTGACACCTCAGGGAATCATTACGGCCACGGTAGAGTACACAACCCCGGCCGTAGCTGCAGCTTCAGCGAGCGCAGAGGCGAAGTGCTGAGAGGATCTATATGGCCACCCCAGACCAAGTAAGGGAAGCACTCACTCAAAAGCTTTCAGGACTGCAGAGCGAGGGAGGCGGAACCTCTCTTGAAGTCCTTGAAGTGAAGGTGTCATCCGTCTTCCCTGAATTGCTTCTCAAAATCCAGGTCAGCGTCTCAGGTCAGCTCTGGGAAGTCTCACTTGACTACCAAGGCCATGAAGCAAGTCTGGTGAGCGGAGACCTCTCCGAAGAGTCCCTGGATTACCTCGGGTTCCTTGTGCGCACTCACCTGTTCGAGTGGTGGCACACGAAGGACACAGAGAGGTTTTCAGCGCGCATGGGGAAGAGACTGAACTGAGACGCCATTCCGCTTTCCGAATGTAATCGTTTGGTTCGATTTGGGTGGGCATGAACTCCGACTGGCGGCAGGAGAGATGGGCGTGGTTCGTCCGCTCGTGTCGCTCGTGGAGGTTGCTGGTGCCGTCGGTGCTCGGTCTGCTGGAAGCCCCGAGAAATAGGTCCGGCAAGAGATTCGCGGCTTCGGGAGGAGCCGAGCGGGTGCAGGCCGCGCTCGGCGACCACGCGTGTAGCACGGCGTCTGAAGCGCCGAAGGGCCCGCCTAGGAGGAAACCTCTCCTGAGCTGGCCCTTCTCGCTGTGCCGCCGGCAGGATTCGAACTGCGACATCCGCTCCAGGAGAGCGGTGCGGTGATCTAGGTGTATTGACCCGCAGGGTTGTTGACGCGGGTGATGGGTGGCTGGCCGCCGAGTGCGGTGTGGCAGCGGTGGTGGTTGTAGGTGTGCAGGAAGTCTGCCAGGGCTGCGGTGCGTTCGGTGTTGCTGGTGTAGGGCCGCAGATAGGCCCATTCGTCGAGCAGGGTGCGGTTGAAGCGTTCGACCTTGCCGTTGGTCTGCGGCCGGTAGGCGCGGTTCCTCGCTCGGCCAAGCCGCCGTCAACCTCGCGGTCGACCACGGCGCGACCGTGCTCGCCACGACTCGGGATCCGCGGCGAGCGCCACTGCTGAAGGAGCTCGGGGCCGCCGACGTGCTCATCGACGACGGCGCGCTCGCCGACCAGGTCTCGGAACGGGGGATCAGCGTCGACGCGGTGTTCGACGTCGTCGGCAACAGCACCCTGCGTGACTCGCTGGCCCTGGTCCGGCCACGCGGCCAGGTCTGCCAGCTCGGCTTCCTGGGCGGATTCGAGCCTGTGCGGGACTTCGACCCGATCGCCGATCTCCCCAGTGGAGTCCGACTCAGCTTCTTCGGCAGCGCCTTCGTCCTGGGCACCCCCGCGTTCCCGCTCACCGACGTACCGTTGAACGAGATCTACGCCAAGGTCGACCTCGGTGTCCTCCGGGGCCGTCCCACCCGGGTCTTCCGGTTCGACGAGATCGTGGAAGCCCACCGGGCCATGGAGGCCGGAGAAGCCCTCGGCAAGATGGTCGTCACCCTGGGCTGACCCCCAGCCCCTCCGTCAGACGAGGGACCTGCGGCCGCGCGCTCCGGGTCGGCGGCCGGAACGGGGCCGTGCGGCGGAACCGGGAGAGCGACTGCGCCACGCTGCCCGTGCGGAGCCCGGCCGGGGTCGCGCTGAGCAGGCCGCCGCCCACGGGGAACCCGCAGTGCCTGCGGTGCGCGGTCGAGAACCCAGTGCCCGCCTCGACACCCGGCTCGGTGACGAACAGATCCCCGATCCGTGCGGCGCCGTCACGCGTCGGGGGACGTCTCCTTCCGGCGCAGCACCACCAGCACGGCGCCGCCTATCACCACGAAGCCGATGGCCACGCCCGCGATCAGCGGGGTGATCGCCGAGCCGCCCGTCGCGGCCAGGTCGGTGGTGTCCGCGGTGACGGCGCCCACCGTGGCGGGGCTGGGCTCGCTGCGCAGCTGGGTCGTCTCCGTGGTGACCGCCCCCTGGGTGCGGCAGTCCAGGACCCCGGTGAAGCGGTGGCTGAAGCCATGGGGGCCGGTGACCGTGAAGTCATAGGCCTGGTCCTCCTGGAGCGGGACGGTCACGGTGCGGGAGGAGCCCGCCGGGATGGTGTGCTCGGCGCCCATCAGCTCGAAGGTGAACGGCTGGTCGCCCTTGTCGGCGACGCTGATGTCCAGGCCGCGCCCGGCGCAGTTCTTGTGGGCGGAGATCGCCGGTATGGCGCCCTCGGCGGCCCAGGTGGCGGTCACGGCCGCCGCCACCGTGGACTCGCTGGAGCCCGCCAGGATCTGGGTCTGGCTGCGGCTCTCGGAGGCGAAGGCGCGGCCCACCGGCACAGTGGTCGACGCCAGCACGGTCAGCTCGGCCGTGCCGTCCGCCGCGTCCTCGGGCACGTCGAAGTAGAGCCGGCTGCCGTCCTTCGCGGAGGTGACCACCTTGCCGGTCTTGTCGGTGATCCTCACCCCGTCGGCGGCGGCGGTCGCCGGCGGGCTCACCGTGACGGCGCCCGCGTTCGTGTGCACGGTCACCGGTCCGAGCAGGCCGCCGGGCCTGCCGGAGACCGCGGGCGGGTCCACGGTCAGCGACGCCTGCGGTTCGGCGCTGTCGCGGGCGCTCCTCTCCAGGTAGTCGGCGAGCTTCTCGGCCCGCGGGTCGACGGCGTCGACCTTGGCGCCGTCCGAGTAGCGCCAGATGGCCACCTGGGTGCCGGCTGCCGCGTCCTGCTCGGTCAGTCCTCTCGTGCCGGCCCGCCGGGCGAGCGCGGCGAGGTCGTTGACCTGGGGGTAGGAGTGCTGGAGTATCCAACGGATTCGGCCGGCGCCCCTGTTGGTGCCCAGCGACGTACCGCTCCAGGACGTCTCCTGGTAAGGGGCGTCACGCTGGGTCGGGTTGTGGAGGTCGACGCAGTACGTCTGCAAGGTGCCGCCGCCGTCCACGGACATCTCGAACAGGCCCGCCGACACCCGCTGGTCACCGCCCGTCCCGTGGATCACGGCCTCGCCGTACGTCTTGAGGCCGTTGATCGTCGCGGTGGCGCCGCCCTGTCTCTGCGGGGTCCCCTCGGCCATGGCCGTACCGGCGCCGGACAGCACGCCGGCTGCCGCGAGACCGGACACCGTGGTGGCGGCGGCCAGGCGGGCCGCCCCGGTGGACCGGCAGAACCCAGAGAGCGCAGCAAGCACAGAATTCCCCTTCGAGCAGGACCCGTTGGACGTGGGGGACGGTCCCACCAGCAGAATCGGCAGCCCCTAGGGGCACGCCCGGCATCCTATGGATCAGGCGGAGCCCGGCCCGCCGGTCGGATCATCCGAAGGCCGATCCGATCTGGAATCGTTATCGCCAGGACCGTTGATGAGCTGGCCATATCGATAAATCAACCGGTTCGTACGGGGAGTCGGGGCAGCGTCCACCGTGCGCGTCGCCTGAGTCGGCGCTCCACGGAACGGCGCGCCCGGCCGGGTCGCCGCCGCCCTCCCGGCGCCCCCGGTCGACACCGCCCCGACGCCCGGTCGGGCCGTCCGCGCGTGACCTGTCCTCATGTCACCGTCGCGACCGCCTCCTTCGGTCGTCGTGCGCTCTCGTCCTCCTGGGCGACGGCGGGCCGGGGTGTCTCCCAATCGGGTTCCGGCCGGTTCGCCGTCGGAGGCGCCTCCGGTTTGGCCGCGCGGTGGAAGAGCGCCGTACCGCGGGACAGGTCGTGGCCGATCGCCACCGCGTCGATGTCGGCCGACGTCCACTGCTGCTGTCCTTCGCGCTGCTCCGTGCGCACCTTCAACCGGCCCTGCACGACGACGGGCTGGCCCACCTCCACGCACGCGGCCACGTTGACCGCCAGCTGCCGATTGGCCCACACGGTGAAGAAGTTGGTGTGGCCGTCCGCCCACGCGTTCTTCTCCCGGTCCCAGTAGCGCGCGGTCACCGCCAGCCGGAACCGCGCCGACGGCCCCGCCGCCAGTTCGCGGTACGCCGGCTGGGTCGCCACGTTGCCCACCACGCACACGATGGTCTCGTTCATTTCCTCGTTCCCCTCCCTCGCCCGTCCCCTTCCGGCCGGGCGGGCACGCGTACGGGCCCGTCCCGTACGGCTGCGTCTGCCGTGCCGGCGCGTACGACTGCCGTACGCGCCCGCACCTCCCGCCGACCGCCCGTACGTCCCGCGTGTCTTCGCCGGACCCGCCGTGCGATCGCCGTGACCTCAGACTGCCTCCGCCGGGCCGGGCCCGCCGAGCGCTGTGGACGACCATCCACCTGTGGAGAACCGCGCCACCCACACGGGTGGCCATCCCCTTGTTCCGTGCTTCCCCCCTGCCCCGCTCACCCCACCGCGGCGCCACTCCGCGCGACCCTGCCGTACTGCTCACGCACCTCCCGGTACCGCAGCAGCTCCGACGCCAGCGGGTCCAGCACCCGGGCCCGGCCGCAGCTCGCCGCCGCTTCCCGCAGCCGGCGTTCCGCTTCCTGGCCGTAGCGTCGCGCGGGGCCGCGGGCCGCCATCCGGCACGCCCACTCCACCAGCGGCCCGCCGACGATCCCGCACACCATCAACAGCACCGGCACACCGAGGTTCGGCGCCATCACGCCCGCGATCTGACCCACCAGCCACAGGCCTCCCACCACCTGGAGCAAGGTCATCGACGCCTGGACCAGCACGGCCATCGGCCACCAACCCGGCCGCGGCGGCCGGCCCGGCGGGAGCCCGGCCCGCGCCGCCAGCTCGTCCAGCGCCTCGGACAGTCCCTGGGAACCACGCACGGCCGCCTCGCGCACCGCCTGCGCCCACGGCGTGGGCAACCCGGCAGAGGCGCGCTCGGAGACCGTACGGACCGCCTGTTCCACCCGCTGGCGGGCCGTGGCCTCCTCGTCCGCCTGGGAGCGCACCGTGATGCGGCCCGTCGTGGATTCGCCGCGACCGTGGTACCAGCGCCACAGCCGCAGCCACGGCGTGCCGCACGCACGGTTGGCGTTGCGCAGCCAGGCGCGTTCGGCGGCCTCGCCCGCCGCCGTGGCGCCCACCGCGTCCGCGAGCCGCGCGGCGAACTCCTCGCGTGCCTCCTCGGTCAGGCCGACCCGCCGTCCGGTGGCGTAGACGGGCCGCAGTTCGGCCGCGGCGGCGTCCAGGTCGGCCGCCACCCGGCGGGCCGCCGCCCCGCGCTCGGCCACGAACTCGCCGAGCGACTCGCGCAGATCACCGACGCCCTCACCGGTGAGAGCGGACAGTGCGAGGACCGTGGCGCCCGGTTCGCCGTACTCGCCGAGCGCGATGCCGTCCTCGTCCAGCAGGCGCCGCAGGTCGTCCAAGACCTGGTCGGCGGCGTCCCCGGGCAGCCGGTCGACCTGGTTGAGGACGATGAACATGACCTCCGCGTGGCCCGCCATGGGCCGCAGGTAGCGTTCGTGGAGGATGGCGTCGGCGTACTTCTCGGGATCGACGACCCAGATCACCGCGTCCACCAGCCGCAGGATCCTGTCCACCTGTTCCCGGTGCTGTACGGCCGCGGAGTCGTGGTCGGGGAGGTCGATCAGGACCAGGCCGCGCAGCTGCGCCTCGCTGTCCTGGCTGTGCAGCGGCCTGCGGCGCAGCCGGCCGGGGATGCCGAGCCGGTCGATGAGTCCTGCCGCGCCGTCGCTCCAGCTGCACGCGATGGGCGCGGCGGTGGTGGGGCGCCGTACGCCGGTCTCCGAGATCGGCACCCCCGCGAGGGCGTTGAACAGCTGGGACTTGCCGCTGCCGGTGGCCCCGGCGAGGGCGACGACGGTGTGCCGACCGGACAGCTTGCGGCGGGCCGCGGCCTCGTCCAGGACCCGCCCCGCCTCGGCGAGGGTGTGGCTGTCCAGACGGGTACGGGACAGCCCGACGAGCTCGCGCAGGGCGTCCAGCCGGGAGCGCAGCGGGCCGTCGTAGGCCAGCGGGGCCGGGATGTGGGCGGCCGGCGCGCGGTGCACGGGCTCGATCGCGCAGGCGCGCTCAGCGGCGAGGGCGGCTGCGTTGGCCTCGGTGACGCGCCGGGCGATGAGCCCGTCGTCCCATGCCTCCTGGGATTCCGCATCGGCTGCGGTGGCCGCTCCGGCGCCGGTGCCGGTTTTCGCTTTGGCCTTCGTGTCCGCGTTCGCCTTCGGCTCCGCCGTGATCCTCGGCTCCGGCTCCGGCTTCGGTTCCGCTTTCGTCTCGGGCTTCGTCTCCGGCCTGCTCCTGGTGTGCGCGCCGGGGTCGCGGTCCGTGCCGCGGGGGTCGTTGCCGGTGCCGGTGCCGGTGCCGGTGGCCGGCTTGGCCTCCGCCGTGGGGCGGGACTTCGACGGGTGGAGGTGCGGACGGGGAACGGCGGCGATCTCGGCGGCCCGGGTTTCGCGCACGGGCCGCTCACGGTCGGGGGTCTCGCGATCCGGGGTCTCGCGGTCGGGGGTCTCGCGGTCGGCGTCGTCGCCCGTCACACGCGCGTGCGGCTCACGGAGGGTCTCCTTGCCCGTGTCCTTGCCCTTGCCGTCGTCCTCCGCGTCACTGTGGCCGTGCCCCTGGCTGTCATCGGGACCGTGACCGTGATCGTGGGTGTCACCGTGGGCGTGACCGTGGCTGTGACCCTGGCCCTCGTCGTCACCGTCATGGTCCGCGGTCTCCCCCGTCCCGTCGGTGTCCTGGCTCGCGGCGTCCCTGAGGGCGCTCACGACGGCGGGCCGGGGACCGGGTCCGACGGGGCGCTGGTCACCGCCGGGGCCGTCGTCGCCACGGCTCCCCTCCGCACGGCTCGCCTGTCCCCTCACGGTGCTCATCTGGGCGTGTCCCTTCGCGGGGCCGTCGGCGCGCGCGGTGGTCGTGGCGTTCTCCGTGGGGGCCGTACCGGCCCGACCGCTGCGCTCCGGGGACCGGGTTCCGCCACCGTCGCTGCCGTGATCGGGGCGGCTCATGCGGTCGGTGTGTTCGGTGTGGTCCTGGTCAGTGACGGCGGTCACCGGTCACCTCTCCTTCTGAAGTAGCGACAGCGCGGCGATGAGGTCGGCCTGGTGCTCGGGGTGGACGTCCAGGGCGTCGAGCGGGGCGAGGCGCCGCTCCCGTTCCGCGTGCACGACCCGGTCGACGTGCTCGACGAGCAGCCGGCCGGCGCGGTCCCGCAGCCGCAGCGCGCCATGGGCGCCGAGCCGTTCGGCGAGTCCCTCTCCCGCGGTGCGCGCCCGGCGCCCGCCCAGCACCGCGGTGGCGACCAGGGCGGCGACGCCCTCCGAGTCCGGCACGCCGGTGCGGTCCAGGTCCCGTACCTCGTCCTCGGCGTACTCCTCCAACTCGCGCCGCCAGCGCCGTACCGCCAGGCCGATACGGTGCTCGGCGCTCTCCAGGGACACGTCGCGGCCGGTGAGGCCGGGGGCGGCCGCGGCCGGTTCGCGCCGCCAGGCGTCGTCGACGCGTTCGTCCGCGGCGGTGACGGCGCAGAGCAGCAGGGCCGCGAGGCTCTCCACGAGGGCGTCGAGGAGTTCCCCGGCGGTGCAGTCCAGCGGGTAGGCGCGCCAGCGTTTGAGAGCGTCTCCGGCGAGTACGGCACCGGTCTGGAGGCGGCCGCGTACCCGGTCGTGCTCGCGGTCGTACGCGGTCTCCACGGCGGAGGTGAGCCGGAGGGCCGCGGCGTACTGGGCGGCGGCGGCACTGGCCAGTTCGGGCATGCGGGCTTTGAGCGAGTCGAGGACGCCGTAGGCGGTACGGGCCATGACGTGCTGCCGGGCGGTGGCGTCCTGCGCGTGCTGGGTGAGCCAGCTCTTCAGGGGCGCGACGGCGGTGGCGGGCAACAGGCCGGCGCCCCAGGCCGACTCGGGCAGCTCCGGCACGGTGAAGCGGGGTACGTGACCGAGGCCGGCCTTGGTGAGCAGGGCGCCGTACTGCCGGGACACCTCGGAGACGACCTGGTGGGGCACCCGGTCCAGGACGGTGACGAGCGCGGCGTCGTACTCCTTGGCGGTGCGCAGCAGGTGCCAGGGGACGGCGTCGGCGTAGCGGGCGGCCGTCGTGACCATGATCCAGATGTCGGCCGCGCAGATCAGTTCGGCGGCGAGGACCCGGTGGTCGGCGAGCAGGGAGTCGATGTCGGGGGCGTCGAGGAGGGCGAGCCCGCGGGGCAGCGAGTCGGCGGACTCCACGCGCAGTACGCGTCCGGGATCCTCACCGGGTGGCATGAATTCGTCGCCGGGGTCCTGGTGGGGCACCCACACGCGCGTCAGGTCGGGGAGCACGCGCATGCCGCTGAACCAGTGATGGTCCTCAGGATGGCAGACCAGCACCGGCGTCCGGGTGGTCGGCCGCAGCACGCCGGCCTCGCTCACCCGCCGCCCGACGAGTGAGTTGACGAGCGTCGACTTCCCCGCGCCCGTGGAGCCGCCGACGACGGCGAGCAGCGGCGCCTCGGGCTCCCGGAGCCGGGGTACGAGGTAGTCGTCGAGCTGCGCGAGGAGTTCGTCGCGGTTGGCACGCGCGCGTGGGGCCCCGGCCAGGGGCAGCGGAAAGCGTGCGGCGGCGACACGGTCGCGCAGAGCGGAGAGTGTGTCGAGCAGCTGAGGCCGTACGTCCAAGGTCACCACATGTGAAGAATGCCCAATTTTGAGGGAATTCTGAAGCATATAGACATGTCTGCGTGCCGACGGGACAGATCGGACGGAGGGGACGACTGGGACACAGGCACAGCCGAGGCATAACGAGTACACAACACCCGGTGGCGCGGAGTGCCAAAAACGGTGCACGATTCGTACCTGCCTGCGATTATCAGGACCGCTTCACCGAACCTCCACATCGAGCCACGGAGGGGAAGCGACAGGGTCGAGGAACCGGGAGCCCTATCCTTGACCCCGGCACCGTCACGGAACCGCCCCCACCAGGGCACCGGTCACGGGGCCACCCCACCCGGCCCCCGTAGCTCAGTGGATAGAGCAGGCGCCTTCTAAGCGCTTGGCCGCAGGTTCGAGTCCTGCCGGGGGCGCACACACCCTCTCCCTGCGGAAACGCGTGAGGGGTTCTTTGATGTCCGGATGTACATCGCCGTGAGACCAAGCGCCTCGACTGTCCACGATCGTGAATACATACCCCGACATCGGGGTTGCAGTTCGCGCCGACGGACGCCTGGCTACCGGTCCTCGTCCGGTACCTGGGCAGCTGCACGTGGGTCCATGAGGTTGGACCACGCCTGTTCGGCCGGGAGCAGGTCCCGCTCAGGCAGGGCGTACTCCGGATACCAACCCTCAGCCTCGCAGCCGGGGACATTGCGCAGGATCAGCACGGTCAGGTTCGGCGGAATGGAGCCGGTGATCCGGACGGCGAGGTAGGTCTCCTGGCCGTCGTCCGCCCGCACCTGGAGGCCAAGGGTGAAGGTGTCGAACTCGCGTGTGTGCTCACGGCCGTCGCGCAGCGTGGCGTGCGCCAGGTACCGCAGAGTCGCCCGCAGGCGGCGCACGAAGCGGACACCGGCCTCGGCGCGGTACCGGACGTGGTCCTCGCGCGCGGGCAGGAGGTGAGCGGTGTGTGTCGCGGTCTTCAGGCCGTCGGAATATTCCGCGTTGTAGCGAGCCCGGGCGGCGCGGCCGTCGGCCTCAAGAGCTGCACAGAAGTCATCGCCCGAGCCGTCCTCGCGCCGACCCGCTGCGACCAGCCACGACAGATCGGCGTCCAGCTCAGGAGCGTCACGGACGCCGGCGAGTCCAGCGGCACAGTGCCCGTCGGTCGCCGGCGACCGCGGTCGCCCGACCGTGAGGCGGCGAAGTGACGAGCATGGGCCACCTCTTCCGAGAGGCCGGGAAAGACACGGCTCCACTGGGCAGGCATGGGCGGACTCCCCAGGTCGCGCCTTCTCCACTGAGCTTCTTCAGCGTTGCCGCTCTAGGGTGAGGACGGCTTTGGCGATTGACGTCATGCGGTTGGGGCTGCATCGGGATCTGCGGAAGATCTGCC